>JAUMVG010000116.1 GCA_030530315.1 Clostridia bacterium | reverse complement strand
CCTTGGCTTCGATCTGGCGGATGCGCTCTCGGGTCACCTTGAACTCCTTGCCCACTTCCTCCAGCGTCCTGGCGCGGCCGTCCTCCAGGCCGAAGCGCAGCTTCAGCACCATTTCCTCCCTGGGGGTCAGCGTGGACAGCACGCTCATCAGCTGTTCCTTGAGCATGGTGAAGGCGGCGGCCTCCGCCGGGGCCGGGGCGTCGTCGTCGGGGATGAAGTCGCCCAGGTGGCTGTCCTCCTCCTCGCCGATGGGGGTCTCCAGGGATACGGGCTCCTGGGCGATCTTGATGATCTCCCGGACCTTGTCCTCGGGAATGCCCATCTCAGCGGCGATCTCCTCGGGCAGCGGCTCGCGGCCATACTCCTGCAGCAGCTGGCGGGAGACGCGGATCAGCTTGTTGATGGTCTCCACCATGTGCACGGGAATGCGAATGGTGCGCGCCTGGTCCGCGATGGCACGGGTAATGGCCTGGCGGATCCACCAGGTGGCATAGGTGGAGAACTTGTAGCCCTTGCGGTAATCGAACTTCTCCACGGCCTTGATCAGGCCCAGGTTGCCTTCCTGGATCAGGTCCAGGAACAGCATGCCGCGGCCCACATAGCGCTTCGCGATGGAGACCACCAGGCGCAGGTTGGCTTCGCAGAGGCGATGCTTCGCGTCCTCGTCGCCCTCCTCCATGCGCTTGGCCAGCTCGATTTCCTCGTCGGCGGTCAGCAGGGGCACCTTGCCGATCTCCTTCAGATACATGCGCACGGGATCGTCGATGGAGATGCCCTCGGGCACGGATATGTCGATCTCCTCCTCCTCGACCTCGGCCAACAGCTCCGCTTCGGGGATGGCTTCTTCCTTGATAACCTCTATGTTCAACCCGGACAGGGTGTCAAGCACGCGATCAAACTGCTCGGGGCTCAGCTCCACGTCCCCCAGCGTCTCCACGATTTCCTTATAGGTCAATACGCCCTTTGACTTTCCGGTCTCAATCAACTCGCGCACTCGCGCGGCCATTGCTTCCTGGGTTGCAGTCGTCTTGCTCAATCGGGGCCACTCCTTTCGACCGGTCAACCATCCAATTGCTTCATCAATGCGGCCAGCTTCTGGTAAAGCTCAGCCTTTTGCTCAGGCGAGGCGGTGCTGATCTGCTGCTTCAGCTGATCAATTCGCTGGCCGGCCCTTTGTTTTTGTATCGTTCGCAGGCAATCCTCAGCCATCCTCGCAGCGCTTTCCCCGTCCGCCGGAAGGGGCGAATAGTTCAGCGCGCGCATGGCCGTCTCCCGCGCGGCATCGTCGCTCAGATTGTCGATATAGGCGGAGATGGGGTTCCCGGAGATCAGGTGCTCCGCCAGCGCCTGGTATTCGGGGTTTGAGAAGACCTGTCCCTCCAGCAGCTTCGCCGGGATCAATCCCGCCGAGAGCATGGAGAGCAGCGCCTGTTCAGCCATTTCGATCTCAGATGGTGCTTCCTGCGTCTGCCTGGGCCTTCGGGTCACGGTCGCCGCCCTTGGCGTCGCCGTCACGCCGATCTGCCTCAGCAAAATCTCACGATCGTAGCCCGTCTCGTTCACCAGCCGCCGCAGGTGGTTTTCCATCTCCACGGGGCTCTTTACCTGTTTGAGTATCGCGCAACAGCGCAGCGCGTACTGCGTCATGCCGTCCTGGGTGGAGACATCCAGCCCGTCCCGGGCGCGGATCATCCGGTAGCTCGTGGAATCGTATTTGGGCAGCGCCTCGAAGCCGCTCAGCCCCCTGGCCTTCACGAAGTCGTCCGGGTCCATGCCCTCTGGGTAGTCGATCACCTTGGCGGGAACGCCCTGCTGGTCGAAGATATCCAGCGCCCTCAGCGCGGCCTTCTGGCCCGCGGCGTCTCCGTCATAGCTGATCCAAACCTCCGGCGCGTATCGCTTCATCAGCCGCGCCTGCTCCTCGGTCAGCGCGGTGCCCAGCGTGGCCACCACGCCCTGCACGCCGTGCTTGCGAAGGGACACGGTGTCCATGTACCCCTCCACCAGCACGAGCCTGCCGACAGCCCGCTCCTTGTGAGCGAAGTTCAGCGCATAGAGGCCCATGCGCTTGTTGAATATCGGCGTCTCCGCCGTGTTGAGGTACTTGGGCTGCGCGCTGCCCATCGCTCGGCCGCCGAAGCCCAGCACCCGCCCCTGGGCGTTGATGATGGGAAACATCACCCGCCCCCGGAACATGTCGAAGTATCGGTTGTCCTTGCGCACCACGAGCCCGGCTTTTTCCAGCAGCTCCGCTTCGAAGCCCTGTTCCTCCAAATGATGGAAAAGGCCGTCCCAGCCCTTTGGCGAAGCCCCGAGGCCGAAGCGGCGAATGTCGGAATCATTCAGCCCGCGCCCGTACAGGTAGTTTAGCGCCTCCGCGCCCTCGTCGGTCCACAACAGTCCATGAAAGTATCGGGCCGCAAGTCGGTTCGCTTCATACATGCGTTCGCGGTCATCCCGGCTCGTCCGTGCTTCGCCGGGCGATGAGCCCCGCTCCGGGAGCTCCATGTGGGCACGCTCCGCCAGGTAGCGAACCGCGTCCATGAATTCCATCCGCTCCATGTCCATGACGAAGTTGATCGCGGTGCCGCCTTTGTGACAGCCGAAGCAGTAGTAGAGCTGCGATTCGCTGTCGACGCTGAAGGACGGCGTCTTTTCATTGTGGAACGGACAGCATCCCCAGAATCTCTTGCCTTTTTGCTTCAGGGGAACGTATTCGGAGACCACTTCCTCAAGGCTGATTTTGGACCTGAGTTCCTCCAGCCATGCATCCGATAACCTTCCGCTCATTACACGCTCCTCTGTCGACATTGGCCGCCCGCGCGGCCCGGCTTTGTGAGATGACAGTACATATTATTCGCCGGTTTTGCCGTTTTTCCTGCATCACATTTGCAAATTCCATGAGAAAATACACTTGTATACAGCTCGGATGGAATCCGTTTTCAAGGAAAAAACGCGCCGCCGGTCTCCGGCGGTTTCGCCGCCCACCGACTGTCGATCATTATACTATATACAACGTCTGTACGAAAAAATCCTTTTTTTCATATATTTTTAATATATACCCATATTCCGCCCATATCCGACACGAACGCCCGACAAATCGGCGCATAGTATACCCCGTCGGCGCCCGATACCGCTCGACTGCATGCGTTCAGGGCGCTTTCCCCCATTTCCAGACAATTCGGAGGTTTTCAATATGCGCACCGTTGTTTGCAAATTCGGCGGCAGCTCCACCGCAGACGCCAAGTGTTTTCGGGAAATCCGCCGCATACTCGACCGCTCCCCGGCCCGGCGCTGCGTCGTGCTGTCCGCGCCGGGCGTTGACAGAAGCGGAGGTGAAAAGGTCACTGCGATGCTGATCCGCCTGTGGCGCTGCCGCGGAGAGTCGAGTGAATTTGCCCAACTCGCCGAAGAGATCGGAAGGCGCTTTCAGCGGATCGCTGAGGGGCTCGGCCTCCCGGACCCGGCGCCACGGGTCATGGAGAGCCTCAGTCGCGCCGCAAAGATCTCCGAAGCCCACCTCGTCAGCCGGGGCGAATGGCTCTGCGCGTCCCTGTTCTCCCAATACAGCGGCATTCCCATGGTCGACGCTGCACGTCTGATCGCCTTTGACGGCGCGGGGGTGCTGGACGCGGACACAACGCTGGAACGCTTCAGCAAAATCGCCTCCCTCTATGACCGATTCGTGGTCCCCGGTTTCTATGGCGCGGATGGCTTCGGTCGCGTTCACACCTTCCCCCGCAACGGCTCTGACATCACCGGCGCGCTGGCGGCGGCGGGCATCGGCGCGTCGCTCTATGAGAATTGGACCGATGTTCCCGGACTGATGACCGCCGACCCGGCCATCGTCCCGGAGGCGCGGCTCATTCCCCAGGTCAGTTACCGGCAGATGCGCAGGCTGGCCCGCGCTGGCGCCAAGGTGCTCCACCCCGCCTGCCTGGATCCGGTCGCCGCCGAGGGCATCCCCACCCGACTGCGCAGTTTCACCAGTCCCGACAGTTTTGGCACGCTGATAGACGACCGATCCGTCGAAACGGTTCCATGCATCGCGGGAGAAGCGCGTGCGGTCCTTCCACACGCTATTTCGTGCGGCGTTGCCGGACAGGAATTCGACGGACAAGCCCCGGGAGCGGTTCCCGGAAAAACCTGCCCAGAAAGCGCAGTCTCGACCGGCATGGTCTCCCGCATCGACGTGTTCGGCGTGCCGGAGTCCCACGCGCACAGGGCCGCCGAGGCATTACGCCCGCTTTGCGTCACGCGCGACGCGGAAAGATTTTCCATCTACGTTCCCGTAGATCGCTATGCCGGCTCGATGCGTGCGCTCCACCGGACGCTGATCGAATAAGCCCGCGGTTTTGCGAATCAAATAAGGACAAACCTTGCCCCGCCCGGAAAATCCTGGGCGGGGCAGATGGGATGATATTTGCTTTTCCGGATTACCGCTGGCTCAGCGCAGGCTCTCCATCTCGGCGATACGGGCCTTGAGCTTCTCCAGCAAGCCCTTGTTGGTCTCCAGCTTTTCCTTTTCGGCGGCCACCAGGTTCGCTGGCGCCTTGCTGACGAAGCCGGGATTGGACAGCATCTTTTCGGCGCGGGCGATCTCGCCCTCCAGGCCCTTCAGGTCCTTGGCGAGGCGCTTGAGCTCCTTTTCCACGTCCACCAGCTCGCCCAGGGGCATGAACAGCTCGCAGGGCTCGGCCACGGCGGAGGCGGACTTCTCCGGGTTGGCGGCATGGGCGTCCAGCAGCTCGACGCCGCTGGCGTTGGCCAGGCGCTTGAAGTAGCCCTCGGCGCTGGCCAGCGCGTCGGCCCAGCCCTCGTGGGGCTTGAGCATCAGCGTGGCCTTGCGGCCGGGCTGCACGTTCATCTCGGCGCGCAGGTTGCGCACGGCGCGAATGACGTCCATGATGCCATCCATGCGCGCGGCGTCCTCGGGGAAGTCGAATTCCGGCTTCACCTCGGGCCACGGCGCAACGATCAGCATGCCCTCGGAGTTGGGCAGGTATCCGTAGACCTCCTCGGTGATGAACGGCATGTAGGGGTGCAGCAGCTTGAGCATGCCGGTGAGCACGTACAGCAGCACCTCCTGGGTGGTCTCCTTCACGTCTCCCTCTTCCGCATAGAGCCCCTGCTTCGCGGCCTCGATGTACCAGTCGCAGAAGGTGGACCACACGAAGTCGTACAGCTTGGTGGCGGCCAGGCCCAGGTCGTAGTTCTCCAGATTCTCGGTCACGCCGCGCACGGCGTCCTGATACCGGGTCAGGATCCACTTGTCGGCCAGGGACAGCTTATTGACATCGATGCCCTTGGGCTCAAAGCCCTGCAGGTTCATCAGCACGAAGCGGCTGGCGTTCCAGATCTTGTTGGCAAAGTTGCGGAAGGACTCCAGCTTCTCATCGGACATGCGGATGTCGCTGCCGGGAGCCACGCCCATCACCAGCGAGAAGCGCAGCGCGTCGGTGCCGTATTTGTCAATGACCTCGATGGGGTCGATGCCATTGCCCAAGGACTTGGACATCTTCCGGCCCAGCGCGTCGCGCACGATGCCGTGCATCAGCGCGATTTCAAAGGGGCACTCGCCGGTCTGCTCGATGCCGGAGAACACCATGCGGGCCAGCCAGAAGAAGATGATGTCGTAGCCGCAGGACAGCACGGTGTTGGGATAATAATACTGGAAATCCTCGGTCTTGTCCGGCCAGCCCAGCGTGGAGAAGGGCCACAGGGCGGAGGAGAACCAGGTGTCCAGCAC
>JAUMVG010000041.1 GCA_030530315.1 Clostridia bacterium | reverse complement strand
CGGTCGCCCAGGGTCATGGCCTCGGTCTGGTCGTGGGTGACGTAGATGAAGGTGGTGTCGATGCGCTTGCGCAGCAGTATGATCTCCGCGCGCATCTGGTTGCGCAGCTTCGCGTCCAGGTTGGACAGCGGCTCGTCCATCAGGAACACCTGGGGTTCGCGCACGATGGCGCGGCCGATGGCCACGCGCTGGCGCTGGCCGCCGGACAGGTTCTTCGGCTTGCGGGCCAGGTACTCGGTGATGCCCAGGATCTCTGCCGCCTGGCACACCCGGCGGTGGACCTCCTCGTTGCTCATCTTGCGCAGGCGCAGGCTGAAGGCCATGTTCTCATAGACACTGATGTGGGGATACAGCGCGTAGTTCTGGAAGACCATGGCGATGTCGCGGTCCTTCGGCTCCACGTCGTTGACCACGCGGTCGCCGATGGTCAGCGTGCCGCCCGAGATGTCCTCCAGGCCGGCGATCATGCGCAGCGTGGTGGACTTGCCGCAGCCGGAGGGGCCGACGAACACGATGAATTCCTTGTCCTTGATCTCCAGGTTGAAGTCGTGCACCGCCACGACATTCTTGTCATATACCTTCTTGACGTGCTCAAGTTTCAAGCTTGCCATTTGCTATTCCTCCCAATTTTAGCCCTTCACAGCGCCGCCGGTGACGCCCTCGACATAGTACTTCTGCAGCGCCAGGAACAGCGCCGTGATCGGCACGGCCACCAGCACGCCGCCCGCGCAGAAGCGGGTGAAGTAGTTCTGGTAGTCGTTGGTGTTGACCCAGTTGTAGAGGCCGACGGCCACGTTGTAGCCGTTCTGGTGGCCGAACGCCACGTAGCTGGCGAACACGTAGTCGCCCCAGGGGGCCATGAAGGCCATCAGTATGGTGTAGATGACGATGGGCTTTGCCAGGGGCATGATGATCTTCAGGAACACCTGGAAGCGGGTGGCGCCGTCGATGCGGGCGGATTCATCCAGCGATTTCGGAATGGTGTCGAAGAAGCCCTTGGAGATGTAGTAGCCCATGCCCGAGGAGGCGCAGTAGATCAGGATCAGGCCCGGAACCGAGCCCGCCTGGGTCAGGCCCATCTGCTTGAGCAGGAAGTACAGCGTGATCATGGTCAGGAAGCCCGGGAACAGGCCCAGCACCAGCACCACGTTCATGATCAGCTTGCGGCCCTTGAAGCGCAGGCGGGACAGGGCGTAGCTGACGGAGAGCACGATCACGGTCTGGATCACGGAGGTGAACAGCGCGATGGTCAGCGTGTTGCCGTACCACTTCAGGTACTGGCTGGTGGTCATGGGGCAGAGGATGCACTGCACGATCAGCGTCACGGCCAGGAACTCCGCCGCCATGGCAAAGAGCTTCTTGACGCCCTCGTACTTGTCCTCCACCACGTAGCCGGGGATGGAGCGCAGCAGCTTGCTGTCCTGCTTGAGGTAGACGCGGGCGATGATCGCGCCGGCGAGGATGAACAGTGCCAGGCCGATCAGCGCGTGGACCAGGCTGCCCGCCAGCGCAAAGCCGTGCATCGCTCCCGCCAGCAGCGCCAGCGCCACGAAGCCCACCACCAGGCAGGCGCCCAGGGCGCAGGCCCGCTCGGTCCGGCGCACGGTGTCCCGGCGGTCCAGCCACTTGCCGGCGACGACCACCAGCAGGCTCGTCAGGCAGGCGACGATCAGCGCGATCAGCAGCGCCTTGCCGCACCAGGAGAAGAAGTTGCTACCCTCGAACAGGAAGGCGTAGTTGTCCAGGGAGAAGTGCTTGGGAATCAGGTAGTCCACCATGCCGCCCTTCTCCAGCTGGTAGGAGCGGAAGGACTGGAGGACCAGGAACACGAAGGGGACCAGCCAGACGATGCTCATGACCGTCAGCACGGTGTAGATCGTGCCGTTGATCCGCCGCTCGTGCCCCTTCTTGCTGCGCAGCTTCTGCTGCTTCGTCTCAGACATCACTGGAAATCCTCCTCATTCTTGACGGACGGTATCAGGTTGTAGACCACCAGGTTGATCACGGCCAGCACCACGAAAACCATGATGCCGATGACGGCGGCGATCTTGTAGTTGGTGTCGGAAACGGTCATGCGGTACAGCCAGGTGATCAACAGGTCGGTGTAGCCGGCGTTGCCGCTCAGGCCCATCGGCTTGCCCTGGGACAGCAGGAAGATGACGTTGAAGTTGTTGATGTTCCCCGTGAAGGACGTCAGCAGGTACGGGCCGGTGACGAACAGCATGTAGGGCAGGGTGATCTTGCCGTACATCTGCATGGCGTTGGCACCGTCGATGCGGGCGGATTCATACAGGTCCGCGGGGATGTTCATCAGGATGCCCGTGGCGATCAGCATCAGGTAGGGGATGCCGATCCATATGTTGATCAGTATGATGGTGAACCGCGCCCAGCCCGGGTTGGTCCAGAAGGGGATGGGCTGGCTGATCCAGTGCCACTTCATCAGATAGGTGTTGATCAGGCCGTCCGCGGCGAACATCTTCGAAACGTACAGCAGCGACACGAACTGGGGAATGGCGATGGTCATGACCAGGATGGTGCGCCACATCTTCTTCAGCTTGATGCCCTTCTTGTTGATCATGATGGCCACGAACATGCCCAGGAAGTAGTTCAGGAACGTGGCGAAGAAGGCCCACACCAGCGTCCAGAACAGCACCTGGCGGAAGGTGTCGCCGTAGCTGGCGCTGCCGGAGGACAGCAGCGTCTTGAAGTTCTCAAACCCCACCCAGGTGAACAGCTTGCTGGGCGGCTGGTGGTTGTAGTCGAAGTTGGTGAACGCCACCAGGATCATGAAGAAGATCGGCAGGATGGTGAAAACGAACACGCCCAGGGTGGGCAGGGCCAGCAGCGTCTTGTGGAACTGGCTGTCCATCAGCGACTGCAGGTCCTCCTTGGTGCTCTTCAGCTTCTTGCCGGACTTCAGGATCTGCTGGGAGATCTTGTTCTGCTTGATGTTCACCCGCCAGGTGTAGATGAAGGCGAGTATGAAGAACAGCGTCAGCACGCCGTACAGCAGGATCAGGAAGGAGTTGTCGCCGTAGACGGTGCGGCGGCCCTCCTTGTAGGTCTCCACCACGCCCAGCGTGTTCAGCTTGGACAGGTAGGCCACGCCGAAGTTGACCATGTACAGGTTGAACACCGTCTGGAACAGGAAGAACAGCAGGCCGCGGCCCCACTGCCCGCGGGCCATGGAGCCGGAGCCCATCACCAGATAGGACAGGCGCGTCTTCCAGTCGCCCTCCCGGAAGGTGGTGACCAGGTCCGCGATGGACAGCCCGAGGCCCTTGAAGAAGCCCGCGATCCTGCGGCACAGGTTCACAAGGCCGCCGCCGATCCTGCCCGGCAGCGCCTTGAAGAAGCCGGCCAGGTTGTGCAGGAACTTCTGGGGCTTGCTCATTTTTAAGTAATCGAGATCCACCATGTGGATGTCCCCCGTTTCAAATTTGTAGATGGCAAAGTGTTGTAAATCCGTGTTATGACCAAAAACAGGCCGGGGAGGCACGCTCCCCAGCCCGTCCTGTGGTTCATCAGCCCGCGTAGGAAATGCAGGTCTCCTGGAACTCGTTCAGCACGCCCATCAGGGTGTCGTCGTCGGCATCGTCGAATTCCTTGCCGATGATCCTGTCGCCCAGGCCGGTGGCCAGAGCCCAGTAGTCGCCGGGATACTGGCCCTGCGGGATGGTGAAGGCCAGCTGCTCGGCCAGAGCGGACAGCGCGATGTCAGCCTGCACGGCCTCGCTCTTCTGAGCGTTCAGGTTGGAGGGACCCCAGCCCAGCGCCTCGTAACGAGCCAGCTGGACCTCTTCGGAGGTCAGGTAGGCGGCCAGCGCGTCGCAGGCGGCCAGCTTGGCGTCGTCGGTCTGGGGCTTGACGCCCAGCATCTTGAAGCCGCCGAAGCCGGACAGCTGATAGCCGTCGACGGTGGGCAGCTTGGCAGCGGCGTAGTTCTCGCCGAACATCTCCTGCGCGGCGACAGCGTCCCAAGTGCCGTCCACGATGGCGGCGGCGTTGGTGGCGTTGGACACGGAAGAGCCGTTGACGAACGCGGGGCTCTTGGCCAGGGCGATCATGCTCTTCAGGGCCTTCAGGCCGTTCTCGCTGGCGTAGTCGGCGTTGCAGGCGTTGATGTTGCCCTCGTCGTCCACGTCATAGGTCAGGGTGCAGCCCGCGCCGAAGAAGAAGGCGGTCTGATACCAGCCGGAGTTGATCTCCATGTAGAAGCTCTTGCCCGCGGCTTCGCAGTCGGCCAGGACCTGCTCCAGGGAGGAGGGATCGGTCACGACGCTCTTGTCGTAGTACAGGAAGTAGCCGTTGTCGCTGGTCATCGGATAGGCGTACATGGTGTCGCCCAGGGTGACGGCGGCCACGGATCCGGCGTCGTTCTCGGCGGCGACGGCCTCAGCGTTTTCGGGCTCCACGTCGATCAGGGCGCCGGCGGCGACCATGCGGGCCAGCTGGTCCTGCGCAAAGCCGAAGATGTCGGCGGCGGCCTCGACGTCGGTGATCACCTTGCCGGCGGCGTCGCCTTCGCCCACGGGCTCCACGGTGACGGTCATGTCGGCATACTCGGGATTGGCGGCCTTGAAGGCCTCAACCTGTTCCACGGTGAAGTCCACGGCGGCTTCGGCCACCCAGACCTTCAGATCGCCGCTGTAGCCTTCTGCGAAGGCGGCGCAGCTCATGGTCAGCACCAGCGCGACGGCCAGCACCAGGGTCAGCAATTTCTTCATGGTGAATCCTCCTTTTTGTGTCGTACGCCGCTGTGCGGCGTGCGAATGGGTTTGTCCCCATTTTCGACACACCCATTATAGCACTCTGTTAAGTTAAAGTCAAAACAAAACGCGCGATTTTTCGGCAAGCTGATAGGATCTTTCAGCGGAATGATAGGATTCTGCAACACTTGGCGGCGGTTTGAGGCGTCCCGCGGGAGGCTTGCCGGCGGCGCGGGACGCGCATGGAAGGGCAGGGAACGCCGTGTCAATTCCGGGCGGCGCTGCGCCGGAACTGGCCCGGGGACATGCCATACTTCCGGCCGAAGCGGCGTATAAAATAGGAAATGTTCTCAAAGCCGCAGTTGGCGGCGACGGTTCCGATGTCCTCGTCGGTCTCCTTCAGGTAGTAGACCGCGGCGGAGAGCCGGTAGTCGGTCAGGTATTCCACGAAGGTCCGCCCGGTGAGCTGGCGGAAGATGCGCATGAAGTGGGAGGGGCTGTAGCCGGTCACGGCAGCGGCGTCCGCCACGGAGATGGGCCGGTCGTAGTGGGCCTTCACGAAGCGCACCAGGCCCTTCAGCTTCTCGGCGTCGTCGCCGGCGCGGGGCTTTTCCGGCGCGGTCTGGAAGCACTGCAGGGCGTAGAGCAGCATGAACAGCTGGCTCTTCACCAGCAGCGGATACCCGGGTTCCCGCCGGGAGCAGGCCTCGTCGGCGGCGTCCAGCGCGGCGCTGACCGCCGCGTGCAGCTCCGTGCCCGGCCGGATGGGCCGCTCGAAGCACAGCGCGCCCCGGCGCAGGCTGTCCAGCACGCCCCGGCACCAATCGTTGGCCTCGGCGCTGTCCAGCAGGGCGAGGGAGAAGATGATGTTCTCGTACTCCATCCGCACGCCGGCGTCCCCCTCGATGCCGTGCAGCTCCCCGGGCAGCACGGGCACGATGCACCCCGCCGAGACCGGCAGGTTCTGCAGGTTCAGCGACACCGTGCCGCTGCCCTTCTTGATGTAGATCAATTCCACCTGGTCGTGCCAGTGCAGGTTCACCCGGTCGAAGTCCTGGGGGATGGTGCACAGGTAGGTGTTGTAGACGAAGCCCGGCTGCTCGTGCAGGCGGGTCTCCTGGTACTGGGTGTAGTGCTCGAGATCCATGGCGCGCCTCCCGATGGCTGGTTTTGATAGTATTGTATCATATTCTGAGCAGATGCTGCAAGTATTTTTGAGAATATAAGAGTATAATTCAGCCGTGACGAATGAGGAGGAACGCGCCATGAGCCAGAAATCCCTTTTTGAATACGCGGGCAAGCCCCTGAAGGACTGCACCCGCCTGGAGCTGTTCAACGCGCTGCTGCGCCGCGTGGACGCCGCCGCCCGGGAGCGGGGGTACAACCAGGGCAAGAAGAAGCTGTACTACATCTCCGCTGAGTTCCTGATCGGCAAGCTGCTGAGCAACAACCTGCTGAACCTGGGCCTGCGGGACGCGGTGGCCGCGGAGCTGGCGGAGGCAGGCATTTCCCTCGCCGAGCTGGAGGAGTTCGAGCTGGAGCCCTCCCTGGGCAACGGCGGCCTGGGTCGGCTGGCGGCCTGCTTCCTGGACAGCCTGGCCACGCTGGGGCTGCCCGCGGACGGCCTGGGCCTGGCCTATCACTGCGGCCTGTTCCGTCAGAGCTTCGTGGACAACCGCCAGGCGGAGACGCCGGACACCTGGCTGCGCTGGGGCACCGAGAGCTGGATGCACCGCACGGACGTCCACTACGACATCCCCATGGGCGAGGGAACGCTGCGCTCCACGATGTACGAGATCGATGTGACCGGCTATGGTTCCAAGGGCGGAAAGCTGCGCCTGTTCGACGTGGACACCGCCGACGAGCGGCTGATCAAGTCCGGCATCGCCTTCGACCAGGGGGCGCTGGCCCGGAACCTGACGCTGTTCCTCTATCCGGACGACAGCACCGACGCGGGCCGCCTGCTGCGGGTGTACCAGGAATACTTCATGGTGGCTAACGCCGCGCGGCTGATCCTGGAGGAGTGCGCGGCCCGGGGCAGCGACCTGCGCGACCTGGCGGACTACGCGGCCATCCAGATCAACGACACCCATCCCACGCTGGTGATCCCGGAGCTGATCCGCCTGCTGGGGGAGAAGGGCATCGGCGAGGACGAGGCGGTGGAGATCGTCACCGCGGTGTGCGGCTATACCAACCACACCATACTGGCCGAGGCGCTGGAGAAGTGGCCCGTCGCCTACCTGGAGCGGGCGGTGCCCCACCTGATGCCCATCATCCGGCGGCTGGACGCGCGGGTGCGGGCGGCCTGCGACGATCCCTTCGTGCAGATCATCGACGGCGATGACAACGTCCACATGGCCAACCTGGACATCCACTTCAGCCACTCCGTCAACGGCGTGGCGCGGCTGCACACCGAGATCCTCAAGCACTCGGAGCTGGCGCCCTTCTACGCCCTGTATCCGGAGAAGTTCAACAACAAGACCAACGGCATCACCTTCCGCCGCTGGCTGATGAGCTGCAATCCGGACCTGGCGGGCCTGATCGACGAGACCATCGGCGCGGGCTGGCGGCGGGACGCCGGGCAGCTGGAGCGGCTGCTGGACCACGCCGGCGACCCCGAGCTGCTGGAGCGGCTGACGGCGGTCAAGCGGGTGAACAAGCGGCGCTTCGCGGACTGGATCTTCGACCACCAGGGGACGGTGATCGACGCGGATTCCGTGTTTGACGTCCAGTCCAAGCGCCTGCACGAGTACAAGCGGCAGCAGTTGAACCTGCTGTGGGCCATCCGGGCGTACCAGAGGCTGCGGGAGGGCGAGCGCCCCGAGCGGCCCGTGACCGTGATCTTCGGCGCGAAGGCGGCCCCGGCCTACACCATCGCCAAGGACATCATCCACGCCATACTGTGCCTGTCCGACGTGATCGCCGCCGACCCCGAGGCCTCCGGGTGGCTGAAAGTGGTCATGATCGAGAACTACAACGTCTCCGCCGCCGAAAAGCTGATCCCGGCCTGCGACATCTCCGAGCAGATCTCCCTGGCCAGCAAGGAGGCCAGCGGCACCGGCAACATGAAGTTCATGCTCAACGGCGCGGTGACCCTGGGCACGATGGACGGCGCGAACGTGGAGATCGCCGAGCTGGTGGGCGGGGAGAACATCTACACCTTCGGCCTGTCCTCGGACGATGTGATCGAGCGCTACCGCAGGGGCGACTACGATCCGAAGGCGTACTGCGAGGCCGACCCCGAGCTGATGGCCGCGGTGGACTTCCTGACCGGCGCGGAGATGCTGGCCGCAGGCGACGCCGCCAGCCTGACCCGCCTGCGGGACGAGCTGGTGAACAAGGACTGGTTCATGACCTTCCCGGACTTCCGGTCCTACTGCGACGCCAAGGCCCGGGCCCTGGCGGACATGCGCGACGAGCGGGCGTGGGCGAAAAAGGCCCTGGTGAACATCGCCAGGGCGGGCTACTTCTCCTCCGACCGGACCATCGCGGAGTACAACCGGGACATCTGGGGACTGTAGGCGAAGGCCGATTCCGGCATTCCCGGGAAAGAATGATTCATGGCAGTGCTGTTGCCCGGACGATAAAGGGCCCCGTGGGATCGGAAATGGATCCTGCGGGGCCCTGTTTCTATGGCGATTGTCTCATTTTTCCTGCTTTGGATCGCCCTCCGCCTCCGCGAGGCGGGCATCGTTTTCCCGGACGAGGTCCATGATCTCCCGGTACCGGCCGGTGACCTTTTCATAGTTCTCCGGGCGGTGGGGAAACAGGCAATGGGTGCAGTCCTTGTAGCCCTGGGCGTTGTATCGGAAATTGCCGCCGCAGCGCCTTCCCAGGGCGTAGAGCGGGCAGTAGCAGAACAGGCAGTTGAAGCGCTCGGGGTCCGCCCCCCGGTGGCAGGGGAAGTATTCGCACTCCCGGTTCTGGAAAAAGGCGTAGTGTTTGGTCTGCTCGGACATGGGAACGTTCCTCCTGTGTCGGCGCGAGGGCGTCGCGGGATGGCGAAGGCGTGCCTTCGCCATCCAAGCATAGCACGTTTTTGCCCGGAAATCAAGGCGGCCGTGGCGGGGCGAGGGGCTTGCCGTGGCGGTCGCGCGGCTTGACGGCAGCGGATTTCGCCTTTATAATACAAACCTGAGGCGGGTGTTTCGCGGTTGCGGACGGACCGGGAGGCACCCGGGCCGCGCCGTTGGAAACGAATATCAGGCGCTTGCGTGAAAGGAGGGCGGGACGATGGATTCCGAAGCCATGGGCATCGTTCGGGGCAGGCTCATCGCGGCGTCTCCGTGGCTGGCGACGGCCTTCGGCCGGCTGGCGGCAGAAGAAATCCGCGGCCTGGAGCGGCCCGGCACGGACGGGACCCGCTTTTTCCATGACCCCGCCCGCCTGCGCCGGGACCTCGCCGGAGGCAGCGCCGCGCTGGCCCACTGCGCGTCCCACTGCCTGCTGGGGCACCCTTTCATGCGGGATCCGGACGCGCTGGCCGCGGACATGGCGGCGGCGCTGCTCACCGACGCGCTGCTGCCGGAATTCTGCCCGGCCCGGGGCGCGGAGCTGTTCATGCAGGCCCGGCACCACCTGGAGGGCGTCCCGCTGGGCGGCGTCGCCGGGGCCATGGCCCGGGACCCGTTCTTCGCGGAGCATCGGGAGGCGCTGCGGCGCCTGCTGACGGTGGACGACCACCGGTTTTGGAGGCCGGAGCGTGGCCTCGCAGCCCGGGCAAGCGGGGAAAACGGCGGCTGGGAGGACCTGCGCCGCAGGGTGTTGGGCGAGGCCCGGGGCGGCAGGAGGGGCCGCGCGCCGGGGGACGCGGTGAAGCGCTACGCCCCGGGCCGCGTGCCGGAGCGCTCCTACCGGGACCTGCTCGCCGCCTATGCCGGGGAGGTGGAGGAGCTCCGGGAGGACCCCGACGGCTTCGAGCCGGGACTGTACTGCTGGGGACTGGAGCGGGGCGCGCCCATCGTCGAGCCGCTGGAGACCCGCCAGGCGCGGCGCGTGGACGAGCTGGCCGTGGTGATCGATACCTCCGGCTCCTGCCTGGAGACGCTGACCACCCGGTTCCTGGATGAGACCCGGGCGCTGCTGGCCGACGAGGCGCTGTTTGCCCGGCGCTTCAACCTGAGGATATTGCAGTGCGATGCCCGGGTGCGAAGGGATGACGTCATCACCTGCGTTCGGGATTTTGAGCGCTACATCGACGGCCTGACGCTGGTCGGCGGGGGCGGCACGGACTTCCGCCCGGCTTTTGAGCGCATCGACCGCCTCGTCGCGCGGGGCGCGTTCCGCAGGCTGAGGGCGGCGCTGTTCTTCTCGGACGGCATGGGGCTGTTTCCGCCCCGATCGCCGGAGTACGACGCGATCTTCGTGTTTTTCAAGGGGCATTACGACGCCATCGACGTGCCGTCCTGGGCGCGCACGCTGGTGCTGGAGGGGGATTGAAGTGAACATACGCGAGGCGGCGGGGCAGCTGGAACAGGCGATACGGGCCTACGGGGCGAAGACGTCGGAGGGCGGCTGGCGCGTTGCGCCTTCGGCACAGCGGCCGGTGTACCTGATCGGGCCGCCGGGCGTTGGCAAGACGGCGATGGTGGCCCAGGTGGCGGCGAAGCTGGGCATCGGCTGCGTCGCCTACACGATGACCCACCACACCCGGCAGAGCGCCCTCGGCCTGCCGCTGATCGTGCGCAGGACGCTGAACGGGGAGGAGCGCGCGGTGACGGAGTACACCGTGAGCGAGATCGTGGCCGGCGTGTGGGAGAAGGTCGAGGCCGGCGCGGCGACCGGGGTGCTGTTCCTGGACGAGATCAACTGCGTGTCGGAATCGCTGATGCCGGCAGTGCTGCAGCTGTTGCAGTACAAGACCTTTGGCACCCACGCGCTGCCCCAGGGCTGGACGATCGTCTGCGCCGGAAACCCGCCGAAGTACAACCGCTATGCCCACACCTTCGACCCCGTGGTGATGGACCGCCTGCGAGTGATCGAGGTGGAGCCGGATCTGGAAGCGTGGCAGGCCTACGCCGCGGCGCATGGCGCGCACCCCGTCGTGCGCTCTTACCTGAAGCTGCGTGCCGGGGATTTCTACGTCTCCGACGGCGACCGGATCGTCACTGCCCGCAGCTGGACGGACCTGTCTGACATGATGTTGGCGGCGGAGGCCATGGGCGACGCGCCGGGCAAGGCGCTGTTCAGCCAATACCTCCAGGTGGAGGAGGTGGCGGAGCGCTTCGGCCTCTACCACCGGCTGTGCGCGTCCGTCGGCGCTCGGCTGGACGAGGCCATCGATGCCGGCGCGGGGGCGTCCCTGGCGGGACTGCCCTTCGACGAGGCGGTGTTTGCCGCGCTGTTCACAGCGGGCAGGCTGGAGGCCCGATCGGACGCGGCGGCCCGCCGCCGGCGCGACGCGGACGGCCTGGCGAACTTTGTGAAGGGCGTGGCGCGGCAGTCGGCATACGCATCGGATTCGATCGAGGCGCTCTTCCGGGAGCAGCTGGCGCGGCAGCGGCGGGCCCGGGAGGTGAAGCTGCGGGCGGGGCTGCTGGACGAGGCGGAGGCGCTGGAGACGGCGAACCGGCTGTCCGCGCTGGAGGCGCTTGCCGGGGAGCTGCGCGGCCTGCCGGAGGACGCGGCGGCGCGCGCCATGCGCGAACGCTGTGCCGGGGTCGAAGGCGCCGCCCGGGAGGCGGAATCGTCGCTGGAGCGGGACTTTACCCGCTGCCTCGACTTCGCCGAAGCGGCCTTCGGAGACCCCAATGTCTTGCTGATCTTCCTGAGCGAGCTGCGCGGCCACGAAGCGGCGGGCCGGTTTGCCGAAAAGCGCCTGAAGGCCCGCATGGACGCTCTATGGCAGCGGAGCGACCCTGAGGCGCGGGCCGCGAGGCTGGAGGATAAACGAAACTGATAGTTCTATTAAACTATTTGCACGCGCTGAAATTGCATTGTTTTTTCATGGCTGATATGCTATAATCGACGTGAAAATTGAATAACAACGGGTATTTGCAGGTGCCCGTCCGCCTTCCTTGGGGAGGGGACGGGAGAATAGGGAACGGAGTGAAAATCTCCGACAGGACCGCTGCTGTGAGGTCGAGCCGAGGCCGAGACCATTGATCTTCGGATTGAGAAGGGGCCGGGGCGATGAAGCCGAGTCAGAAGACCTGCCTGTAAAGAACGCATATCGAGGCGCGGCGTCCCAGGGGCATTGCCGGGGCGCGCGGTTCCCACTGGGGGACGGACCGGCCGTGGGCGGGTCCCTTCATCTTCGGACTAAAGAGAGATATGTCCCAAGCGCAGCGGAAGCCGCCGGAGGCGGCGTGCCGCTGCGGCTGCGCGCATGCCGCAAAGGGGGAGGCTTGTTCTCCTTTGGCGGCGGGCTGTGAAGCGGTATGCAGGACATGTCCGGAGTTTGGATCCGGCGTGTCCTGTTTTTTGTCTGGAACTCCGGCGCCTGATCCATCCGGCCGCGTTTCTGATGAGCCATCATCATGAAATAGATCAAAAAAGAGAGAGGTAAAACCATGAAAAAGCTGATCGTTGCCCTGAGCCTTGCGCTCGCGCTGTGCCTGTGCGCCTTTGCCGTGGCGGAGGACAGCCACTATCCCGTGACCATCTCCAGCTACAATTACGCCAAGGAGCCCGTCGAGGTCACCTTCGACCACAGGCCCGAAAAGGTGGTCTGCACCAACCAGACCCAGACCGAGATGCTGCTGTACCTGGGCCTGGACGATGTCATCGCCGGCACCGCCTACCTGGACGGCACTATCCGCGAGGACCTGCTGCCCCAGTATGAAGCGCTGGTGGAGGCCGGCAAGGAGCTGACCGTGAAGGGCTATCCCTCCAAGGAGGTCGTGCTGGCCCTGGAGCCGGACTTCATCTTCGGCTGGCGCAGCGCCTTCGCAGAGGACAGCCTGGGCGACGTGGCCGAGTGGAACGAGCGGGGCACCGGCACCATGATCCTGCGCTGCTCCAACAACACCGCAGAGGTGCGCGACCTCGAGGCCGTGCTGGCGGACTTCGCCGACATCGGCGCGATCTTTGACATTGAGGAAGTCACCGACGCCTACATCGCCGACGCCCGGGCCATGCTGGAGGAGATCAAAGCCAAGGTGTCCTCCCTGGAGAAGCCCCTGACCGCCATCATCGTGGAGCCCTACGACGGCACCTTCTATTGCTGGGGCAGCGACACGCTGACCGGCTCCCTGGTGGTCTCCGCCGGCGCTGAGTACGCCCTGCCCGAGGGCGGCGACCTGTCCGTCGAGGACATCGTGAACCTGAACCCCGAGGTCATCATCGTGGACTACATGGACGAGGAGGGCGTCTCCGCCGAGGAGAACCAGGCCAAGGCCATCGCCACCGTCATGGAGAACGCCACCCTGGCCGAGGTGCCCGCGGTGGTCAACGGCAAGGTCATGGCCGTGAACCTGACCGATGTCTATGGCGGCGGCATCCGCATGGTGCCCTCCGTGAAGGCGATGTTCGACTTCATGTACGGCGAATAAGCACTGGTGGAACAGGCGACGGGGAACAGGCACGCCTGTTCCCCGTTGCGATCATTGACCCGTGTATGATTAGGAAAACGGAACGTTTTCCGGGTCGGCGGGTTCCACAGGAACACGTCGACAATCATTACTGAAAGACAAAACGGAGGTTGACCCGTGAATTCCCACATCAAGCGCCGACACGCCCTGCTGGGCATGCTGATCGTCGTCTTCATCGGCCTGCTGCTGCTGTCCATACTGCTTGCGGTGACCATCGGCGCGGTGAAGATTCCCCTGGGCGACGTGTACCGCATCGTGTTGTATCAGGCGACCCACTTCAGGATCGGCGGCATCGAGACCGGCATCCGCATCGGCGACATCGACTTTCTGACCAAGGGCACGATGTACGAGATCGTCTGGAACGTGCGCATGCCCCGGGTGCTCATGGGAGCGATCATCGGCGTGCTGCTGGCTACCTGCGGCGTGGTGATACAGGCGTCGGTGGAAAACCCGCTGGCGGATCCCTACCTGCTGGGCATCTCCTCCGGGGCGTCCCTGGGGGCGACCTTCTCCATCATGATCGGCGCTTCCGCGGTGTTCACCGGGTGGCTTTCGGGCATGGGAACGGCCTTCTGGGCCTTTGCCGGCGCGCTGGGAGCCATGGCGCTGGTGATGGCGCTGGCCCACGTGGGCGGAGGCCGGGTCACCTCCGCCAAGCTGGTGCTGGCGGGCTGCGTGATCGGCAGCCTGTGCAGCGCGTTCACCAACATGATGGTCTATCTGGGCAGAAATGCCGAGAACATGCGGGAGGTCTCCTACTGGCTGCTGGGCAGCATGGTCTCCGCCAAATGGGAGCGGCTGGGATTGCCCGGGGCCTGCATGCTGTTGGGACTGACGTTCTACCTCACCCAGGCGCGCACCCTGAACACCATGCTGCTGGGAGACGAGGCCGCCATCACCCTGGGCGTGAACCTGGCGGCGCGGCGGCGGGTGTACATGGTGGTCACCTCGTTCCTGTCGGCGGTGGCGGTGTGCACCTGCGGCATCGTCGGCTTTGTGGGGCTGATGATCCCTCACATCGTGAGGGGATTCGTGGGCTCCGACCATCGGTTCCTTCTTCCGCTGACGGCGGCGGCGGGCGGCATTTTCCTGATCTGGGCGGACGTGCTCGCCCGGGTACTGATCCACAATACGGAGATCCCCATCGGCGTGATCACCTCGGTGATCGGCGCGCCGATCTTCGTGTACATGATGGTGCGCAAGTCCTATGGCTTCGGCGGAAGATGAGGTGACGCGGATGAATCTGAACGCAAAGGACATATCCGTCACGCTGTCGGGCCGGGAGATCGTGAAGCAGGTCTCGCTGGAGGTGAAGGACCGGCAGTTCGTCGGGCTGCTGGGGCCCAACGGCAGCGGCAAGACCACGCTGCTCAAGAGCATCTATCGCGTGCTGAAGCCCTCGGCAGGGCTGGTCACGCTGGACGATGTGGACATCAACCGGCTGAGCTACCGGGATACTGCCCGGCGCATGGGGGTCATCAGCCAGTTCACGGTGATGAACTTCGACTTCACCGTGGAGGAGGTTGTGCTCATGGGGCGCGCGCCCCACAAGACGGCCTTTGCCCGGGACACGGAGGAGGACTATCGCATCGCCGAGGAGGCGCTGCGCCGGGTGGACATGCTGCCCTTCCGGGACCGCAACTACAATACGCTCTCCGGCGGCGAGAAGCAGCGCATACTGCTGGCGCGGACGCTGGCGCAGCAGGTGGAGCTGCTGATCCTGGATGAGCCCACCAACCACCTGGACATCAAGTACCAGATCCAGATCATGGATGTGGTGAAGTCCCTGGGAGTGGGCGTGCTGGCGGCGCTGCACGATCTGAACCTGACGCTGCTGTATTGCGACACCGTGTACGTGCTGAAGGAGGGGCGGATCGTGGCCCACGGCAGGACTGAGGACGTGATCACCGAGGACCTGATCCGGGAGGTCTACGAGGTGGACTGCGCCGTGCAGCGCCATCCGAAGAACGGAAGGCTGTATGTGACCTACTTTTCGCGACTGTGAGGGAAGAGCGTGAGGAAAATTGCGATAGCGGCATGCCTGCAGGCCAACGATGTGTGCGCGGGCTGCGGCTGCCTGAACGCCTTTATCGACAGGACGAGGCACTTTTCACGCTATGCCGGGGAGGAGATTCGCCTGGTGGCGTTCATGCGCTGCTCCCACTGCCTGAAGGACGGCGGCGATCCGATGGAGGACGCGGGCTTCGCGGAGAAGCTGCAGCGGCTTGTGGACGAGGGCGTCGCCACGGTGCACATCAGCGTGTGCGCGGGACGGGACGCGGCGAGCGCCTGCCCCGGCATGGCGAAGATGGCCCGGGCCTTCGCTGCCCGGGGCCTGGAGGTCGTCTGGGGGACCCATTGATGAGAACCGAACAAAAATCGGAAGCGGCCCCATGCGCGATGCGCGGAACCGCTTCTGATTTTTTGTCTGCCTGTGTCAGTGCTTGAACAGCTTGGGCCGCAGTCGTCGCAGGTACAGCGCCCCCATGATGCCCAGCAGCCGGTCGTACAGTATCAGGGTGACGTTCGCCAGAAGTATGAAGATGATCAGCATGGCGCGGCTCATCTCCCGGTACTCGGCGATGACCTGGTCCATGCGCAGCACGTAGAAGATCAGCGCTGCCATGGCCGCGGCGGCGGCGTTCCAAAGCAGGAGCTTCACGATTCGGCGGGGCCAGGAGCTCACTTTTGCCTCCAGCGGCCACTTGACGGCGGGGTACCAGCCCAGGAAGGCGAACAGCAGTGCGGCTTCCTTGTCCGCGCAGAGCATCAGGCTCAGGGCGCTGACGGCGGCCCAGGCGGACAGCGCGTAGCGCAGGCCTCCCTCGACGAATACCGGCACCAGCAGCAGGCCCGCCAGCGCGGGGCCGCAGAACGTGGCCGCCGGGATGACGCCGCCCATCAGCAGTATGGCGGTGGACAGCGCCACCAGGATGCCGCTGAGCGCGACGCGGCGGGTGTTTTTGTTCATGAAAATCGCCTCCGACACAGTTATTCGCTGCGTCGGGGGCGTTTTCCTGCCAAAGGCGCGATTCTGGGTTTTAGATGGTCAGTACAGCTTCTTCATCGCCAGGACCTTCGATTCCAGCTTGGGCACCAGCCACAGGGCCAGCATCGCGCTGCAAATGCCGATCACCGCGCCGCCCAGCACGTCGGTGGGGTAGTGGACGCCCACGTACAGGCGGGACAGGGAGATCAGTATGGCGACCACCAGCGCGGTCACGCCGTACTTCTTCGGCGCGCGCCGGAACAGCACCCAGGCGCAGGCCATGGAGTTGGTGGTGTGGCCGGAGGGGAAGGAGTAGTCGTGCTGGGCCTCGATGATGCGCTGTAGGCCTTCGATCAGCTCGTAGGGGCGCACGCGGGCCACCCAGTTCTTGATCACCACGTTGGTGACCACCAGGCCGATGAGCATCGAGACCATGCAGAACACGCCCAGCCGACGGGTCTTGCGGAAGGCCAGCAGGACCAGGGTCAGCGCGATCCAGAGGATGCCCTTGTCGCCCAGGTGGGTGATGACCTTCACGATGGGGTCCGCGGCGCCGCGCAGGGAATCCTGCATCCAAAGCAGGATGGAACTGTCAAATTGAAGAATGGCGTCCATGTCGTCTGTTACTCCTGTCTTCTGTCGTATTTTTTGAGAAGCCCGAGGACCTCGTCCTTCGGGCGCATGCCCTCGGTGGCCCCGGGCGCGCTGAGCGCGGCGGCCGCGGAGGCGACGCCCAGGTCGATGGCGTCGGCCAGGGAGAACCGCTGCTCCGCGCCGTAGAGCACGCCGGCGCAGAAGGCGTCGCCCGCGCCCACGCTGCCCTGGATGTAGCCCTCCGGCAGCGCCAGGCTCGCCCGGGCCACGTACTGCCCGGCCTCGTCCAGGCCGTAGCCGCCCTCCGGGCAGTGGATCACCGCCCAGGTGGAGACGCCCATCCGCTTCATGGCGGCCAGCGCCTCGGGCAGGTTCTCGCGGATCAGATTGCCGGAATCGTCCCGCAGGGGGATGCCGGTGGTCATCTGGGCCTCGTACTCGTTGATGATGCAGTAGTCGGCGTACTTCATCGCCGGGGGCACCAGCCGCGTGAAGCGGTCGCTGGTCTCGCTGACCACGTCGATGGAGGTCTTCAGCCCGTGCTGCTGGGCGTGGTGGAGCAGCCGCGCCATCTTCGACCCGTATGCCTCGTCCGGCGCGTCCAGCGCGTTCAGCAGCAGTATGTAGCCGATGTGGAAGATGTCGGCATTGACCCGGTTCCAGTCGACGCAGGACTCGTCAAAGGTGCCGTTCGCGCCGGGATAGGTGAAGAAGGTGCGCTGTCCGGCCTTCACGTCGCTCATCACCAGCGTCAGCGCGGAGATGCCCTCCTGCAGCACGTTGGAGGTGTCGATGTTGGCGAAGGCGTCCAGCTTTTCCAGGATCAAATCGCCCTCGGCATCCTTGCCGATCTTGCCCATGGCCTGCAGCGGCAGCTGGGGGTCCAGGGTCGCCAGGTCCATGATCACATTGCACACCGCGCCGCCGGTGGCCCGTGAAATGCCGTCCTTGATGTGCACCAGCTCGCCCTGGTTGGGCCAGCCCTCGATGGGATAGAGTATGTCCACAATCATGTTGCCCGCAACGCATATGCCCTTGCGCACAATTGGTCACCTCCGTGTCGTTTCTGTCCCCTGTATTTTAGCATATTCCCGGTTCGAACACAACTTTTATACACAATTTCCTTCGGGAAAATTGCGCCGCGCCGCCGCTTGTGATATACTGTTTGAAATCGTAACTATTCAGTCAAAGGCTGAATAGTTACAGTCGGACGAGGGAGCAAGCTCCCCCGCCGAGACCACCCCCTCCAGGTTTTCCTGAAATCCCAAAGGGATTTCCGGGCGGAAAACCTGCAAGGTTGGCATTTTTGCTCTGGTCGTCAGGCTTCCCGACACAAAAATGCCCCCGTTCCCGCCGTACATGCCGCCGGGAACGATTGAATATCAGAGGGGCTCTGCCCCTCCGATATCTCCCCGCAAGTAAGCTGAAGGGCGGTCTGGATAGATAATTGAATTCATCGACAGGAGAGGTGAACGCCATGCAGCGCCTGAACCGCGGCATGATGGAACGCTATGAAATCCCCGCGCACATTCCCGGGGCGGTGAACGCCGTCCAGTTTGGCATGGGCGAGCGGCTGCTGGGAGTCGTGGACCGGCTGATCGACGCCTCCGCCGCGGGAATTGGCATCGCCTGCGTGTCCGCCGGCGAGCCGCTGCCTGGGGAGGGAAAGTCTCCGGCGGCGCTGCTGCGGGAGCAGGACGGCATGTTCACGGTGTTCGAACGGGGGTATCGGGACGACGCGCCCGTGAACAGGGAGATCGTGGTGCAGTCGATCCTCCGCCTTGCGGAGACCGACGAGGAACTCGACGCCCTGGCGGCGGAGCCCGGCCTGGGCCTCGCGCTAATCGACGGCGAAGGGGAGGAAGCCTCGCTGCGGCAGGCTGCCCGCCTGCTGGCCGCCCGGATGGAGGCGGGGCTCGGCGGACTCGACGTGATCTGCCTCGGGGACACCCCGGACGCTGCGGAAAAGCTCCGCGACGCGCTGCCGGCGCTGGCTCCGGAGGCCGGGGAGACCTTCCCGGCCTGGCTTTCCTGTGCCTGCGCCTTCCTGCCCGCGCTGGCGGAGGGCTTTGCCTTCCGCGCCGAGGCCCGGGAGGCCGCGAAGCTGTGCACCGACATGAACTACGCCGACGGCATGATCCACCTGGCGGAGCCCTGCGCCCGCCTGACTGTGCAGGCGGGGGAGAACTTCCGGCGGCGCTGGCCGCTGGACGACGTCCCCGGGGTGACCTTCGTGGAGGACGTCGCCCCGGCCATGGCCCGAAAGCGCCGCTACTTCGACGGCGCACTGTTCGCGCTGGCCGCGCCGGGGTGGCTGCTGGGCTGCGACACGCTGGCGGAATGCATGAAGCGGGAGACGCTGCGGGCGTTCGTCGGCCATGCCTGCTACGACGAGCTGCTGCCCGCCGACCCCGCCGCCCGCGGGGAGGCCGCCCCCTATGTGATCGAGGTGTTCGAGCGGTTGGAGAACCCGCTGAACGACTGCCGCATCCTCCGGGCGGCGGACCACCTGCTGCGGCGCTTTGCCCGGGGACCGCTGCCGCTGATGCGGACCTGGGCGGAGGAGAACTTCGAGCCGCCCCGCCGGCTGAGCTTCGCCCTGGCGGCGACGATCATGCTCTACGCCGGGGCGCGGCCCGGGGAATCCGGCCGGTGGGAGGTGGCCCGGGGCAAGGAGCTCCAGCCCCTGCGGGACGACCCGGAGGCATTATCGGTGTTCGCTACGCTGGCCCACGACATGCCGCCGGAGTCGCTGGCCTACGCCGCGCTGGCGGACCGGGAGCTGTGGGGCGCGGACCTGCGTCAGATCGACGGACTGGAGGCCCGGGTGGCGCTGGACATCGCCAACATGCAGCGGGACCCGAGATACCTGCCGGAGGAATAGAGACAGAGAAGAGTATATGAAAAGGGCATTCCGCTCATTTGAACGGAATGCCCTTTGGCGTTGTATTCGGGAAACCGGCGGGTTACAGGTCGCCGCCCACGTCGAAGTCGTCCAGGCCGTCGTCCAGCTCGTCGCCCTCGCCCGGAAGCTCCTCTTCCTCCTCCTCCACGGTGGGCGCCGGGATGAATTCCTCGGTGCAGACCTCGAAGGGGAGCTCGGCGATCATGCCGGGCAGGTTCACCACGAGGCCGTCCATGCCGTAGGGGATCTCGATGTTGAAGGTGTAGAACTCCGAGTCGCCGCCCTTTTCGCGGATGACCTCGATGTCGAACTTGAACTTCTGGCCCATGCAGGTGGCCATGCCGCGCTCCTTCTTGGAGAGCTTGGCGACCTGCTCGCCGTTCACGTTCACGTTGATGCGGCGCACGGCCTCGTACTTCTGGCCGTCCACCTCCAGGTTCTTGTTGTCAAAGTAGATGGTGTGGCCGCGGCCGATGACCATCATCAGCGCGGCGATGGCGATCAGCAGCAGGACCGTGCCCGCGCAGAACAGGATTCTTCTCTTCTTCATCGCTGGCCCTCCTCCCGCTGCGCGGCCTCCAGCTGGGCGCCCATGCCCGCCTTGGCCCTGCGCTTCTTGGTCTCATACATCACCAGCGCCACGGTGATGACGCCGTAGGACACGAACACGCGGAAGTATTCGCCGATCATTTCGTCGCCGGTGATGACGCCGCCCGCCTTGGGCGCGAGGATGAACATCAGGTGGAACAGCACCACGCCCAGGAACACGTTGCCGATGGAGGCGCGGTCCACGGAGGCGCCGCCGACCAGCAGCGCGGCGATGCAGAACATGCCGATCTGGCTGTGGGCGGAGTAGGTGGCCATGTCGCCCATGTTTTGCAGGTAGATGATCATGCCGAAGCCTGCCAGCACCGTGGAGATGATGATGGAGATGATGCGGGTGCGCTCCACGTTGATGCCGGCGTCACGGGCAACGTCCATGTCCTGCCCCACGGCGCGCATGTCCTGTCCCAGCTTGGTGCGGCGGAACCACACGATCACCAGGCACATCACGGCGATGATGATGAACGTCAGCACCGGGATCTTCACGCCGCCGATGCGCAGGGCCAGGGCGTTGTCCAGACTCTGGCGCATGTTCAGCAGGCCCACGGTCTGGCGCACGCCGTAGCCGCGGGGCAGCTTGATGGAGCTGTGGATGATGGGGATGATGGCGCCCATGAAGTACAGCACCAGCAGCTGGTACAGGCCGTTGGTGAAATAGCTGATGATGTAGCTGGTCACCATTTCGCGGCCCTTGGAGGCGTTCAGGATCTTGCCGCACATCCAGCCCAGCAGCACGCTGATGGGGATGGACAGTATGCAGGCCAGCACCACGCCGGGGATGCCCCAGATCTGCCAGTCGCTGACGAAGATCAGCGCGATCTCACCGGCCATGGCGCCCAGCGTCATGCCGAAGTTCAGGCCCATGCCGGCCATGATGGGAATCAGCAGGCTGAGGATCAGGAAGATGTTGCGGCCCATGCGGGTGATGATCTCGTTGAGCAGGAACACCGGGGAGAAGCCGGACAGCGGGATGCAGATGCCCACGATGATGATGAACATGATCGGCACGCTGTTGCTGCCCAGGAAGTTCAGCACCTTCTTGCCCGCGGAGGAATTCTTGCTGTTCATTAGCGGGTCACCTCCGTCTTGCGGGTCAGGGCGTAGAGGATCATGCCGTTGGACACGACCATGCGCAGCACCTCGCTGATGTCCATGTGGATCATGTTGTTCATGACGGTGGGGGTCATGGTGACGATGCCCTGGAACAGGATCGTGCCGATGACCACGTTGGTGATGGTGGCCTTGTTCACGCTGGCGCCGCCGATCAGTATGGCGGACACCGCGGGCAGCGCCATGTTGAACGGCGCCATGTACAGCTGGATGAAGCCGAAGCCCTGCTGGTAGACCAGGATGCCGATGGCGCCCAGCCAGGTGCTCATGACCACGGACAGCAGGCGGATCTTATCGACGTTGATGCCCGCCGCCTTGGCAAAGGTGGCGTTGGAGCCCACGGCCGTCATGGCGGTGCCGGTCTTGGTGTGCAGGAAGGCCCACATCAGGAAGGCCAGCAGCGCGAAGAACAGGATCGAGCCGGTGGGGATGACCAGATCGCCCAGACGGATCTGGAGGAACTTGGCCAGCACCTGGTCGTAGTAGCCCTCCAGGGAGATGGTGGTGCGCAGGCCCTTGCCCGCGTAGCCCCACACCATGTCCGCCTTGTGGTAGGGCAGCAGCAGCCACATCATGCACATGAAGGACACGGAGGAGAAGCCCACGTAGGTGGCGATCATCATCTCACCGCCCTTGATGCGGTTCAGCAGCCAGCCGTAGCCCGCGCCGAGGACCAGGGCGAAGGGGGTGGAGAGCACGATGGCCATCACGAAGCTCATCGGGCCGGTGAAGCCCAGCTCCAGCGACAGGGTGGCGCCCAGCAGGCCGGAGATGATGCCCAGCGGCAGGCCGAAGTTCAGGCCGCAGCCGGAGTGCACCATGGGGACCATCGCCAGCACCAGCACGCCGTTCCAGGTGAAGCGGTTGATGACGTTGGTGATCTGCATCCAGAAATTCGCGCCGACGAAGGGCGCGGCAATCAGCAGCACCAGCAGCATGCCCGCGATGATCATGCGGGGCAGGCCGAAGCTCCTGAACGCGCTCTGAAGCCGCTCCAGAGGCGTGGGATTGGCATTGTTGGTAATTTCGCTCATGTTGCTGTCACCTTCCTTAAACCACCGAGCTGACCATCAGCGCGCCGAACGCCTCGCTGGATTCGCTGGCGGGCAGTATGCCCGCGATCCTGCCGCCGGAGACGATGGCGATGCGGTCGCAGACCTGGCGCAGCTCCTCCAGCTCCGAGGAGATCATGACGATGGTGATGCCGCTTTCGCGGTTGAACTTCTTCAGCGCCTCTAGCACCAGCGCCTTCGCGCCGACGTCGATGCCCCGGGTGGGCTCGGAGACGAACAGGAACCTGGGCTCCAGGGCGAAGGCCTTGGCCAGGCACACCTTCTGCTGGTTGCCGCCGGAGAGCTGCTTGGCCTTCTGCTTGGAGGAGGTGCACTTGATCTGCAGCTCGTCGATGTACTTGCGCGTGACCTCGCCGATGGCCTTTTCGTCGCGCCACTTGATCAGCCCGCCCAGCAGGGGCTTCAGGAACTTGTCGTGGATCTGCATGGCGGGGAAGGCGATGTTCCACTCCAGGGTCTCGTCCAGCAGCAGGCCCACGCCGCGCCGGTCCTCCGACACGAAGGCCAGGTGCGCGTCCAGGCACTGCCGGGGCTGGTTCAGCGGGATCTCCTTGCCGTCGAACACGACGGAACCGCCGGCGGGGTACAGGCCCATGACGCCGTTGGGGATGCCCAGCTTGCCCTGGCCGGCCAAACCGCCGATGCCGAGGATCTCGCCCTCGCGCACATCCAGGTCGACATCGCGCACGGTCTCGCCGGGCATGTCCACCCACAGGCGCCGGATCGACATGATGGCGTCGGCCTCGGGCGGCTGCCGGTGGGAATGGGAGTCGGTGTTCACGCTGCGGCCCACCATCCAGCGGGTGATCTCCGGGATGCTGGTCTCGCTGGCGGGCACGTCCTTCACCAGGACGCCGTCGCGCATGACCACCACCTTGTTGCACACGTTCAGGATCTCCTGGAGCCGGTGGGTGATGAAGATCACCGCGATGCCCCGGGCGGACATGCCGCGGATGGAATCCAGCAGCGCCGCCGCCTCCTGCTCCGTCAGCACGGCGGTGGGCTCGTCCAGGATCAGCAGCTTCAGCTGGTCCTTGGACAGCTCGCGGGCGATCTCGGTGAACTGCTTGTGGCCCACGGGCATGTCGGAGATGGCCATGCCGCCGTCGATGCGCACGCCCATCTTGTCGATGGAGTTTTCGGAGAGGCTCTCCATCTTCTTGCGGTCCAGGGTGTTCAGGCGCTCGCCGAACACCTCGGAGACCACGCTCTTCTTCTGGGGCTCGCGGTTGAGCAGTATGTTCTCCGTGGCGGTGAAGCCGGGGATCAGCGAAAACTCCTGGTGCACCATGCCGATGCCCGCGCCCAGCGCGTCAAAGGGGGAGTTGAAGCTGACCTTCTCGCCGTTCAGCAGCACGTCGCCGCCGTAGCCGCCGGTGTCCCGGATCTCGGTCATGCCGAACAGGATCTTCATCAGCGTGGACTTGCCCGCGCCGTTTTCGCCCACCAGGCCCAGCACCTCGCCCTCCTGGAGGGTCAGGTTGATGTCCGTCAGGACCTGGTTGCCGTAGAAGTCCTTCTTGATGTTCTTCAGTTCCAGCAAGGGGGCTTGATTGCTCATGTCTATCTACCTTATTTCTGTTGAACTCTCCCGGCGGGAGGGGGATAGATGGGAAATTGGGAATGAGGGATTAGGAATGGGGAATGAACGGTGAAAGCCTTGGGTTCCCCCTTCACGAAGGAGCGGAAACCCTGGATTTCTTCATTTCGCATTCCTAATCCTTCACCGCTTTCGCGCCTTTGCGAAAAACCGAGGGGGAGGAGCGGCTCCTCCCCCTGGCAGTGGGCAATCCCGTGGGGATTACTTCACGGTGTAGTACATCTCGGGGATCTCCACATCGGGCGTGTGCATGAACTTGTCGCCCTCGCGGCCCATAATGTAGGTGTCCTGATAGACCAGGAACAGGTTTTCGGTCTTCACGCCGGTGGTGGCGTCGGTGTAGTTGGCACCGGACCAGTCAACGTTGGAAACCTCGCCGAAGGCGTCGGCGATGTCGTCCAGCTCGGTCAGCTCGCTGTCGCCGTTGATGACGTTCACAGCGTGCTCGGCCAGGGCGAAGGAAGAAGCGTAGCCGTAGGAGAAGGCCCAGGTGCCGAAGCGGCCCGCGCCGCCCTTCTCGACGACAGCGTTCTCAACGGTCTCCAGGATCTTCTGGAAGTCGCCGTTGGCATCGGTCAGGTCCACGCCCAGAGCGCCCGGATAGCCCATCAGCGGGGAGGGCAGGTCGGCCTCGATGAAGTATCCGCCGTACTCCAGCAGCTGCTTCAGCAGGGGCTCGGTGTGAGCGTCGTTGGTGCAGAAGTAGGCGGAGTCGGTGCCGTACTTGGCAACCCACTCGGGGGTCTTCTCGAGGATGAACTGCTGCGCGCCGGCGACGCCAACGTCGCTGGTCGGGTCGGGAGCGGTCTCCTCGACGATCTCAACGCCCAGCTCCTTGCCCGCTTCCTTCATGACCGCCAGACGACGGCTGAGGGACTCGATGCCCAGGTGGCGGGGGAAGGAGATGTGAACGAAGGTCTTGCAGCCCAGGTCGGCGGCGGTCTTGATGATCAGATAGCCGCGGGACACGAAGTCGTTGACGACCACCAGGTCGGCGGCGTCGGCGATCACGGGCAGGTCTTCCTGGGACTCACCGCAGATGCACAGGATGTCGGGGCGACGCTCCTTGATCTGACGGAAGGCCTCGGCGGTGCCGGGCACGCCCTGGTTGACGATGACGGCCTTCATGTCCGGATCGTCGGCCATGTTCACGATGGTCTGCACGACGGTTTCCTTCTCATCCGGGAAGTTGTCGGGATAGGTGGCCAGGGTGACCACGTCCTCGCCGTACTTGGCCTGGAAGGCCTCGGCGCCGCGGCGGTCGTCCTCAGACTGGGAGACGGTGCCGGTGACGATGCCGACGTGGAAGTCCAGGGTCGCTTCCTCGGCGGACGCGACGACCACCATGGACAGAACCATCAGGGCAGCCAGCAGAGCGCAAAGCAGTTTCTTCATGGTTTTACCTCCTTATTTTCCCGCGCAAAGCCGCACTATTTTTGCAAAAGCCGCAAAAACATTCATATCAGTTTAGCGCGGTAATACAGATAAATTATAGAAGAGACTGCATAAAGTGTCAAGTTGAATTGCAGATTTATCCGTTTTTTCACCAGAAAATCGTCAAAAATCAATAATTCACGGCACATGGCTTCAATCGCGGAAATTCGTGTTTTTTTGCCGCAGCCGTAGCCCAAACGGCGGATGTGTGTTATAATGTGGGCAGCAGTTTGACGCTCCAAGGAGGAGAAGCCCATGAAAGTCGTATTGCAGAACCTCACCAAGAAGTTCCCCAGCCGCAACAAGAAGTCCGACGACGAGGTGATCGCCGTCAACGACTTCACCTTTGAGATTCCCGACGGCAAGCTGATCGGCCTGCTGGGACCCTCAGGCTGCGGCAAGAGCACGGCGCTGAACCTGATCAGCGGCCTGATCAAGCCCACCAGCGGCAAGATATTCTTCGGCGACGACGACGTGACCAACCTGCCCCCTGAGAACCGCGGCGTGGGCCTGGTGTTCCAGAGCTACGCGCTGTACCCCCACCTGACGGTGAAGCAGAACATCATGTTCCCACTGCAAAACCTGAAGGGCCCGGAGCGCCCCTCCAAGGAGGAGATGGAGCGCCGGGCGCTGGAGGCCGCGAAGCTGGTGCAGATCGAGGGACTGATGGAGCGCAAGCCCGGCGAGATGTCCGGCGGCCAGCAGCAGCGCGTGGCCATCGCCCGCGCCGTGGTGAAGATGCCCCGGGTACTGCTGCTGGACGAACCGCTGTCCAACCTGGACGCCCGCCTGCGCCTGCAGACCCGCGAGGAGATCCGCCGCATCCAGCGGGATACCGGCATCACCACGGTGTTCGTCACCCACGACCAGGAGGAGGCCATGTCCATCTCCGACATGATCGTGGTGATGAAGGACGGCGTGGTCCAGCAGATCGGCAAGCCCCAGGATGTCTACGACAGCCCGGTGAACCTGTTCGTGTCGAAGTTCCTGGGCACGCCGCCCATCAACGTGTTCGAGGGAGATGTGCGCGGCGGCCGGCTGTTCATCGGCGACGAGTCGGTGCTGGACGTGCCCGGCGCCCCGGACGGCAGGGTCTGGGCCGGCATCCGCCCCGAGGGCTTCATATTGGACGAGAACGGTCCGTTCACCTGCGCCCTCTCCGGCGTGGAGGTCATGGGCCGGGACATCAGCGTGGTCTGCAGCCACCCCGCCTGCGCCAACGCCGGGGCCATCCGCGCCATCATCAGCGCGGAGAACACCGTGGCCGACGGCGCGAAGGACGTGCGCTTCTCGCTGAAGCCCCGCAAGGTGTTCCTGTTCGACCGCGAGAGCGAGGCGCGGGTGCCCTTTGGCCCCGCGGACGGGCAAGGGGTGAAGTGACATGGCGGGCAAGAAGGATACCAACAACCTGAAGGGCTGGCTTTACCTGCTGCCCGCGATACTGTTCCTGGGCTTCTTCATGGTCTACCCGCTGATCGACGTGTTCATCTATTCCTTCGAGGAGGGCTACAACTCCGCCTCCCAGACGTCTTTCGGCGTGGGCCTGTACAACTACTCCTACGTGCTCCACGACCCGTACTTCCTCCAGGCGCTGAAGAACACCTTCATCCTGGTCATCATCACGGTGCCGCTGTCCACGGTCATCGCGCTGCTGATTTCCGTGGGGCTCAACAGCATCACGCCGCTGAAGAAGCTGTACCAAACGGTCTACTTCCTGCCCTACGTGACCAACACGCTGGCGGTGGGCCTGGTGTTCATGATCCTGTTCAAGAAGACCGCCTACACCGACGGCCTGGCGAACCTGATACTGGCCTGGTTCGGCAAGGGCCCCATCGACTTCATCGACGGCCCCTACTGGGCGAAGATGTTCGTGCTGTGCTTCTACACCATCTGGGTGGTCATGCCCTTCAAGGTGCTGATCCTCACCAGCGCGCTGGCCAGCGTGAACCAGGACTATTACAATGCCGCCAAGGTGGACGGCACCTCCGCCTTCCGCACCTTCCGCAAGATCACGCTGCCGATGATCTCCCCGATGATCTTCTACCTGGTCATCACCGGCTTCATCGGCGCCTTCAAGGCCTACAGCGACGCGGTGGCCCTGTTCACCACGAACCTGAACGCCGCGGAGATGAACACCATCGTGGGCTACGTCTACGACATGCTTTACGGAGACAGCGGCGGCTATCCGTCCTACGCCTCGGCAGCGGCGATCATACTGTTCGCCGTGGTGTTCACCATCACGCTGATCAACCTGTCGATCAGCAGGAAAAACGTACATTATTAGGAGGTGTTACTCAATGGCAAATCAAAATGATTTTGACCGGATCGAGCGCGCCTCCCGCGCCCGCAGGACGGCGGTGCGCGCCGTGACCTACGCGCTGCTGACCTTCTGGGCGCTGATGGTGCTGTTTCCCTACTACTGGATGCTGCTGACCAGCGTCAAGAGCTACAGCGCCTACAACGGGGAATACGTGCCCACCTTCTTCACCCTTACGCCCACGCTCCAGAACTACGTGAACGCCTTCTCCGAGGTGCCGCTGGCCCGGTACTTCCTGAATTCCATCATCTTCACCGTGGTTACCACCGGGCTGATGATGCTGGTCATCGTGCCGGCGGCCTTCGCCTTCGCGCGGCTGGAGTTCAAGGGCAAGAACCTGGTGTTCTCATTGTTCCTGGCGCTAATGATGATCCCCAACGAGCTGGTGATCATCACCAACTACCAGACCATCACCAACTGGGGGCTGCGCAACAGCTTTGCGGGCCTGATCCTGCCGTCGGTGACCAGCGTGTTTTACATCTACCTGCTTCGCGAGAACTTCGCCCAGATTCCCGACGAGCTGTACAACGCCGCAAAGGTGGACGGCACCACCGACCTGAAGTATCTGACCCGGGTGATGATGCCCATCTGCCGGCCGACGATCATCACGATCATCATCCTGAAGGTCATCGAGTGCTGGAACAGCTACGTCTGGCCCCGCCTGGTGACCGACGATCCCGCCTATTTCCTGGTCTCCAACGGCATCCAGGAGATCCGCGAGAATGGCTTCGGCCGCGAGAACATCCCCGCCATGATGGCGGCGGTGGTGGTCATCTCCGTGCCGCTGATCGTGCTGTTCCTGATCTTCCGCAACAAGGTCATGGCCGGCGTGTCGAGGGGAGGGATCAAGGGATGAGAGTGGAGAGCGAAGAGTTAAGAGTTAAGAGAGAAAGGCGTGAAGCACCGAAAATGGCCCTTTCTCATAGGCTGCCAACCCTGCTGCTGGTCCTCGTCCTTCTGGCCCTCACTTTGTCCGGGTGCCACGGCAGCCGTGGCAGGGCAGGGTTCGAGGTGCCGGAGGCGTTCGACACTTCCCGCAGATACGAGATCACCTTCTGGGCGAAGAATGACACCAACAAGACCCAGACGGAGATTTACAAGAAGGCCATCGCGGGCTTCGAGGCCCTGTACCCCAACGTCACGGTGACGATGAAGTTGTACACGGACTACAGCCGCATCTACAACGACGTGATCACCAACATCTCCACCGACACCACGCCCAACGTGTGCATCACCTATCCGGACCACATCGCCACCTATATGACCGGCGACAACGTGGTGGTGCCGCTGGACGGGCTGATCGACGACGCCCGCTATGGCCTGGGGGGCAGCGAGCTCCTCTTCGACGGCCCCACCCGGGACGAGGTGATCCCCCAGTTCATGGAGGAATGCGCCTTCAGCGGCCACAGCTACGCGCTGCCCTACATGCGCTCCACCGAGGCGCTGTACATCAACAAGACCTACGTGGAAGCCCTGGGCTACGAGCTGCCGGACGTGCTGACTTGGGACTTCGTCTGGGAGGTCTCCGAGGCCGCCACGGCCAAGGACGCGAACGGCGTCTTTGCCGTCAACGGCCAGAAGGTCATGATTCCCTTCATCTATAAGAGCACCGACAACATGATGATCCAGATGCTGCGCCAGCTGGACGCGGGCTATTCCACCGAGGCGGGGGAGATCCTGATCCTGAACGACACCACCAAGGAGCTGCTGTTCGAGATCGCCAGGCACGCCAAGTCCGGCGCCTTCTCCACCTTCAAGATCTCCAGCTATCCGGCCAACTTCCTGAACGCGGGCCAGTGCATCTTCGCGGTGGACTCCACCGCCGGCGCCACCTGGATGGGCAGCGACGCGCCGCTGCTGGACATCAGCCCGGAGAACATCGTGCAGTTCGAGACCGCCGTGCGGCCGGTGCCCCAGTTCGACCCGGAGCACCTGCAGATGATCAGCCAGGGCCCCAGCGTGTGCGTGTTCAACAAGGCGGATCCCCAGGAGGTGCTGGCAAGCTGGCTGTTCACCCAGTACCTGCTGACCAACGACGTGCAGATCGCCTATTCCCAGACGGAGGGCTATGTGCCCGTCACCTCCAAGGCCCAGGATTCCGACACCTATCAGGAGTACCTGAACAGCGACGCGGGGGACGAGCTGCACTACCCGGTGAAGCTGCAGGCCGCGAGGCTGCTGCTGGACAACACCGAGAACACCTTCACCACGCCGGTGTTCAACGGCTCCGCTTCGCTGCGCGACGCCGCGGGCCAGCTGATCGAAAACGTCACCAAGTCGGTGCGCCGCAAGCAGACCGTGGACGACGCGTACATCGACAAGCTGTACGAGGACATCGCCTCGCTGTACCGGCTGAACCAGTCCTCCGGCCGCAGCGGCATGACCTCCGGCGGAGACCTCGGGCCGCTGCCCACGGGCTCCCGGGTGCTGCTGATCGCCCTGGTGGTCATCTGGCTGCTGCTGGGTGCCCACGCCGTCTCCGAAAAGGTGAAGGCGCGGAAGAGGAGATAGCCCTCAGGCAAACAGGGACAAATTGAACGTCGCGGCGGCGAATGCACCCAAAGGTGGTGACTTCGCCGCCGTTTTGTGCTATACTGTCTGCAGTGACAGGAGGTTGAAATTATGTATCGCAAAAACGCATGGAAACAATATGACGAAAACGAGCGGGCAAAGCTGAACGCCTTCGCGGAGGCCTACAAGGGCTACCTGGACGCCTCCAAGACCGAGCGCGAGGCTGCGGCCAGCGCGGAGAAGATCTGCGCGGCGGCGGGCTTCCGGGACATGGACGCGCTGATCGCCTCTGGCGAAAAGCTGAAGGCGGGCGACCGGGTGTACCGCAAGTGGATGAACAAGAGCTTCATGGCCTTCGTGGTGGGCGCCCGGCCCCTGGAGACGGGCATGAACATCCTGGGGGCGCACATCGACTCTCCCCGCATCGACATCAAGCAGAACCCGGTGTTCGAGGACGACGGCCTGGCCTATCTGGATACCCACTACTACGGCGGCATCAAGAAGTATCAGTGGCTGGCGATGCCCCTGGCGCTGCACGGCGTGATCGTGAAGAAGGACGGCGGCGTCGTGACCGTGGCCATCGGCGAGGGGGAGGACGACCCGGTGCTGTGCATCTCCGACCTGCTGCCCCACCTGGCCCAGGACCAGATGAGCAAGACCGCCTCGAAGTTCATCGACGCCGAGGCACTGAACATCCTGATCGCCAGCGCGCCGGACCCGGACGAGGAGAAGGACCCCGTGAAGGCGGCGCTGCTGAAGGTGCTGGAGCGGGACTACGGCGTGGGCGAGGAGGACTTCATCTCCGCGGAGCTGGAGGCCGTGCCCGCCGGAAAGTCCCGGGACATGGGCCTGGACCGCAGCATGATCCTGGGCTACGGCCACGACGACCGTGTCTGCGCCTATCCCAGCCTGATGGCCGTGGTGGATCACGAGGGCACCCCGGAGCACACCCTGTGCGCGGTGCTGACCGACAAGGAGGAGATCGGCAGCATGGGCGCCTCCGGCATGAATTCTCACTTCTTCGAGAACACCGTGGCGGAGCTCTCCGCCCTGCTGGGAGACGAGCGGGAGCTGGCGGTCCGCCGGGCGCTGCAGAACAGCCGCATGCTGTCCAGCGACGTCAGCGCGGGCTACGACCCCAGCTATTCCGGCGTGTTTGAGAAGAAGAACGCCGCCATGCTGAACCTGGGCGTGTGCTTCAACAAGTACACCGGCTCCCGGGGCAAGAGCGGCGCCAGCGACGCCAACGCCGAGTACATGGGCGTCGTCCGCCGGGTGATGGACGAGGCCGGGGTGTGCTGGCAGACCAGCGAGCTGGGCAAGGTGGATGTCGGCGGCGGCGGGACCATCGCCTGGCTGTGCGCGAAGTACGCCATGAACGTGATCGACTGCGGCGTGCCGGTGCTGTCCATGCACGCGCCCTGGGAGGTCATCTCCAAGGCCGACCTGTGGGAGGCCTACAAGGGCTACCGGGCGTTCCTGAAGCTGTGAGGTTTCCTGGATAAGGTATTCCCGTAAAGCGTTTTCAAAAGCACGTTCCCCATACGAATTGCCGATGTGATTTGACGGGCTCCATTTTGGAACGCGATCAATTGCGGCGGATTTCCCGCTGATTGTCGCCGGGCTGCACATGCTTGCCCGGCGATAATGCTGCGGAAGACAAGCCGCCAGGGAAACCCGCCCTTCGGCTTTTTCCCTGCCCTTTTGAGAGCGCGACTTCATCCGCTCCCTCTCCCGGCGCATTATTTCCGGAGAACCGTTATTTGCTACCCGTGCGCCCGGTGCCGAAGAAGGATGGCGGCCAGGCTGCCGTGCTCGAGGCCATGACGGTGAACCCTGCCGTGGAAAACATGATCCGCGACAGCAGGATTCCCCAGATCGGCATCGCCATCTCTGGCGGCGCCGGCCAGCGCATGCTCTCCATGGACGGCAAGCTGCCGCGGCTGTTCCGCACGGGCGTGATCATCCGTGAGGTGGCGCTGACCTGCGCCGTCAGTCCGGCGTGAAATGTAAAAAATCGGGGCAAAACGGTTATTTTGCCGATTGGGTATTGATTTTTCCAAGGAGTTGATGTATAATAACACCTGCGTTCGACGAAATGCGAACTGCGCTGATGTAGCTCAGTAGGTAGAGCGCATCCTTGGTAAGGATGAGGTCGCCGGTTCGAATCCGGCCATCAGCTCCATTGAAATCCTGCAAGAGATTGCGGGATTTCGCTTTTTTATGCCTGTTTTTGCTGGATTGGACCTGCTCTTTTCGCGTTTCTTCTATTATATAATTGTAACCCTGTAATTCATAAATGTCCTTGATATGGCAATGTCACTAAGATAGGGCAACGAGGGGCACGAACAAGCGAGTTCGTGCT
>JAUMVG010000040.1 GCA_030530315.1 Clostridia bacterium | reverse complement strand
TTCTTGCTCTACCTGTTCCTTGGCTACAATCCCACAACTTTCCGTGAAGAACCTCCAGGTATTCTTTGAACAGGAGCACCTGAACACGCTGGACACCACCAGCAACATCATCCTGTTCGTTCTGGCGATGGTCGCCGAGGAGGAGAGCCACATGAAGAGCGAGGCCATGCTGCTGTCGCTCGAATGGCGCTTCAGTCGCGGACGCTTCCTCACTCCTGCTCTGCTGGGCTACGACCGGGTGGAAGTCCCGGACGGGTTCGGCGGGCACAGGAAGGTGCTGCGCATCAACGATGAGGAAGCCATGACCGTCCGCCTGATGTACTACATGCTGCTCAACGGCAGGAGTACCCAGGAGATCGCGGAAACGCTTACCGACCTGGGCCGGGTTACCGGCCTGAGAAAGGTTACCGGCAAGGTGAACACGCGCTGGACGAGTACAGTTGTCGCCGTCACCATGCGCAATGAGCGCTACTGCGGAGATGTGCTGGCCAGGAAGACGTGGACACCTGACTTCCACAATCACAAGTCGGTGCGCAACACCGGCGGCAAGAACCGATACTACCAGTCAGGGCACCACGAGCCCATTGTGACCCGCGCCCAGTGGAACGCTGCCCAGCGCATCCTGAACAGCCACAACTTTGGCCACACCGGCGGATACCTGCCCATGCGGGTCATCGACCACGGAGCGCTGACCGGCTACATCTCCATCAACCGCAGCTGGGCGGGCTATGATGCCGATGAATACTTCCGGGTATGCAACATCGCCATGGGGCTGATGGACGGCGAGCTGGAAGTGGACCTGGAGACCGAGTATCTTCCGGACGGCGGCCATCGGCTGCCCGGCCTGACGGAGGACGGCGGCATACAGCGCATCGCCCGCGTGCTCACCAAGGCGGAGGAAGCGGTGAAGGCGCAGCTGGAAGGGACAGCCCCAAGCGAAGAACAGCAGGAGGCCGCGCCGCAGATCAGGATAGGCTTCCAGATCGTCAGCGGGAGCATGTTCTCACATGCCTTTGATCCTTATGTGAAGTTTACGCCGGAGGGCTTCTCCTTCACCAGCACCTGCATATCCCGGCTCATGCGCTCAGGAATGCGGGAAGACGGTGTGGAGATGCAGCGCCAGCTGTATGTGGAGGTACTGCTCAATCCCGTGGAGCGGATGCTGGCAGTCCGTCCCTGTGCCCCGGATCACCCCAATGCCATCCGCTGGGCAACGGACAGGGGCAAGTCCAGGTGGCTGGGCGGGAAAGCCTTCTGCTCCATACTGTACGAATTACTCGAATGGGACGCTGCTTACAGCTACAGGGCCCCGGCGACGATACGCACCCGGAACAATGAAACCATCCTGTTCTTCGACCTGGACAATTACGTGGGCGTTCCCATCAGGAAGAAGCAGGACCTCGAAGGGACCGATGCCGATCAGGACGCGCCTGTGCAGGAAGTGATACGGCACGAGGACACCAGGGGCATTTTCTACGGTGCCGAGGACGACGAGCCCCAGGAGGTCGTTGATACCGAGGACATGGAGCGCAGGCTCCGGGAACTGGCTGAATACGAGCGCAGGCACTTCGGCACCCCGGCTTTTGAGCATGACGGCGACGTCCGGCTCCCGGCTATCGACGATGAAGGCGAATGGGAGGTCATGGCGGAGGCGCGGGTGCTCGGGGACGACCACCGCGTGGATGAGAGCATCGTCGAAGCCATGCAGGAGCAGATGCTGGAGGCCATGATTGCCGCCGAGGACGCGGCTGGTTTCTCCGGGGCTGTAGGCGACGGTAATGCTCACGACGACGGCGAGAAAGGAGGAAGAACGTGAATACCATCAAGAATCCGGCACGCAGCAGGCCGCTATCCGCGAACGTAAAGCGCCTGATGAAGATGGCGCGGGAGTCGCCGCAGAACCCCGCCGTGGAGAAGATCGAACGGGACTTCTCCACCCGGGACCTGGCCTATTGCGACATGCAGGGCAACATGGGAATCACCCTAATCCGGAGGCATATGTGTTTTATTCCCGCAATGTTGGTGCCTTTGGTAAGTTGACAGCAGCAGCAGTGGATAAGATGTTGAAGAAATATGCTCGCTTGGCACATGAAACATGTGAAGAGGTTCCTTTGACACTCCATGCGCATCAGTTTCGTCATGCGAAAGCCTCTCATTGGTTAGAAGATGGTATGAACATTGTTCAGATCTCCTTTCTCTTAGGACATAAACAGATTGAAACTACTATGGTTTACCTTGATATTACCCAAGAAGACGAGGTGAAGGCACTTGCAACAATTGAAAGCGAAAGCGACTCCAAGGTCAACAAAAAGTGGAGGAATCCTGATGGATCACTGTTGGAATTCTGTGGTATATCCAAGAAATAAACATAACCAAAATTATCCCAAACACTTTTCTCATGGTTCTTGCCTATATTCCCAACTGATAACGAAAGGTTGTGATTTTATTTTGGTTTTGATAATCGTCATCGGCGGGAAGCTGACCTTCCAGCCCGGAGCGACTGTGGAAGGCGCGGAGGGACTGTTCGACATTCCCTGCAGGGATTGCATGATCCTTCCCGATGTGCCTGACAGCGGTGCCACCACTGTCGCCGCGCTGCGTGAGGACTTCAATAACCTGCTCGCTGTGCTCCGTACCAATTAAGAAAAAGTCAATGATTTGTCAATGAAAAATTAGTCATTGGTATTGTCATTGTGTTTCGGTATGGTAAAATGATAATATAGAAATATCTGGGAGACGCTTTCCTCAATTCCGGTTTCTGACGATCGAAGCGAGCCCTTGGAACGCGTACTCAAACCACGACGGCACCAAAGGAGACTGAATCCATGAAAAAGCTGCTTGTAATTTTGATAACGCTTGCCCTGCTGCTCTGCACCTTGCCCGCAACTGCAGAAGGCGCTCTGGAAGCCGCGGCGCAGTCCGTGCAGACTGCTGCCACCCTCGACGAACAGCTGGCGCTGCTCCATGAGGTCTCATTAGAATGCGCCTCCGAATTGGAGAACGGTGGGTGGGAAGCCTCCCTGACCTGCGAACCGGCGCAACCGCTGCCGGGGGATCTGCTGTTCAAAACGGAAATGGAGGAAGCGGAGCTTTCCGTCCAGGACTTCAAGGGCGCGAAGTTCATCGCCATTTATGATGACCAAGGTACTTACCGCCTGTTGGGCGACTGGCAGGTCCGTATCCCGGAGGCCATGCGCGCCGCGTCGCTGGAGGAGGCCGACGCCGTGTTGTGTCTGGTGCACACCACCCAGTCGCGCGACGATTATATCGGCTTTGCGTCCAACCGGAATTACTATGCCTATGTCTACCACCGGGGCGATCATGTGTTCACCACGGCTTACCACATCCTGACGACGCCTCCGGTGACCGGCTACGGCAGCCTGAGCGGCGAGCGTCTCTCCCTCTCCGACCTGTGGAGCGGTGTGCGGCAGTGGTTCTACGGGGTCATCGAGGTATCGTATCCCGAGGGGACGGCCACCTACCGCATCATCGGCCAGACCTGCTGCCTGGCGGGGCTGGAGGGCGAGTTCACACGCTATGAGATTCCCGCAGAAGTGGAGGGATACCCGGTCGTGGGCATTGAAGATTGCCGGAACGATGCGCTGGAGGAGCTGGTGCTGCCCGAGGGCATCGTCTGGATACAGACAGTGCAAGGGGAAAACCTGCGCAAAATGAACTTCCCCTCGACGCTGCGTCGGATCGAGAAAGATGTACCCGAGGGTCTGGACGAAATGATCCTGAACGAGGGTCTGATGGAAATCGGCGACTTTGCCTTGATGCACGGCAGCGGCGAGGCGTTTTCACTGCCATCCACGTTGAAGACCATGGGCCGGGGCGTGCTCAAGGGGGCAGACTGTTCCGCCATCGTGGTGCCCGAGGGTGTGACGGCGCTGAAGGATTACTTTCTGATGCACTACAGCCGCGTGCTCTGCGTCTTTGTGCCTGCGAGCGTGACCACCTTTGGCACCGACCTGTTCGACTACGGCGGCATCCGCATCTACACTCCCGAGGACAGCGCCGCCGCGCGCCTGGCAAAGTACAGGGGCTATGAATGGGTGCCCTGCGAGCGTGCGCAGGACATGTCCATTCCCATGTATGCCGTTGAGGACGGCTTTGAGTATGCCATTTTGGAGGATGAGGCAATCCTGACTGGCTATTCAGGCGATGAGACCTGCGTCCGGGTGCCCGATACCCTGGGCGGCTGTCCCGTGGCCATCGTCAGGGAAGATACTTTCTATAAGAACGATGCCCTGCGGGCCGTGCTGTTCCCAGACACGGTGCGAAAGGTGGAGGGCAGTGCGGTGTATAAATGCGAGGAGCTGGAGGCTGTGTTTATACCGGCGTCAGTGACGGAACTGAGTTCGTCGGCGGTGTACTCCTGCGGAGTTGACGCAGTCCTCTATGCGCAGGAAGGTTCTTCCGCTTTTGAACAGCCAGACGGAAACAGCGGCTGGCCGCACCACGAAGTCTGGACCCCGGGCGCGGAGGAAGCCTGGTTCCCGGCGGAATGAGTTGACCGCTCGAACACGCATCCCGGTCAAATGACGACAGCGTATAGAAGTACAAGGAGGGTGGCCCCATGAAAAAGCTGCTTGCGATCCTGTTGATCCTTTCCATGCTGCTCTGCGCCCTACCCGCGTTGGCGGAGGGCTTTGACGACGCGCTGGACGCCGCGTTCGAGGCGGGCCGCGTGAAGTATACGCAGGCCAACTTCCCGCTGCCGGACCTGGCGACCTGCGAGATCGTGGCGCCGCCGGACGAGCTGTGGCAGTTTGCCGGCATCGAGCCGATGGATGAGGCGCAAATGCGCGCCGTGCTGGCGCAGGCGGAACTGGCGGTGTTCAGCTATGCCCCGGACGGTCAATCCGGCATTGGATTGCTGGCCGTCGGCGGGGCCGCGCTGCCCTTTGCCATGTCCCCCGATCGCCTGGCGATCATCTGGCCCCGGGAGGATCGGGGCGTCCAGGATGCCTATGGCCTTATGGACAAGGTATATCATCGCTTCTATTTCGGTCAGGATCTGGGCGCGGGTCCCTTCGGCATGGGCGAGGAGGGCGCGATCTGGTCGCCCACCGGCCGCTACTGCTGTGTCGTGAACGGCATGCGCGTGCTACGGGAAGGGCGTGTCGAATTCGGCGCACCCCTTATGGTCGACACGCAAACCGGCGAGCTGTTTGCGCTGGACGCCTTTAACCCGAAGCTGTTGAGCGAGGATGGCGGCTGCTGGATCGGTGGCTGCTTTGCCAGGGATGACAGCGCCTTCTACGCCATGGCCGTCGCGCATCGGTACGACGACCGATATACGCTGGTGCGCTACGACCTGGAGACCTTTGAGGCGACGCCCTGCGCCGGTTTTGAAGTCAACAGTCTGCCCGCCATGGCGATGCTGGCGGACGGTAATATCTTCGCGCTGCTCGATTGCCGCAAGAACGATGATCCGCAGGCGCTGGCACGCATCGCGCCGGACGGCTCGGTCGAAACGCGGGAGCTGCTGATGAAGGGAGACTTCTGGCGCCTTCGGGTCGCGAGCGCCTGCTGCTCCGCCGAATCAGGCTGGGCGCTGCTGCGCGGCGCGTTCATCACGGCCGACATTCCGGGCGGCTATCTGGGCCTCCAGCGCCTGAGTGCGGCGAACGGCTTCTCCGAAGGGGCGGAAACCCTGTGGGTGCTCTCCGCGGACACACAACAGTTTGAGACGCTCGACATGGCGCAATTGCCCGATACCCCGAAGGAATGGGCGATGCAGTTTGCGGATCGGTACATGCAGATACTCGATGTCAAGCTGTCTCCGAACGGGCGCTATGCCGCGGTGCTGGCCATGATGAACGGCGCGCGGCACGGCGAGACCATGCTGCTGATGGTTCGGCTGGAGGACATGGCCGTACTGCCCGTGCAGGGTGTCGATCTGGGCAAAACCGACCGATGGGTCATGGGCGCAGGCACGGGAATCCACATGATGAGCTGGAGCGAAGCGGGCCTGCTCCTGTCAACGAGCGGCCTGTGGCAACTGCGGGTGCAGGACTGACGCTCAATGGAATACTGAAAGTGCAGACACGCTCTGACGATACTATCGGGAGGTTGACATCATGAAAAAGCTGCTTGCGATCCTGATTGCCCTTTTCCTGCTGTCCTACGCCTTGCCTGCGCTGGCTGAGGATGTCGTGGCGGCAACCGCTGAGACGTTGAAACTGTGTGCCACGCTTGATGAACAGCTGGCGGCTCTGGACGCGCTGGCGACGGACGAGGCCGCGGCGCTGGACACACCGGGCTGGAAGGAATCGCTGATCGTTCCGCTGAAGGAGGAGTTATCCGCCGACCTGCGGCCCGGAGCGGGTGAGGCTGAGGGCGTGGACACGCTGCCCGAAGCGCTGGCCGGGGCGCGGTTCATTGCCGTCTTTGAAGACTGCTCAGCGCTCTACGGGGAGGACGGCCCCGGCGAGCTGTCGCTGCTGGGCGACTTCCAGGCGCGGCTGCCGGAGCCCAACCGGGCGCGAAGCCTTGCGGAGGCCGAGGCAGTGCTCTATGTGCGCAGGACGCTTCGACATAACAGCAACTACATCGGCGGCGAGGCCTTCGACAGCATCACGACCGTCACGGCGTTCCCGAAGGGCGGCGAGGCCGTTCGGCTGTACAGCGATTCCAACGATCCGCCGGCCATGGGCGTGGGGAGCCGGCTGGTGGCCGCGTCGATCCCGATGGAGGAGGTCTGGAGCGGCGTTCGCCCCTTCTTCCAGAGCGTCCTCACCCTGGAGTATCCCGAGGGGACGGCCAGCTTCCGCAGGACCGCGAACGGCTATGCGCTGGTCGGGCTGGACGGCGACTTTGAAAGCTTCGAGATCCCGGCCGAGGTGGAAGGCCTTCCCGTCGTCGGCATCGAGAAGTGTAACAGCTTCCATTTGAGATCGCTCGTACTGCCGGAAAACGTGGAGTGGATCGGCATCGGCGCCATGGAGTGCTATGACCTTCGCGAGATCAACTTTCCTGCCTCGCTGCGCCGCATCGCGGACAAGGCCTTTGAATACCCCAACGCACTCAGACGGCTGGATCTGAACGAGGGCCTGGAGGCCATCGGCGCGGAGGCGTTCACGGGCGTGGAACGGGTCGAAGCGGTAAATCTGCCCTCGACGCTGAAGAAGATCGGCAGCGACGCATTCAGAAAGACGGCTTTCGACTGTCCCAGCGTCGCGATCCCGGAGGGCGTGAAGGGCCTGTGGGGCATGCTGGACAGGGGCGACCTGCTGTGCGCCTGGCTGCCCGCCAGCGTGGAGAATATCGCCAATTCGCTGTGGATCGACGCGCTCATCGTCTGCGCCCCGGAGGGCAGCTATGCCGCCGAATTTGCCGTGAGCCATGACATGCCGTTTATCGCCTGCGCGACCCCGGAGGACATGCCCGAGGCATCCTTTCACGAGGAAGGCGACTGGCGATACGGCATCGTGGGCGACCAGGCCGTGCTGCTCGAATACACCGGTTCGGAAGCGGAGCTCAGCGTGCCGGAAACGCTGGGCGGCTGCCCGGTGACCATCGTCCATGCCGGGGCCTTTTCCGGACTGGAGGCGCTGCGGGAGGTCCGCTTCCCGGAGACCATCGAGGCGTTTGGAGGCTTTCTGTTCTCTGATTGCCCGCAGCTCGAGGCCGTATGGTTCCCGGCTTCGGCGTGGTCCGTAGACATCTTTGCAATGGGCACTTCGGCGGACCCCAACCTCACCGCATGGGTACCCGCCGGGTCAAAGGCCCAGGAGGTCGCGGAGGACCGCGGCTGGAACTGGAAGGAAACGCCGGTTACATAGATTTCATGCCATTGAAATATTGGCTCAGCGACGTTCTACAGCAATCATGACAAGGAGGCTGGACCCATGAAAAAGCTGCTTGCAATCCTGATAACCCTTTCCCTGCTGATCTGCCCCTTGCCCGCCCTGGCCGAACTCGGCTCGGCGGATGTGGCCATGAACGGGAACCAGTATCACATCTCCCTGGAGAGCGTAGAGATTAAGGACGGACGACTGTACGTGGCCCTCAACGGCATGGCGCAGACGATGGCCATTGGACCGGAGGGCGTTCAGCTGGCGGCTGACATCGTGCCGGTCTATGGCGAAGAAAGGCTGCATGCCTCGGACAAGGACATACTGTTCGGCGCTGATGTGACCTACCGCTTTGACCGGGACACGCTGCCGGATTCCATACTGATGATTCCCACCCAGGATGCTGAGAACCCCATCATGCTGTGGGAAAACCCGGATGCGGAACCGGCGATCCCCGACGAACTGGTCGGTCAATGGCAGGGTACGGGCACGCCGAAGAACGGCGGGCCGACCATCGACCTGAGCGCAACCATCAACGCCGACGGCACCGGCGAATACACCTTCATCCAGGATGACTACACCGAGAGCTATCCCTTCACCATTTCCAGCAGCGACAGCGCCTTCTCCGTGGACATCCCCGTGGATAACCTCCTGGGGATCAGCGCGTGCGGCGGCACCTGGGCGCTGGAGGACGGCGTCTTGAAGCTGGACATCACCACCACCTTCGCCAATGGCGGCAGCTATGCCTATACCGCCGAGTGCGGGAAGGCGGAAGCGGAGGCCATTGCTGACGGCGTCGCGGACGCATCTGACCCTGCGGGATTCCAGCCCGTCATACCGAACATACAGCCTGTTCAGCCGAGTTTCCCCACGACATCCGGGACCAACGGAGAAGATCAGGCTGGTGACGGCGTCGCGGATGAACCCGCCTGGGCGGATCGGGAATGGCAATTGGACACGATCCATTTCAAGACCCTCAGCGAGGACAGCCCCTATTCCATCGATGGCGGATTGAGCCTGAATGGCGGCAGCACCTATGGCAATCTCCTGATCCTGGCGTACAACACAGTCTACACGGACATCGATCTGAACGGACTGATCGAGGCTGTGCCCCAGCTGCCCTTCTCCGTGCCGGAGCTGGATCTGACGGGCTATGACGAATATACCCTGAACGGCGACACCCTGCGCCTTATGCCCGGCGACATCGAGATGACCGTGGGCCAGGAGGGTGATGCCCTGTCCCTCACCTACGTCACCCATGTGGACATCCAGAGTCAGACCATGGACAACGGCCTGACCTCCCAGGCGGGAGAAACGGACCTGGAGGTCATCATGGGCTTCGTTCCCATGGGGACGAGGGCGGAGACCGCGGAGGAAGCTGTCGAGGAACCTGTCGAGGAGCCCGCGGAGGAGCCGTCGTCCGTCGAAGTCGGCGACACCGTGACCTTCGGCCGCTATGAGCAGGACGGCGACGATGCCAACGGTCCCGAGCCCATCGAGTGGATCGTGTTGGATACAGAGGACGCAGTGGCAACGCTGATCAGCCGGTATGGACTGGATGCCAAGCCCTGCAATGAATCCGGTTATCGCTTTGGCAGCGCAGACTGGAGGTACTGTTCACTGCACGTATGGTTGAACGACGATTTTCTGAACACGGCCTTCGCGGCGGATGAGCAGGCGAGGATTGAAACATCCGTCGTCACTGTAAACGGTGTATTCTCCGCTCCCGCCGATGATGAGGTTGCCACGCGCGATCAGGTCTATCTGCTCTCCGCTGAGGAGGCGCGTCGATACTTCTCTTCTGATGCGGAGCGGATGTGTGAACCGACGCAATTCGCCATCGCCAGAGGCGCGGATGTATCTGAATCGGGAACGTGTCAATGGTGGCTGCGACACTTCAGGAATACTCGGCGCGGCGACGGTGTCGGCTTGAATGGCAAGGTCTACGGCGATACCCTGGTTGAAGGGTACGTGGAAGATGTCGCGGTCCGCCCGGTGATCCGCCTGCGGCTTGACAATATGCCGGGAACAGCGGAAGGAGAAGCGGAAGCAGAACCCGCCATCCTACCCGGCATGGCCCGGGAGGAGCGCTCGTCCTCGGGTTACGACACGGCGCAGCACCTGGCGGAGCGCTATGGCGTTGAAATCACGGACGGCATGCCTGTGTACGCTCCCGCCCATCCCCAGCCGCTGAACGCCTACATGGTCACCCATGCGGATTGCGACGTGGGCATCAATGGCGACGACATGTACAAGGTGCGCGATAAGGGGCTGGTGGATTCCATCACCAGATACCTGGAAGAGTGGATGGAGGAGATCGAAGAGGCATCGGGCCGGACGATCCGGTTCGTGGAGGACCCTGACAGTGCCGACGTGCTGATCTCCGCCTGTCAGACCTACAAATTCTATGCGACCTATGGTCAGGGCACCTACAGATGCTCCGCCTATTCCAGCACCGTGACACTTGAAGCCGTACAGCTCAGCCATCTCGAAAACCGAACGGGCTTCTCGCTGACTCAGAATCCGGGAAACACCATCACAACCAATGGGGGTTCAAAGAACTGGAGGCTTCCGCCGGAGCTGGAAAACACCCCCGAGATGGCAGTCTTTGTGGATGCCGTTCTCAGCTGGTACGGATGGGGTCTGAACCCCGGCACTCAGGGCGAAGGCGTCGCGGCGCTTCAGCAGGCGCTCATCGACAGGGGCTGCCTATCGGGCGAGGCCAGCGGGCTCTATGACGCGCAGACCGAAGACGCGGTGAAGGCGCTGCAGACTGCCTGCGGGCTGAATCCGACCGGGCGCGTGGACGCGGGAACGCTGATCGCGATCCACTACGATCAGCAGGCAGTGGATGCTCTGCCGGAGGAGGCGCGCGCCAGGGTGCCGGAGTTTGAATACGGTGGCGACGTGGTGCATTGTCCGGACAGCCCGGCAGATTTTGAATTCAAGCTGTTTACCAACAACATCCGGGACTTGACCAACGGTTTCCTGTCCCTTCCGGGCTTTGCCAACGGCTGTGAAATGGTGGTGCGCCTGGCCCCGGTGAACGGGACGATCACCCACGACGGGATCATGGCCATTCAGGATTCGTTCAAGCTCCGCTCGCCGTCCGGGGCAGAGGTCGCCCCATACGCGGTCATCACGGGCGCTGAGGCGGGCAGCGAGACCCCGATCGAGGCGTTTGACATCGTCTATCACTCCGAAGAATGGGCGCCTCTGGAGAGCTGGGATTTCCTCTGCGACCGCGTGCTCTATTCGCTGGCAGGTCTTCCCGAGGAAGGCGAACCCCTGCGGCCGGAAGCCACCCCGACGCCGACCCCGACCCCGACACCCCAACCCACGGCGACGCCGACGCCCGAGCCCACCCCGGAGCCCATCGAGGAGGCTGGGGAGGCCGACATCGACGACGTGCTTGACGCGCTGAATAACGATGTCTATCGCGCCACCTACGACGCGCTGCTCTCCGGCGAGGTCGTCCAGAAGGGCAGCAAGGGCGACGCCGCCAGGGGCGTGCAGCAGACGCTGGTGGCCTTCGGTCAGGACATTTCCGTGGACGGAAACGTGGGTCCCAAGACCATCGCCGCGCTGAACGCCGTGCAGGCGGCCTTCGGGCTTCCCGAAACGGAATTGCTGGACGCCGAGGGTTACGCCGCGCTGCTGCCGAGGCTCCTGATGGTCGCGGATCCCGAAGAGGCCGACGAACTGCTGGCGGGACAGATGGACGCGGGCGAATACGACTACACGCGCGCCTGCGCCCTCATCGCCCAGGGGAAATACGCCTCGGCCAAATCCCTGTTTGAGGAGAGCGGCTGGGGCGACTGGGAAGCGCGTGCCGGGGCCTGCGTCCAGCCCTGGCCCAAGAACGGCGTGCTGTACAAGAATCCCGAGATCAAGGGCAGCAGCACCGAGCTGACGGTTCAGTTCAACACCGACCCCGACACCGCGATGCTGGTGAAGGTCTATACCGTGGACGGCGTGCTGGCCCGCACGATGTTCATCGGCGGTACCGGCAAGGCCACGTGCTCCCTGCCCGCGGGCACCTACATCATCAAGGACGGCGTGGGGAAAAACTGGTACGGCGAGGCGGAGGCCTTCGGCAGCGAAGGCTACTATGAGATCATGACCTTCGGCAATGGCCAGCAGGAGGTCCAGCTCAAGAAGAACTACAGCTCCACCATCACCGTGAACGTGCAGGAGGACAACCCCGACGCCGAAGGCGTGGGCTCGGACTGGGAGAGCTGGGAGGATTTCTAAAAGAACGGGAGTCAACGGACGGTTCTCGATGGCGCCAAAAGCAAGAAAGGTTGTCAATAGAGCCGTCCATGACATAAGGAGGCTGACCCTATGAAAAGGCTGTTTGCGATCCTGATTGTCCTGGCCCTGCTGCTCTGCGCCCTGTCCGCGTCGGCCGAAGCTGGATCCTCCATCCCGGAGGCGCTGATGGGCGAATGGACAGGTGTAGGCACGCCGAAGAACGGCGGCCCGGCCATCGACCTGACCGCGACCATCAACGGCGACGGCAGCGGCGAGTACACCTTCGACCAGGGCGGCTACCACGAGAGCTATCCCTTCACCATCTCCAGCGACGACAGCGCCTTCTCCGTGGACATCCCCGCCGACAACACCCTGGGCATCAGCGCGTGTGGCGGCACCTGGGCGCTGGAGGACGGCGTTTTGAAGCTGGACATCACCACCACCTTCGCCAATGGCGGCAGCTATGCCTACACCGCCGAGTGTGAAAAGGCCGCTGAAGGGAAGGAGGGCAGGTCGAGCGCTCCCGCCGGGGAAGATGCCCCTGCTGAAGCGGCGCAGCCGTCATCCACCCCGCTGGGCGATCCGATCGTCCCACAGGCCAATGCGCCGACCCTCGCGGGCGCGGAATCGACTGAGCCCACCCCCGAACCCACGCTTGAGCCCGCGGCAGAAAACTATCGGCATGCGGACGCGGGCCAGACCCGCGTCGAATGGAACGGCGGTGAGGAAAGCTTTGAATTGGAACTCTTCGCGTCTCAATGGACAAACTGGGACCTCCTGGTCAACACCATTGGGTTGATGCCCGGCAGCGGCACTTACCTGTTTATCCTGCGCCTTCACTCTCTGGTGGAGCCGTTGACCTATGACAGAATCAAAGAAGAAATCGCCCCGACACTGGCCCTGCGCTGCAAGGCGGACGGAACGCAGGATCTGCCGAAGCGCGTCATTCTGCCCTTTGATGCGGAAGACGGGGCGCCCGTCTGGCGCTTTGATCTCACTTATGTCTTCCAGTGCGATGGGGACGAGGATGACTTTGAACTGCTGTATGACGGCGTGCTTTACCCGCTGAGCGGGCTGCCCAAGGAGGGGTACGCACTGACTGTACCCACACCGTCTCCCACGCCGGAACTCACACCCGAGCCCACCTCAACACCTGTGCCGGCGGACATCGTTGCATTGAACGAGCTTCACAGGCGGGCGCTCAATGAAAACGGGACCTCCATTGACAAGGCGGTGTGCACCGGGGATGTGGTTGTGGCCTACTATTCCTCCGGAAGCGAGGATGCCAATCCGAGCCAGATACTCACGGCCGATTCTGATGACACATGGGGTTTTCCCCGTGAATACCGGGCAGACGATTTTGAATCGGCCCGCTGGGCAGCGATCATCTATCCCACATATGTGCATGTAGGCTGGTACGGTAACATCGCGGCGCATCGGACGAATACCTGGCTTTCACTGTTCGACCTGGAGACGGGCGTGCAATATAAGGAGATGGTGGTGTCGGAGGAACCGCCCCTGACCCTCACTGTCCAGACCGCCAATGGCATTACTCAGTCCTCCGAGGCGAGCGGGCAGTTTCATGCCGCGGACGCGAGGGTTCGGCTGACGGAGCTCGTGGAGGCCGCGCGCGTGGCCTCCCCACCTGCGTCCACGCCGGAGCCGACCCTGGAGCCTGCCGGAGAGGCTTCCATCGATGAGGTGCTCACCGCGCTGAATGACGACACCTATCGCGCCACCTACGACGCGCTGCTCTCCGGCGAGGTCATCCGGAAGGGCAGCAAGGGCGACGCCGCCAGGGGCGTGCAGCAGACGCTGGTGGCCTTCGGGCAGAACATCGCCGTGGACGGGAATGTCGGGTCAAAATCCATCGCCGCGCTGAACGCCGTGCAGGCGGCCTTCGGACTTCCCGAAACCGAAGAACTGGATGCAGGGGGCTACGCCGCGCTGCTGCCGAGGCTGCTGATGGTCACAAATCCCGACGAGGCCGACGCGCTGCTGGCGGGGCAGATGGACTCTGGCGAGTACGACTACATGCGCGCCTGTGCGCTGGTGGCCCAGGGAAAATACGCCTCGGCCAGGGATCTGTTTGAGCAGAGCGGCTGGGGCGACTGGGAGTCCCGCGCCGGGGCTTGCGTGCAGAAATGGCCCAAGACCGGCGTGCTGTACAAGAACCCCGAGATCAAGGGCAGCAGCACCGAGCTGGCCGTGCAGTTCAACACCGATCCGGACACCGCCATGCTGGTGAAAATCTACACCACCGACGGCGTGCTGGCCCGCACGATGTTCATCGGCGGCACCGGCAAGGCCAAGACCTCCCTGCCCGCGGGCACCTACGTCATCAAGGACGGCACCGGCCACAACTGGTACGGCGAAGAGGAGGCCTTCGGCAGCGAGGGCTACTATGAGATCATGACCTTCGGCGACGGTCAGCAGGAGGTCCAGCTCAAGAAGAACTACAGCTCCACCATCACTGTAAACGTCCAGGAGAACAATCCCGACGCCGAGGGCGTGGGATCGGATTGGGAGAGCTGGGATAATTTCTAAGACGGGAAACAGCGTAAACTCCATGCCTGACCTGGCCGGCAGAATGGAACATGGGGGCGGTTTTGATATGCTTTTCTATGGGGAATGTGTACGGAACCGCCCCCGCGACACACTGGAAAGGATCGATGGTTAAATGAACCAGACCTTTGAAACGGAACGACTCGGGAGGGATATGGAATGAAACGTCTGATCGCATTATTCCTGTGTATGGTCCTGATGCCTGCATTTGCTCTGGGAGAAGCAGCCGCACCATGGAGCAGCCCCGGCTTTTCCACGCCGGAAGAGGCTGTAATGGCCTTTCTGTCGGGCCTTCAGGACCTGGATCTTAACAAAGCCTTCGGTGCGTTCGCCTGGGAGCAATGCCGCGTCGGGGATCGGTTTACTGAGATCCTGCAGTCTTCTCACTCCTATAGTCCTGAAGGCTGGCCGGCCTTCCCGGGAGACGCCGGACTCCTGAGCGAGATCGACGAAGCGCTGCTCATGGGCGGGAGGGTGGAAGCCCTGAGCCTGTCCTTTGCAAAGATGACTCTTCATGAGGATGCGCAGAAGGGCGAAGACCGGCCTGCTCACTTACTGCGATCCGGATACATCAAAACAGAGGAGGAGGCGGATGCGCTGCTGGCATCTTTTGATCTTTCATTACTGGATCGCCTTGCCGGAATGGATCACATTCGCGTGCTGACGCCGGAGAAGGCCACAGGGGGCAGTTACGGCGAGAAAAGCCTGAAAGCGCTGGAGCGTTTCCGCATCCTCTATGGGGCGGAGGAGGTCTGTGAACGGGCCGCGCTCTTTACCCTGGGTGGCCAGGAATACGCTTGCGCGCCGATGCTGGGCCGGTATGGGGAGAGCTGGTACATCGTGAGTCTTTTTGGCTCGTTGTCAAACTATTCTCACCTGTATGGCGACGAGGGAGCATTCCGTCTGACAGGAGAGGCTTCAGATTCCGGAACAGCGCCGGGTGAGACGCCGGCACCGGTTGACCTGGCCCTGCCGTGGCGGGAGACGGGCGGCACCACCCCGGAGGCGGCGGTGGCTCTGTATCTGTCAGGTCTCAAAAAGAACAGCCTGAACACGATGATGGAGGCTTTCGCCTGGGAGAGCCTGGCCGGGCATGCTACGTTGCGCAGTGTGGCCCTGGGCCGCTCCTACTATCAGGGCGCCGGTAATTGGCCGGTTTTCCCTGACGACAACCCGCTGCTGGAGCAGATCGATATGGGCATGATGGTGAAATGGCGGCTGGAAGGCCTGCGCTCCGGCATGGTCAATTATGCCACGAACGGCGCGTTCTATGACTCGCAGGAATGGATGACCAAGCGCGCGCTGGGTGTGCGTGGCGACGAGGAAGCGCGTGCCGTGTCCGCCCTTTTTGACCTGGGCCGCGTGGATCGGCTGGGCACCCTGGACGATATCCGCTTTGTGGCTCCGGAGGCCGTCGCGCCTGAGTATGCGGCTTCAGAAGGCATCAGAAATACCCTGGAGAAGTACCGCGTGATGTACGGAGCGGACGAACTCGCGGATATCGCGGCGCTGTTTACCGTTGACGGCGAGGAATACCTTGTCGCTCCCCAGTTGGTACGCTATGGGGATCGCTGGTTTATCGTCAGTATGGAAAGCGTTTTGTCCGCTGTAATGGATATTTCTCCCGAGAATATCTGGCTTTGCAAAGGATAGATGCGAAAAACGGACAACGGGAGGAACAGCTCTTCTGCGCCAAATCAAAGACGGACTGAGGTGTTTTTCTGACCAGCAAGACCATAAAGGAGGATTTCGCTATGGCAAAAGTCGTATCTGTCACCGGACGCGCGTCGTCCAGCTGCCCGGTGCAAATTCACTTCCGCTGCGCAAAATGTGGCAAAGACGCGGAGATCACACGATATCTGAACTTCTCAACCGAGGTGACCCTGCGAAACGATCAGGGGCGTCAGGTTGGAGCCGGGCAGATTGCCAGCGCCAGAGCTGAAGCCGAAATGGCAGGATCAATGGGTTGGCGGCTGGAATCGGCGGTTCGGGAATTGAAGCACAACACGGCTTCTCTGATGGACCGGCCTGATAAGCCCAGCATCTTCTGGCCGCCTCTGCGCTGCCCCGCCTGCGGCATCATAAACCGTCCGGACGCGGGCTGTAAGCGCGGGCTGTTGATGCACAGGTTGATCAAGTGGGCGCTGCTCACGCTGCTGGTCGTTGGTGGGACAGCAGCCTTCCTGGCAGCCCTCGGTGGGTCCTTGAGGCTGTCCGGCCCGTTCCGGCTCCAGGCGCTATACGTCTTCCTCGCCTGTCTCGCCATCGCCACGGCGCTGTTTCTGGTCGACAAAAGCCTCTCGAAAAAGGCCTACAATGATCCGCGACTGATGGAAAGGGTGTTTGGGAGTGTCCTCAACGATGCAATGTATGCCGATATGACGCCGTATGGCTTCGACGAGATCCACATCGGTTCCGAGAAATAACTCCCGCCGTCTCAATCACTGTGAACATGCAGGAAGACAGCCCCGCCGCCGAGGGCGTGGGCTCCGACCGGGAGGATTTCTGATTGGGCCTCGCGTGAAGAATTTATCAGTAAAGTGAGGAGGTTTGCTTCATGGGAAAAAGGATTTCTCTGGCGCTCATCTGCGCTCTCGCGATTCTCTGCGCGACCATGGCTCTGGCTGAGGAGGAGGCGTTGTTCATCTATCAGCCGCAAGGTAGCTTTGTCGAACTCCTGCAGGATGGACGGCTACAGGTAGGCTCCCTGTTCCTGGTACAGAACAACGATGATATTCCCCTTTATTTCGATTCGTTCGACGTTCCCTTGCTTGATGGTGAAGGGAATGCGCTGACGACCGCGTTTATGGATTCATGCTCGCCGAGATTCATCATGCCGGGACATTTGAGCTACGTCTGGTGTACGACCAAACCGGTTACAATTGTGCCCGAACAATTGAGCGACATCGGCGCGCCGCAGACAGAGTGCTTCGGTTTTCCGGATTTGACCGACGCGTCGAAGGATCTTTCCGTATCTGATGAAAAATGTGGGGTCATCACACTGGATGGCGGGGAGCCGACCCTGCGCATCAGTGCAACCGTGACAAACGCAGGGAGCAGGGAGTGCTCGGGGAGCGGCGGATTCTTCCTGATTGAGGGCAACGGTGACGATGCGCCGTCCTTTCCCGTCGCGTTCAAGGCTGACGCTTTCCTGGGTAAGCTTGCGCCGGGAGAATCCGTCGAGGTCGGCGTTGAGCTTACCGAGCTGCAGATCTACATCATGCAATCTCTGCTGGGGTACCAGTCGTTTGATCCGGAGACGTTTCGCTTTGCCACGCACGCCTACGCTTCGAAGTTGAAGTAACGGCCGCCCACGGGGTTTTCATTCGCGGCAGCGCGGACAGCACGCGTCGACACGGTGTGTCGGGTGAAGGTCGAACACAGCCATGTCTCCTCTGATACAGGTGCACATATTGGGCACCTTCCCCTGAGCGGCACGGCCTGCGAAAACTGCATCACATGTTCAGAAAATAACATCATTCAAAGGAGGCATTCTGATGGGAATCTTTGACTTTCTGAAAAAGAAGAAGACCGCGCCTGCCCCGCAGGCCGCCACCGCGGAGCCGGTCTGGCTGCCGGACAGCGCCAAGGCCTGCGCGTGGGCCATTGGCGCCGATACGGCAAAGATACTGGACGCGATTGAGAAGACCTGGGGCGTACGCGTCAAGCCGTATCGCATCAGCGTGGAAGACGCGCGCGCTCTGGAACGGGCGCACCCGATGGCGCCCTCCTCCGGCATCGAACAGGCGCAGTATGCCGTGGAAGCATCCGCGAACAGCGTATTCTGGCATGAGCACGGCTCGTGGATCGACTTCAAGTACGCCAAGTTCCTCTACCGTGACAAACTGTACTACGTCAACGTGTCCCCCACCGTGCAGCTCACCCAGTCGATGTATGACCGCAAGGGCGACCTGAACAACATGGCGAAGATCATGGTCTGCCTCGCCAAGCAGGCAGGAACCGACCGCGACACGCTGGTGTTCACGCTTGACGGCAATCTGTATGATCAGACCTGACACAGCGGTACGACGAGGATAAACGCAAAGACTCTGTGTGCGTCAATCGAGTCCGCTGTGGTACCCGCATCTGCCGGAGGGAACTCTGGTCGTCCCGGGCAGGGGATTCATCACGAAATGCAGGGAAGGGTGAGATCACATCATGTCAACCATCATTATTCTCGTAGCCGTCGGCCTGCTGGTGTGGCTGTACACCATGGGCTACCTCCTCCAGGCCATACTGTGCTTCGGCGCGGTGCTGGGCGTGGGCGTGATGCATGAAAAGCTGGGGGGGAATGGCAAGAAGCAGCTGTACGGCATACCCTTCGGCTGCGCGCTCGTGTTCGGGCTTCTGCTGTGGCTCTTCGGGGGCCGGTGGTACATATGCCTGGGCGGCCCGCTGCTGATGCTGGGCGTATCCACGCAGACCCTGTGGAAGAGCGGTGGGCAAAAGCGAATCCGCGTGGCCGCCCTGGTATTGCTGGTGATCGTCGCCGCCGGCGCCTTTGGCCTGGATATGGTCTCAAAGAACAACCTGGGCAGGGATGCGCGGATCGCCGAGCTGGAGCAGGCCTTCGAGGACAACAGCGGCTCGGTCCACGCGGAGGGCTTTGACTTTGTCCAGGATGCCAGAAGTCTGACCGAACACTATCCCTCCCCTTACCTGTTCTGCTGGTACGACGCCGCCGGCAAGGACGGCAATCAGGTCGTCCGTTTCAGCGCCGGCGGCGCACACCTGGAGCGCTACTACCTGGCCCAGGAGGATGTATCGAAGCTGAAGACCGTAATCATTGCCGTCAGGCACATGACCGTGAGCCAGCCCGTCGTGACCTCACGCAGCGGTGGTAAAAACTATGGCCACTACAAGCACGACTACGACTATGACCTGTACTTCTTCAACCTCGATACGAAGGAATGGTCGTCGCTGGATCGCGTCAAACACGGCCCCTCGTCGGATTACAGGGGTGTGAACTGCAAGCAGAGCGACGCCATGGGGTACATCCGGGCGCTGTATGCACAATAGACAAATTGAATGGAGGTATCATCATGCCGACCCGTACCACCGCCACCGCCACATGGGACGCCCCTGTGGTGATCACCTTCCGCTGCCCGAAGTGCGGAAAGGACGTTGCCCTGACCCGCTATATGCGCATGACCGGCCAGGCGAGCGTGCAGCACTACGCCCCCGAACGTGCCGAAGCCGCAGCCCGGAATCGGCTGGCTGCCAATGCCGATTCCCAGCTTGCTCAGATCGCCGAAGCCATGAAGAAGAACAGAGCCATCCTGCGCGGCTCAAAGGACCAGATCAGGGCCCGCACCATTCCATTCAAATGTCCTGGATGCGGGATCATCAGCATTCCGGACGCTGGCTGCAAGCGCAGAATACTCACGCCAAAGTGGTTTGTGCCGTTCATCATTGTGGTTCTGTATGTGTGGCTCGTGCTCATTTTTATGGCTGCTTCGAAAGGCATTCCCTCCATGACCGGTCCGGTGTGGTTTCTGGTTCCGACCCTGATCGCCGCGGCGCTCATCACGCTGGCGTCCGTATTCGTCAGCAAGCGTTCCAAATCGGCCTACGATGACCCGGCGCTGCTGGAGAAGCGCTTCAAGAGCGTGCTCAACGATGCCGTCTACGCCGAAATGTCCCCCTACGGCCTGGGTCGCATCCACATGGGATCGGGGGAGTGAAGCAGTACCATCAGATGCAGGAACAGTTTTTTTGAGGCCACCCAAAGGAACGATAGAATCAAAAGGAGGATTGTTTATGAGTAAGCAGGACAAGCTGCCCGCGTGGGTGCGGGAGAACGTGCCGAACGACGCCGTCTGGGGCGAGACCTATGTCGTCGCCCGAAAGGAGGAGACGCGCAACGGCAATCGAGTCTACATCAAGCGCTTTCTGAAGGACCCTGTGGACGCCTCCATCACGGGCAAGGAGATCAAGGACAGCCTGGAGTTCAGCGCCTCTCCGGCATTCGGCATCGCACTGATCGTCATTGGCGCGATTGCCGCCGTGTTGACCTTCATCCTGAAAAAGCCGGAGGAGAGTCCCAATTACCTCATTCTGGTGTGCGCAGTCGCAGCGCTGATTGGTGGCGTCTACCTCACCGTGAAGAGCGCCAAGGCGGCTCCGGAGATCGCGTCTATCGCTTCCTTCGAGGCGTTGGAACCCTACATCAAGAAGGCTTTGAACGAAAAGGTGTTTGACGCCGAGATCGCCGCCCGGAAGGCGGAGCTGGGCGAGACGGGCGCAGGCTACGCGGGGTATTTCTGCGTCCCGGCGCGATTGGCCGCGCAGGGGGATCTCAGCTCGGCGAGGCAGAACTTCGAGCCGGGCGATGAACTGCGCTCGCGGCTCATCGCCTTGGCGGCCACAGTGCCCGAGCAGTCGCGCAGGCTGGTCCGGAAGGGATAGTGAGCCTCGTACCGCCCTCAAAACACTTCAGCCATTGCCATGCTGACAATGGCTGTGGATTCTGATACCCGGATGGTATCGTTATGATCCACATTGGGACAAAACAGTGTTCCTTGTCACCGCTACTGCCAAAGCCAACCAAAGGAGGATCACACCATGCGCAAGGCCATCGCAATCATACTGCTCGTCGCCGCGGCGGCGGGTCTCGTCTACGGCATTCTGGGCGTCACCCAGAAGACCGTCAAGGTCAAATCCGGCAGCACCGAGGGCGTCTACAGCTTTGTCGACAACAGTTTCGACGGCACCATGGCCTGGTCGTCGGGCGGCGGCATTTCCGCGGGCTTCGACGAGATAAAGAAGCTGGCTCATTCTCAGCGCAGCCGCCAGATGTGGATCGGCTTCGGCGCGTTCGCGCTGCTGGGCATCGTGGGCGGAAGCCTGCTGAAAAAGAAGAAATACTGACGCGCCCCGAGGGAGTGGAAACCTTCGGGATACGAGGACGAGGCCCCGGGAACCAAAGCGCCCCGCTTCGCGGGGTTGATTCGACAGGACATAAGGAAAGGAGGAACCGCCATGAAAAAGAACGTTGGAAGAACTGCAAGGGCGGTCGCCTGCGTCGCCGTGCTGCTGCTGATCGCGCTGGTGCTGACTGGCTGTGGGGAACAGAAAAAGTACGAGCAGGCCGCTGCCCTGGAAGCCGAGGGAAACTACCACGAGGCGTGGCAGCTCTACTTCAGCCTGGGACGCAAGAACTACAAGGATGCTGCGGAGAAGGCGGAGAATGCGCGTAATGCCGGCTATCAGGCGGCCCAGGCCGCGCTTGCAGAGGGTCGGTATGACGAAGCGGAGACTATCGCGAAGCCCTTCCCTTACATGGATAAGATCGTGCAGTACGCACAGACCGCAAAGGAGGGGACCTACGTCAGGGACCTGACGCTGAGTGAAGACGGGAAGCTCTCCTTCACGGCGGCTATCGCCGACGGCGCAGGGGGCGAAGACGGTCCGGCCATACTCCGGGTGCTGCTCAGCGCTTCGGGCAACGGCAGAGCCAGCGGTACGGCTTACACCGCCCCGAAGGGCGAGGACGACACCGATGAAGGGTACTTCGTTCCGGAAGATTACCTGAAGGACGGCAAATACGTCATCGCCGATGCGCCGCTGGACGGGTGGCTCTACGACGCTGCCCCCAGATCCCTGACGATCGTGGACTTCCAGGAGCTGGCGGACAGCACGCTGCAACACCTGCAATTCATGCAGATGGCTCACTTTACCCTCGCCTATCAGGCGATCATGAACGACGGCACCGAAGGCGCGCTGCTGTCTGAATGGGCCTGCAACGACCTCATGTTCCGCGACCCGATGAAGACCTTTGCCGGCGGAACTGTCACGGTGCGCATCCAATCATCGGACGGGGAGACGATCCTCTTTGAGCAGAGCGTCGATATCCCCGCGGCAGAAGGCGCTGCGGAGGAAGAGGCTTCACAGTAAAAGACCGACCAAGAGAGAATGCAGGGGAAAGTATCCCCATATCGACGGCAGAAACAGGAGGGATAATCCGTGCAGATCTTTAATAAGATTGGACTGATCATCGCATTTACTGGTTTGATTGGCATGTTCTTTTTCCCCGACATCCTCTCCGACTATAGCAAGGCTGAGCGCATGGGCCGGGTCAAGTACGCGGACACACCCAAGCGGCGCAAAAAGAAGTGGCAGCTGGTGCTGGTGTTCCTGGGAATCGCCGCCGTGGGCCTGGTCATCACAGCACTGACCGCACAGTAAGCCGCGGTCGGGTATGAATCTCACGATCCGGAACGAGACCTGGCGCCTCGCTCTTATCTCGGCAGCAAGGAGAAACACCCATGAAGAAGATCGCGGATTATTATTACGACGACACAGGGCTCTGCCCGGTGTGCGGCGAAGGGCTTGTGCCTGTGACGGTCTACAGCGGCAAGGCTCTGAACACCCATGTGAGCACCAAGGTGCAGGACATCAATACCAAGGTCAGAACCACCACGACCACCTACACCGACATCACGCCGCTGTACGTCGGATATTGCCTGGCGTGCGCAAAGCGGGCGCATGAGGCGAAGCAGGAACAGAAGGCCGCAGAGAAGCCGAAGCCCACGTTCCTGATCGCGAGCATCGTCTGCGCACTGCTGCTGATTCCGGGCGTCATCGGCGCCGTTCGCCTGGTCGGCTCCCTCGGCCGCGTCGGACTGTGGGGTTCCATCGGTGTGATATGTCTGTTGATCGCCGTGTTCTTCGGCCTGCCCATCGCGTCCATCGCCACGCTGGTGACCCACCTGAAGAAGAACAAGCAACACAAGCAGTATGCCGCCGGGGTGCGGGAACCGTTCGTGGCCCCGTCGGAGGAAACCATGAGCCATTTTGCCGCCTATTACATGAACAAGCGGGCCGCCGGCGACCGCGAATACCTGTCCATCGAGCAGGTGAAGCGGATGCCGCGCGCCATGCCCTGAAACAACGAGGCCCTGTAAAGGAGGAGAGTTCATGAAAAAGAGGACGCTATGGAAGGAGCTTCTGTTCTGGGTGATCCTGCTGGGCGCCGTCGGCCTGGGGCTGTATCTGATCCACCGGAAGTACGGCGAGCCCTACCATTTCTTCATGGACACCATGCCGGCCATGTTCTGCGTGGGGGCGCTGATCCCGCTGCTGGCGGCGGTGTTCCGCTACCTGCCCAAAAAGAGGGGCCTGCGCATCGCCGCCTGTCTGGTCAGCGTGGTGCTGGCCATCGGCATCGGCATTGGGACGCTGTACGCCTGCTACAGCGACGGCAAGATCAACAACTACTACTGGAAGATGTTCGCCGCCTTCAGCGGCAAGGCCGCCGACGAAAAGGCGCTCCTGGCGCTGGGACAGAAGGGCAAGGCCGGGGAGCTGGCCGTGGGAGAGGTGGAATATGGTGAGAAACTGGTGTTCTGCCAGTTCATCGACGATGAGACGAATCCCCGGATATACACCAGCTTCGAGCAGGCGCGCAGCGGCGGCGAGGTGATCTGGTACGAAGGGCTGGACCTCGGGCGCCTGGCCGGGAGCCTGAAGGAGGCCGACACGGCGGTGTTCTTCTACGGGGAGAACACGCTGCTGTACAGCGTGCCCTGGGAGGAACGCAACACCGGCACCGGCGCGATCCGGCGCGTCGACGTGCCGTTCTACGGCACCGACACCATGATGTTCGCCGTGGACCTGCGCACCCAGACCGCCACCGCGCCGGTGAGCGTGGCCTACCGCGAACCGGAGAAGTCCGACAACGAGCACTATCGGGAATCCGGCTTCTCCGGCGGCATGGACTGGAGCGCGGTGTTCCGCACCGTGCTGGGAGACGACTGGCACGGCGAGGAGGCGTGAGAGTGCAGCCCTGTACGAATGAATTGAGAGATCACTCCCGTCATCCCGGACGGGAGAAGGCGAAAGGGGTTGACCATCAATGAAGAAAACCATCACACTGGCGCTTGCCTTTGTTCTCATCCTCGTTTCACTTTCATGCATTGCCCGGGCTGATGAATCCCCCAGGTTCATTGCGATTCAGGAGTGGCTGGACGCTAAGGGGGAATGCGGCGAATGCATGCTCCTGCTGAAGGTCACCCAAATCCTGAATCCCGTTCTGGCGGTCGCGGCGGATGATACCGGAACCATCAATCTCTTTTCCGGCAACGGCGAAGACAGCATGATCATCAACTTCATGAGCGACGAATGCCCTCAGGAGGGTGCGATCCTGGTGATTGCGAATCCCCGGTACAATGAATTCGAAGGCAGCATCGAAATGGCGGACTGGTCTCTCTTGAGGGTCATGAGAGATCCCGCGCTTGACGAGGCAGATTAACAGAATTCGATCCGAGACCGAATCGCAGCCATCGACAGCGCGCATGGAGAATCGCCATTGACAATGTGAACTGCCCGGTATGCGGCAAGCTCTGCTGCGTCGACTGCGCAAAGGAAAGCGCCGGAGAAGAAGAGGCTTCACAGTAAACAACCGATCTCGAGCTGTATCGATGGTTTTATGAGTGAATCCTTGGCATAAGGAGGAATGACGGATGAAGAAGTGGCTCTCACCCCTGTTGGCCCTGGCGATCACACTGACCCTGTTCGGCTGCGCAAAGAAGGTGCCGCAGACCAGCGCCGCCACGCCCGCGGGGGACGCGTATAATCTCATCCAGAAGCAGGGAAAGAAGATTTCCGGCTTCAGCTCTGGCTGCGTCGGGTATCGCTACGACAGTGACCAGCTGATGCTTTATGCCCACCCCGACCTGGATTGGGCCGCACTGTTTGAAATCATGGAGACGGCCCTGGATAGGCGCGAGATCAACGCAGTCAGTCTGAACTGGTATAAAGCCGAAGCCCCGGGAAATGGCATCGAATCGCTGCTGGAGGCCTTCTCGCTGAACGTCACCTCGCCCGTGAAGACGCTGGAGCTGGACGTTCCCTCGATGAGTTCGGGTGCCGTCGCGCAGCGCTCGCTGTGGCGGGAGAGCCTGGAACGGCTGGACTTCGTCGAGGAGGTGCAATTCGCCAAGAACAGCAGCGAGAATAACCTCGACTACCTGGCGGACATCGCGGACGGCGGAACGATCCGCGCGCCCTTCGGCGCCGTCGTGGTTTCGGGGAGGAACGGCAACTACGATTACACCGACCTGTCGGGACTCAAGGCGTTCTCCGGCCTTACGCGGCTCGTGCTCGTCGGAAGTACCCACGTCAGGGGCATCGAGAGCCTCGATCCCGCCGAAACACAGATCGACCTGACCCACCTCTGCGGGGATCTGGATGCCGCCAAGCTGGCGTTCAACCTGCGGCAGCTGGGATTCACCGTCATCGGCATCTCCGACGATCCCCGGGACGACTTGTCAGCGGAGGACGCGGAGGAGTACGACGCCTTCGCGGCCGACCGACAGGCTCTCGCCGCGCTCGCGAAGGATGAAATGACGTTCGCCGAGCGGCTGGAGCGCTTGCGTGAGGCGGCTCCCCGCGCCGGCAGCGCGGAATTGACCGAGGCCGGTATAGCGCTGCTGCGGGACTTTTACGCCCTTGCGGACACGGACGCGTTCCCCGAATACGCGGCGCAAATGTGCTCTTACGACGAATGGACGGAGCAGATGCTGTCCTACACGAACGACCAGCGGCTGCAATTCGCAAAGAGCCCGCATCAATATCTGTTGACGAGGCTTTGCATCGACCTGAGCAATCGGGACTTTGAGCGGTTCCTTGTGGAAGTGGTCGATCAGCTGCCCGAGGCCGGGGACTGGTGCAAGGCGGAGATCAGCGTTTCGAACACGGACGGCGAGACAGTGAAAACCAACGCGCTGCGCGCCCTGATGCGGGGATACCAGGGGATCCTTCCCGCCGGGAACAACCAGACCATGTCGGAGGAGCAGAGCCAGGAGATGCTTGACCGCATCGCCGGGCGCGGCCTGCTCTGGGGCCATCTCAACAGCCGCCATTTCACCGGCGATGCGGAACGGGACATCGCCACTGCTTCGGCGCTCATCGACGCGGGCCGGGTGGACTATGAGGAGGCGTATTCGATGCTGCTTCCCGGGGATGGCGACGACCCCGACGCCTTCCTCAAGGCGACGACGGTCTGGGACGCGGCCTATGACGGCAGCTTCGTTCGCAAGTACCCGTCCTACGATACCGGCCTTGCCATAGAGGACGCCCGGTTTGACAAGACCCGCTTCGCGCGCTCCAATTCCCCCGACCTCCATGGAAAGCCGGAGGGCAAAAAGGCGCTGATCGCCTACGAATCCCGCGATTCGGACGCGCTGGTCTTCCCGATGGACGCCTACCGCTGGTTCGAGGACGACGATGGTGAGCGGTTCAGGGGCGTGCTGGCGGCGAACACGCCCGCCAGCGTCGATGAGGCGGAGCTGCTGATCATCGCGTGGATCACGGACTATGTGTATGTGGGCGATTACTCCGATGGCTCGAAGGGCTATCGCTGCGTCTCCGACGTGTACGCCTATGACATCGACACGGGCGAGTGTGTGGCGCGTATCGGCAGGGTGATCGCCGACCCGCCCGAGTCGCTGGCGAATGGCGGTAAAAAGTACGATGTGTACCCGAACCCCAAACTGTTGGACCTGTTCATGGTCACGAGCAGCTGGTTTGGCAACGCGAACGGCATTCCCACTTATTGAAACCGGCAGCCTCCCGGAAGCCGGGGCAGAACAAAAGGGATCGGCGATAACAGGGTGATACAGAAGCTTTTGAAATACCACCCCATATCGACGGCAGAAACAGGAGGGACGATCCATGCAGATTCTCAATAAGATCGGACTGATCATCGCATTTACCGGCCTGATCGGCATGTTCTTTTTCCCCGACATCCTCTCCGGCTATTCGAAGGCCGAGCGCATGGGCCGGGTCAAGTACGCGGACACGCCCAAGCGACGCAAAAAGAAGTGGTTACTGGTGCTGCTGTTTCTGGGCATCGCCGCCGTGGGCCTGGCCATTATGGCATTGACCACGCAGTAGGTCGCGGCCCAACCTGCGCCGTGAGTGCCGTCCAAGGCACATGGTGCTGAGAAAGTCGAGGGAAAGGGGATGACCGTATGCGGGGCATTGGCCGTCCAATATCAAGGAGGGAAATTCATGGCGAAGAGAGTAAAAATCATCAGCACCGGACAAATGCTTGGGATCGGTTCTGCCTGTGCGGTGATAGGAATCGCGGGGGTGCTCCTGTACTACGTCCATCCGCTGCTTTTGGCGGCGGGAATTCTTCTTGCCGCTTTGATCCTGGCATTGGTTATCAGACGGAAAAAGGGGAAGAAAGGCTCGACCGCATTGCTGGCGGTGCTTAGCGTCGGCTTCATCGCTGCGCTGGGACTGGGCCTGTATTTTGGTTTGAATGACCGGGCGCTGCTGTTTGTGAATGTGATGGAGGATACTCGGATCCAAGCTGCCATTGAAGCCGGGAATAGCGGAGGCTCGGAGGACGGGACACTGACGGCCGGGACGTATATCATTGTACGGCGAAAAGACAGCAGTCATGAGTATTCCATAAGGTACCGCTCGGAGAGCCGGCTGACCCGCGGCATGATGGACCGGCTCCAAACCGTGGTGGTCGTCTCCGACTATGAGACCATCGACAGTGGACAGTATGTGCTCAAGCAATTCGGCAAGCAGGTGGGCCAGAGCGTCACCGCGTACCAGTACCGGGTGAAGCTTCGGTATTACGATGTTGAGAAAGGAGAGGTCGTACGCATCGAGGTCGTGGATGGCGATCCCCTGACGAAGGACGGCGGCGGCGGGCCGATTCCCGACAGCGTCATCGTCAAGGCCGTGAAGGCGTCAATGGCTGAGGCCGTCCAATAAGTCAAGGCCGATTTCAGGGGCCGGTTCCGATGACAATGATTATCACGACAGTCCATTGCACACATGATTTCATGTGAACATCCACACCAGGCAGGGAACAGACCTAAAGTGAAAGCATTCAAAGAAAGGATCTGAATCCTGAGGCGTGACCGCCGTGTTTTCGCGCTGAATGTTCCCAGGCCACCCCTTACCATCATGCGTTGAAAGGAGAGAATCTCCATGGCAAAAGCCTATACCACTTCCACCGCGTCCGTCAAGGTCCCCGTCGTGCTGTCGTTCACCTGTCCCAAATGCGGGCAATACGGCACCGTAAACAAGACCGCCCTGCTCTCCTCGCAGGCCACTGTGCGCGGCTACAACAGCTCCGGCGCGGGCGCCATCGCGCAGCAAAACCTGGCGGCGTCCGCCGGCAGCCAGATGAACTTTCTCGTGGAGCGCCTTCAAAAGGGACAGCTGAACGCCCTGCTGGACGACAAGGGCAGGAGCCCGAGCAAATACGTCGCCTGTCCCCACTGCGGCATCCGCCAGGTCGTGGACGTCGAACCGCGCAAGACGCTGTATCCCAGGCTGTTCGCGCTCAGGCTGGTCGGGCTGTTCTTCGCGCTGGCAATCGCCTTTGGTCTGGTCATGGCGCTGACGTACGGCCGGTCCCAGGTGTCCCCCGGCGTGGTGATGATCGGGGAGTGGGTGAGCATCCTCGCCGTCGTCGCGGGGGTCCTCGTGAACCGCAGCAAGTCGAAGAAGGCCTATTCCGACCCCGCGCTGATGGAGAAGCGCTACCGCAGCGTGCTGAACCCCCACATGGAGGCAACGCTGATGCCGGTCATCGGCGGTATGCGGCATGTGGACATTCCTAGGCGGGGATAGGAGGCTTTGATCGAGAGGCGAAAAGACAGGAGGTATCCGTACCATGAAGGTTTTTTTCAATACGCTCTTCGCCACGCCGTGGGGTGTTCTTGCTTTCGCGTCCATGATCCCGATGCTGATCAGTCTGGCCCCATCGATGCTCCTGAAGAACAAAAGGGCCCGGCGAGTCTTCGCGGCAATCTTCGTCCTGTCCGCGATTGTTGGCTTCGCCAGTGGGTTTCAGATGGATCGGCAACAGAGAGCGAATGAACAGGCGACACGTCAGGCGCTGCAGGAGAATCCCCTTGTCATGCAATTGGCGGAGGACGCTTCGAAGTATCTCACAAGGGACACGGTTTTGGAGGGAGGCTCGGCCGCCGTCAGGGAGCCCTGGATCATACTGCATGTCGAGACGCGGCCCGATGAAAAAACCCATCTTGACGTCACCGAGCTCACAGACGTCATGTATTCCTGGCCCGAAAAGCCGCTGACTCAGGAGGCGCTCAGCGAGGCACGGACGATCTGCCTTTGGTGCACGCACATGTGGGAGAGTGCGCAATACGTCAATAAAAGATACGGCGGCGCGATCCTGACAGGTACCAGCGAAAAGGCGTACTGCTGGATATACGATGTGGAAGACGGCAACGCTCGATTGCGGGAGGAATACACGCTGTACTCAAAGGCTCTCGGAGCGCACTCCGGAGCGGTCGAATACACGGTAAAGCCGTCCCAGGTGCGGCAGAGCGTACTGGACCGCATGACCCCGTCGAATGAGACCGAAAAGGAAGATTGATACAGGGTAAGGAGGAGAAAGCAATGAGTACTACCACCATCAGCACCAGCACGTCGACCCTCGCCGTGCCCTATACCTGCCGCTGTCCTTATTGCGGCGCAACCATTCGCCAAGAGGCCGCCGTCGTCTCCGCGGGCTACGCCTTCAAGGGCGGCTATGCCAACGCGGCACAGGGACAGGCGATGAAGCTGGCTTCCGGCTTTCAGGCCAGCGCCAATCTGCCCTTCGAGCTGGAGTACGCCGAGAAGCGGCTGGAACACTACCGGGATATCGTGGCCAGCGGCAAGCTGAAGAAATACCTGGAGACGGGCAAGGAGGACAAGGCGGACACTTTCCGCGTGGAAGCGGGTAGCCCGCTTGAGAACTACTTGAATTCAAAGGTCAATAAGACCCAGGGGCAGGTCGATCAGGATAGGGCCCGCCTGACCGCCTTCCCCTACCGATGGAAGGAGTATAGCAAGGATACCCGTGTCAAATGTCCTCAGTGTGGCAAAACCCAGCCTTGGTGCGAAAGCCTTTCCACTGAACGCGCGGGCTGGATAGCCATCTTCCTGGGTTTAGGCATCTGCCTCCTGGGCATGGTGCCGTTTATGGCCGGGTTCACGCCGCAGGGAGCGCAGATCGCCTTAGCCTTCCTGCCCATCGTTGTATCGATTGCCGCTGGCATTCTGACCTACAAAGGGCTGCGCAGGAAGCATCTGGACAGGCTGGCCGCGCTGCCCTGGAACGCCGACGACCTGCCCCGCTTCGACGAGGATTACCTCTCCCAGATAAAGGAGCAATTCGAAACCTACCGGAAGATGGGCATGATGTTTTGACCGACCGCGCACAACGCGATGGAGGGCTCCGGCGGTCTTTCACGGGTGCCGGGTCGCGTGAATGAAATGAGACGATCAGAGTGCGGAGGTGACACACGTGGGATTGTTTACGCCTAAATGGATGACAGACCCTGAGGAGACAAGAAAGCTGACCGACCAGAAGAAGCTGCAGAAGGCTTTCGAGAAAGCGCACCGTTCGGATGTACAGGAGGCGGCGGCCAGCCGCATTGAAGATCAGGCTTTCCTGTTGGACGCCATCGAAAATGCCCACGGGCGATACATGGACACGACGAAAAAGCTGGTCCTCAAGCGCATCTCCCGGCAGGAGCTGCTGGAGCGCGTCGTGAACACCGACTATCGCGACGGCACCGGATTCACCTGTGCTGACCGCAAGACCGTCATCGCCCGGATTGCGAACCAGTCGCTGCTGGCGCGCATCGCGCTGAACGACGAGTTGGCCGACAACCGCGAGCTGGCGGTGCAGTGCCTCACTGACCTGGACGCCCTGCGCAAGGTGGCCGACGAGAGCCGCGATTCCCGGGTGCGTGACATGGCCGCGGCGAAGGTGAAAGCCAATGCGCCAAAGCGGCCCGCCCCAATAAAAAGCGAACCGCCGTCACCGCCCGCCCTCCCCGCCAGCGCAAAGCGCTGCGACTGGGCAGAGGGTGAAGGCGAGACCTTTGAAGCGATCCAGAATACCTGGGCCATGCGGGTCACACCCTATTGGATCAGCGAGGCGGACGCGCGAGCCCTGGAGCGGCAGCAGCCGATGGACGAAAACATGCGCGTGTACGAGGCCCAGTATGCCGTGGAATGCTCCTCCAACAGCGTGCTGTGGCACCCCTATGGCGCGTGGATAAACCCGGGCTATGTCAAGTTTCTCCGCCAGGGCAGGCTTTACTATGTCAGCGTCAGCCCCGGCGTGCAGCTCACCCAATCCATGTTCGATCGAAAGGGCTTACTGGAGGACATGGCGAAGGTATTGCTCACGCTCGCCAGGCACGCCCAGTCCGACCGCTCCCGGCTGCTGTTCCTGATGGACGCCCCGCAGGTTGTCCGGTCAAAGCCGGACAGACAGAGCGCACCCGTCCAGAAAACGTCCCGGCCCCGGAAGGAGCGGGAGAATGTGGACGACGACACACTGATCTCGCGCTTCGAGGCCGCTGAGGACGACGAAACGCGACTCGCCGCCCTGAGGCAGGTGAAAGACGAGGCCTTCCATGAGAAGATCGCCCGGGGCGATTACGCCCCCGCCCTGCGCGCCGCGGCTGTGAACCATTTGCGCGATCAGGCGCTGCTCAGGGAGGTCTTCGAGGCCGCCGGGGATGGCGAGGTGGCGCGGGCAGCGCTCAGAAAGCTGACCGATCAGACACTGCTCGCGGAGGTCGCACGTAGTGGGCGTGCTGCCGAGACCCGTGCCCTGGCCATCTCCCGGATGAACGACGCGGATACGTTGGCCGATCTCACGCTGGACGAGACGCTGCCCGAGGCACTGCACAGGGCGGCACTGGACAAGCTGCTGAAAGTAAAGGACGTCGCAGCGCTGGAGAAGGTGTTTTGCAGTCTGCCGGATGGAGTGGAGCGTACCAACATCGCCGGGGCGATAAAGGCACTGGGCAGTCATGCGGCCGACGACTTCATCGCCCGACAGCGCCATTATTCCGATTCCGCGCGCCGGGAAAAGCTGGATGAGTATTACGCCGCCCGGGGCATCGGGCGTACAGGATCCGGCAGGACCGGTGCCACCGCGAAGGCTTCTGCCGCTGCCCGGACAGGGTCGTCCGGCGGCTATAACGCGCTGTCTGGCTCAGCCGCCGGGGATTTCGTGAACCGGTTGACGCCCCGCCAGCTGATGGAGCTGATCCTTTTGGGCGAGGGTGGTCGGGAGGCTCAAAACCTGCCATGGCTTTGCAGCCGGCTTGCACAGAAGATGATGATCCCGCATGAAACAGGTGACCGCGCGACCATCGAAATGTTCTTCCTGGCATTCAGCGGCGTGCCTGCCCGCAACCACTATCGCGCCATGACGGGCTTCTGGCCGCCTGAACAGGCCAGCGCCGCGTTCACCCAGGCGCTGCTTCAGTTCGCGTCACTGCCAAAATCGCTGCGCGACATCCACGCCCGACTGTACCTGGAGCATTATGGCAGGCTTTAGCCGTTCACGTCCGACGGCGCAAAGAGACGTCTGCGATACTGGACAGTTTATATGAATCAGGAGAGGTATGGAATTCCATCATCGATTGGGAGGCATCGCCATGAATCTGTTCAAACCCGCCTATTACAACATGAATCACGACCAGCGCCGTGCCCTCGACAGCGGTCAGCGTGGCGAAAGAGAAGAACCCCGGACTTGAAAGCTGCACGGACAGTGCAAATGGCAGAGCAACAGCAGCCCCGCGACGACTGGATCGCGGTGCTTTTTTGCGTGGTTTTGGCCTTTTCTGGTATTTCGCTTTATCTGGCTGTTTGGCTCGATACCAAACTGGATGAATAAACCCAAATTGTCGTGTTTCCAAGGATTCATGAACCATTTGGTCGTGTCTGTTTATGACTGAAAGCGACCGGTTTTTCTCTGTTAACCGGACATAATGTACATTTATCCGACAAAATCGGTTGCTGTCCGGGTGTATCCGAAATGTCCACTATCCGGTAAAATCCGGTATTTTTGTGCAAAAGGTAGAAAAAAACCGGACAGAACGTGACATTCTGTTCCGGTTTTTGGTCGAGGTGACAGGATTTGAACCTGCGACCTTTTGGTCCCGAA
>JAUMVG010000039.1 GCA_030530315.1 Clostridia bacterium | reverse complement strand
GGAGCCAATGAAGGGACTCGAACCCTTGACCTGCGGTTTACGAAACCGCTGCTCTGCCAACTGAGCTACATTGGCGCGAACGGATAACCGCCGCTGACAGTTAAAGATTATAGCACAATCAAGGGGCGTTTGTCCATAGTTTTGGTGCGGTGGCCTGATATTTAACATACCTCGGGCCGGGAAGCGGGACTTGCCCGATTTCCCGGCCCGAGGTGAGGGGTGCCCAGGCAACGCTTTTTCGAAGGATCAGACGGTTTCCGGCCCTGCGTTGCTGGTGGCCCTTCTTGTGCCTGGGCAACGCTTTTCGAAGGATCAGACGGAGTCGCCCTCGGTGAAGGGGTCGCCGCAGTTCGGGCAGAACCTGGGCGGGTTGGAGGGGTCCTCAGGCGTCCAGCCGCACTTGTCGCAGCGGAACACCTTCGGCCGCTTTGCGCCGCACTGTACGCAGAAGTTGCCGTTGTTCAGGGTGCCGCAGGAGCAGGTCCACTGGCTGGGGGCGGTCGGATCGAGGCTGGGCTGGCCCTCCTGGCGGGTGGGCACGGCGGCGTTGATGGAGGCCACGGCCTGGGCCAGCACGTCAGCAATGGCCTTGCCGGTGGTCTTCCTGGCTTCGCCATAGGCGGCGGGCATCAGCGTGCGTCGGATGGTGTCGGCCAGGTTTTCGTAATAGGTGTACACCTCGTCGTGCTGGCGCTCCGGGCGACGGTCCGTCAGCTCGAAGTGGATCTCGTTGAAGTAGGGGGAGTCGATCAGCAGCGTGGTGTTGAACTGGTAGCTGTAGCGATAGCGGGGCGGGTTGAAGGAGACCTGACGACCCTCGCGGTCCCGGTGGTACTCCTCGGTGCGGTGCTCGACGACTTCGGTGCGGACGTCCACCACCTGGGAGAAGTCGATGATATCCGGGTTGACGTCGCGCCAGTTTTTGTGGCGGGTGACGACGAACTTGCCGTTGGGCTCGTCCACATAGATCTTGGTGTTGTCGCCGAGGACCGTGGTGGGGTGGAAGTTGACCAGCATTCGGGCGTTCTGGTCGCGATAGGCGATGTGCTGTTGGATCTCCTCCACGGTGGACTGGCGGCGATCCGTCATCCACGGGGAAAGGCGCTGCGCGCAGTTTTTGCAGAGGTTGCCGTCCACAAGCTTGCGGTTGCCGAGCATGCCGATTTCGCCGCCGCAGATGCAGCATTCCTTTTTATCGAAGATCTTCCCGAAAAGTCCCATGTCAATCCCTCCTGTATTTGTCGCAGGGGTACGCTCTGCCGGCCGGGCCGACTTTCTACGCAAACATTATAACAGAATATTATGTCGTTGTAAATACTCGGGAATCCAATATTTGGCGTGAGGCCTGCCGGAGCGACGACGAAAGGATGTCAATTGCAATGATGGCGATGTGGGGCACGGACGTCGCCTCTTCCGGCGGCGCCGTCCCCGTATCCGCCCCTCGCGTCGCTCTGCGGTTTGTCCTCAGCCTTTCAATTTTGTAAGGTAAAACGCCGGCGCTGTGCCTGCGAGGGTCGGCTGGAGTGGGGGAGTTGTGTAAAGAATGGTGCCGTGCGCAAGGCTTGCCCGATTATACGTTGACTTTTAATATTGATTATGGTATATTGAAATTGTCATTGGTTGTTAGATCAACTGGTTTTCAAAACTATATTAACTCGTGATTGACGCGGCGCTTGTGCCGCCGGAATGGAGCCTGCGATGAAGATTGCGTTTATGTTTTCCGGCCAGGGAGCCCAGTTCCCCGGCATGATGAAGGACCTGTGTGCGGCGGAACCCGCTGCCAGGCAGGTGTTCGACGTTGCCGACAAGGCACTGGGCCGCGGCATCTCCGAGCTTTGCTTTGAAGGCGCGCAGGAGGACCTGAACCTGACCCACAACACCCAGCCCTGCGTGCTGGCCGCCGACCTGGCCGCGGCGATGGCGCTGCGCGCCCACGGCATCGAGGCCGAAGGCGCGGCGGGCTTTTCCCTGGGGGAATACGCGGCGCTGGCCTATGCCGGCTCCATCCCCATGGAGGATGTCTTTGAGATGATCCAGTACCGCGCCGACAGCATGCAGGAGGCTGTGGCCCCCGGCAAGGGGGCCATGGCGGCCATGCTGGGCGGCTCGCCCGAGCAGGTGGAGGCCGTGTGCGCGGCGGTGACGGAGGGCTACGTGGTGGCCGCAAACTACAACTGCCCGACCCAGACCGTGATCTCCGGCGAGACCGCGGCGGTGGACCAGGCCATCGCGCTGGCGCGGGAGCAGCGCATCCGCGGCAAGAAGCTGGCGGTGAGCGCCCCGTTCCACTGCGCGTTGATGGAGCCCGCGGCGATGAAGCTGAAGGCGCTGTTTGAAGGCAAGGCATTCGACGTGCCCGCGCTGCCGGTGTATATGAACGTGGACGGCGCGGCCAACCGGGACGCCGCGGCGATCCCGGGCCTGCTGGTGCGCCAGGCCATGAGCCCGGTGCGCTGGGTGCAGACCCTCCTGAACATGCGGGCGGACGGCTTTGACACCTTCATCGAGTGCGGTCCCGGCAGGACGTTGTCCGGACTGGCGGCCAAGACGCTGACCGACGTTACGATCCTGCGGGTGGGCGACGCACAGAGCCTGGAGGAGACGCTTGCGGCATTGAAGTGAACAGGAAAGCCCAAAGAGCAACGAAGGTACAGGACAGATGGATATAAAGCTATTGGAAAAACAGCATAAAAAGGGCAAGCTGTTCGTGGAGGAGCGCTTGCAGCTGCTGTTCGACGACCAGCGCTACACGGAGCTGACCGAGCCGGAAAACCGGGACGGCGTCTACGTATGCGAGGGCATGGTGTCCGGCAAGCGGGTCGTCGTGGCGGCGCAGGACTTCACCTACAAGGGCGGCACGCTGGGGCTGAAGCACGGCAAGAACATCGCCATGGCGCTGGACCGTGCCATTCGCAAAAAATGCCCCTTCATCGCCATCAACGACTCCGGCGGCGCGCGCATCCAGGAGGGCATCGACGCGCTCGCCGGCTACGGGGACATCTTCTTTCGCAACGTGAAGGCCTCCGGCAGGATTCCCCAGATCTCGATGATCCTGGGCCCCTGCGCCGGCGGCGCGGTGTATTCGCCCGGCATCACGGACTTCATCTTCATGACGGAGAAGATCAGCCAGATGTTCATCACCGGCCCGAAGGTGATCCACGCCGTGACCGGCGAGACCATCACCGGCGAGGCCCTGGGCGGCACGGTGATGCACGGCGCGAACAGCGGTGTGGCCCACGTGTGCACCGACACCGAGCTGGAGTGCTTCATGGAGGTGCGCAAGCTGGTGGGCATGATCCCCTCCAACTGCCGGGACCGCAGGCTCCACTGCTACGTGGATGCCAACGCGCCCATCTTCAACTTCCAGATGCCGGAGGACAGCCACAAGGGCTACGACGTTCACGACATCATCGCCAACATATTCGACGTGCGCTCCTTCATGGAGCTGCAGCCGGACTTCGCACGCTCCATCGTGGTGGGCCTGGCGAAGCTGGGCGGGGAGACCGTGGGCATCATCGCCAACCAGCCCGGATGCATGGCGGGCGTGCTGGACTGCAATTCCAGCGACAAGGCGGCCCGCTTCGTGCGCTTCTGCGACGCCTTCCGCATCCCCATCGTCACCTTCACGGACGTGCCCGGCTACCTGCCCGGCATCGCCCAGGAGCAGGCCGGCATCATCCGCCACGGCGCGAAGCTGCTCTACGCCTTCTCCGAAGCCACGGTGCCGAAGGTGAACGTGATCCTGCACAAGGCTTACGGCGGCGCGTACATCGCCATGAACAGCGTGCACATCGGCGCGGACTGCGTGTTCAGCTGGCCGGGAGCCGAGGTGGCCGTCATGGGCGAACAGGGCGCGGTGGAGATCCTCTACGCCCGGGAGACCCGCAGCATGGACAGCCAGCAGGCCAGGACATTCCTGGACGCCCGGGCGGCGGAGTACCGTCGGGACGTGATGAACACCCGACTGGGGCTGGAGCGCAACTACATCACCGAGGAGATCAAGCCCGAGGAGACCCGGGACAAGCTGATCGAGCAGCTGAACCGGCTGGGCACCAAGGCCGTCATCCGAAGGATCATCGCCCGGAGGCGGCACGGGAACATACCGCTGTAATAGACGGTGACGTCATACTATACAGTGCTGTGCAAAGCAGCTGTAGGGGCGCCGACGCGGCGCCCGCCGGAGTACATCAAGTGTCGTTGTACCCGGGCGGGCGGCGCGTCGCCGCCCCTACATTTCATACCTGTCCTTATGTCAATACATCTGAGACCGCCCCATATGTTCCGGCTGTGAAGGGGATGCTCCGCGGTCAGCCCAGCTCCTTCAGCATCTGGGCGGGGTTGTCGGCGGCCTTCACCTTGTCCATGGCGCGGACGATCACGCCGTTCTCGTCGATCAGGTAGGTGGTGCGCACCACGCCCATGGACACCTTGCCGTAGTTCTTCTTCTCCTTCCAGACGTCGTAGGCCTGGATGACGGTCTTCTCCTCGTCGGAGAGCAGCGTGAAGGGCAGGCCGTACTTCTCCTCGAACCTCTTGTGGGAGGCGACGGAGTCCTTGCTGACGCCCAGCACCACGGCGCCCTTTTCCCGGAACAGGGGATAGAGCTCGCCGAAATTGCAGGCCTGCTTGGTGCAGCCGGCGGTGTTGTCCTTGGGATAGAAATAGAGTATGACCTTCTGGCCGCGATAGTCGAACAGGCTGTGGACCTGGCCGTTCTGGTCGGGCAGGGTGAAATCCGGGGCGGGGGTTCCGACGCTGAGCATGTTGAAGTCCTCCTCGCTGTGTTTCGCAGAATAGGTTCCTTTCTGGATTATACCACGTCCGGCAGCGCTTGACAATCCGCGCCCGGGTCTTTACAATAGGATGTGGTGATGCGCATGGCCTCGGGCTTGAGGGCAAAACTGAACGCGATGAAGACGGCGGCGCCCGTCGCGCCGAAGCGGCGGGAGGGCGGCCTGATTTGCCATGTGAGCCGGCAGCGCGTGGACGAGGCGATCTACGACCTGCCCTCCGTCGGCCTGCGCAGGATCGGCTGGACGGGCCTGCGCTTCGATATCCGCCGCTGCCTGTTCCTGGACACGGAGACCACGGGACTCTCCGGCGGCGCGGGGACGGTGGCGTTCCTGGTAGGCGTCGGCTACGTGGACGGCGCGGAACTTGTGATCGAGCAGTACATGCTTAGGGAGTATGCCGACGAGCCGGAACTCATCGACAGGCTCGCCGCCCGGATGGAGGGCTTCGACAGCGTGTGCACCTTCAACGGGAAAAACTTCGACATGCCGCTGTTGGAATCCCGCTTCACCATGTGCCGGATGCGCCAGCGCTGGCGGGAACTGGAGAACCTCGACCTGCTCTATCCCGCCCGCCGCGCCTGGAAGCTGCGGCTGGGCAGCTGTCGCCTGGCACGGCTGGAGGAGGAGATCCTGGGCATGCCCCGTGAGGACGATCTGCCCGGCAGCGAGGTGCCCGCCCGGTTCTTCGAGTTCCTCAAGACGGGAGACGAGACTCTGCTGGACGACATCGTGCGCCACAACCGACAGGATATCGCCACACTGGCGACGCTTTTGATCAGGCTGTGCGCGGTGAACGACAGGCCGGAGGCGCTGACGGACCAGCGGGACCAGTTCAGCATGGGCAAGTCGCTGGAGCGCCAGGGCGAATTGAAGCCCGCCCGGGAGCTCTACCGGATCTCCGCCATACCCCGCCCCGCGGGGACGCTGGCGGCGCTGACCGGCGAGCACATCGCGGGCATGGCCAATTGGCGGCTCTACCTGCTCAGCCGAAAATCCGGGGACATCGAAGGGGCCCGGGCGGCGCTGGAGCAGCTGCTGAACCGCCGGCAGATGCCGGGGCAGGCGTGCATCGAGCTGTCGAAGCTGTGCGAGCATAGATTGAAGGACTATTCCGGCGCGTTGAAGTACGCGGAGCTCTCCCGCCGCTTTTCGGACGGGGAGCCGCCGGAGCAGCTGGAAAAGCGCGTGAAGCGCATCCGGCGCAAGATGACGACGTGACACTCAGGAGGCGCGATTATGGGAGCATTCGACGCGGTAAAGGGCGCGATCAACGGTAACAAGGCCTATCGGACCCACGTGAACGGCAACAAGCTGGCCAGCGACGGAAAGCCCGCCGAGGCGGAAAAGGAATACCGCAAGGCGCTGGAGCTTTATGAAACCTCCATCAAGCAGGGCACCGTGGCGCTGAACATATTGCAGGCCTACGCCATACTGCTGCTCAGGATGGGCGAGTTCGACAAGTCCCGGGACCTGATGCAGAAGATGGCGAAGATGAAGACGATGACCAAGGACACCTGGTTCGACCTGCGCATCCAGTATTCCATCTACCTGTGGAAGATGGGAAAGCTAGACGAGGCCATCGAGACCATGGGCCGCGCGGCCGCCTACAAGAAAAACGGCACCGTGTACAGCACGCTGGGCATGTACTGGGTGGACAAGGCGAAGGAGACCGGCGTCTTCCAGCCCGCGCTGGACGCCAACCAGGAGGCCATGGAGTACGACGACGAGGACGCCTCCACGCTGGACAACCTGGGCCAACTCTACGAGGCCATGGCCGAACGGGAGGCGGACGCCGGGAAGGCGGAGGAGTACCGCGCCAAGGCGCTGGACTACTTCAAGCGCGCCCACAAGGAAAAGCCGCGTCAGATCACCACGATCTATTACCTCGCCCGGATGTACCACCGGATGGGAGAGGACGACCGCGCCAGGAAGCTGCTCTCCGTGCGGGACACGCTGTACTTCAGCGCCATCTGCCCGGTGCCCCGGGAGATGATGGAAGCGCTGGCGAAGGAGATCGGGTGACAGGACCGTTCGTTTTAAGGAAGATCCTTCGCTCCGTTCAGGATGACATGGAATCGAAGCCCTGTCATCCTGAACAGTGCATTCGCGCAAGCGTTGCGAAGCGAAGGATCTGTACATTTGTGGACAGAGGGAGCTGTGTTCATTGTCAAAAGCATTCGTGAAGAACAAATAACGGCGCCGCGCAGAAATGCGCGGCGCCCCTTTTGTCTGCCTTCTATACGTTATTCCGCCGTGTGGCTGGTCGGGCCCTTCTTGCCGAAGGCGATCTTGAAAGCCCGCTTGACGGCGTAGGCGCCCACCTTGGGCAGCTTGTCCTCGCAGCGCACCATGTCGCTGGCATGGGGGAAGTCCCGGGTCAGGTGGATGGCGTCGAACTCACAGCGGGTGGTGCACAGGCCGCAGCCGACGCAGCGGTTCTGGTCCACGATGGTCGCGCCGCAGCTGAGGCAGCGGGCGGCTTCGGCCTTGACCTGTTCCTCCGTCAGCGGCAGCCGCGTGTCGGAGAAGGTGGTCTTGGGTTCCACGCCGGTGCTGCCGGGCACCTGGCGCTTGGCGTTGTCGTAGGAGGGCAGGGTGATGTCGTCCTTGTCCAGCTCCACGAACTGCCGCAGGTCCCGGGCGATGGTCAGCGACTGGCCGGGATGCACGAAGCGGTGCATGGATTCGCAGCCCTGCTTGCCCTCGGCGATGGCGTCGATGGCGAAGCGCGCGCCGTGGTAGATGTCGCCGCCGGCGAAGATGTCCGGGTCGGCGGTCTGGAAGGTGACGGGGTCGGCGATGACGCCGCCGTTGGGCCGCAGCTCCACCTTCGTGCCCTTCAGCAGGTCGCCCCAGACGGCGGACTGGCCGATGGCCTGCAGCACGTTGGCGCAGGGAAGGGTGATGGTGTCGCTTTCGTCGTACTGCGGCGCGAAGCGGTGGTTCTCGTCATACACGCGGGTGCAGCGCTTGAACACGATGCCCGTGACCTTGCCGTCTTCGGTGAGGATCTCCTTCGGGCCCCAGCCGTTCATCACCTGGATGCCCTCGGCCCTGGCCTCGGCCACCTCGTCGTCCGCGGCGGGCATCTCCTTTTCGCCCTCCAGGCAAAGCATAGTCACCTTGCCGGCAGTCGCGCGCACGGCGCTGCGGGCCACGTCCACGGCCACGTTGCCGCCGCCGACCACCACCACGTCGCCCTCCAGCTTCGCGGTGTTGTCCAGGGCCAGCCTGCGCAGGAAGGACACGCCGGACTCCACGCCCGCGGCGTCCTCGCCGGGCACGCCGGCCTTGCGGCCGTCCTGCAGGCCGATGGCCAGGTAGAAGGCCTTGTAGCCCTGCCTGCGCAGTTCGGGGATGGAGACGTCCTTGCCCACGTCCACGCCGCACCGGAATTCGACGCCCATCTGGCGCAGCACGTCGATCTCCGCCTCCAGCACGTCCTTCTCCAGGCGGAAGTTGGGGATGCCGTTCAGCAGCATGCCGCCAGGCCGCTGCTCGCGCTCGAACACGGTCACGTCGTAGCCCCGGGTGCGCAGGTAATAGGCGCAGGACAGGCCCGCGGGGCCCGCGCCGATCACGGCCATCTTATAGTCCGGGCCCCACATGCCGCCGTCGTCCTTCTCACAGATGGGAATGAAGCGCTTGTCGGCGTGCAGCTCCTGGGCGGCGATGAACTTCTTGATCTCGTCGATGGCCACCGGGTCGTCCACGGTGCCGCGGGTGCAGGCGTCCTCGCAGCGGCGGTTGCAGATCGCGCCGCAGACCGCGGGCAGCGGGTTGTCCTGCTTGATCAGCTGCAGCGCCTCGGCGTAGCGGCCCTCCTTCGCCATCTTCACGTAGCCCTGGATGGCCAGGTGGGCGGGACAAGCGGTCTTGCAGGGGGCGGTGCCGGTGTCGTAGCAGTTGATCTTGGCGTCCTCGCGGTAGTTGGGGTTCCACTTGTCCGCGCCCCACTTGGTGGCGTCGGGCAGCTCGCTGAGGGGATAGAGGACCTTCTCGCCGTTCTTTTTGCACAGCTTCTGGCCCAGCTTCGCCGCGCCCACGGGACAGACCTCCACGCATTTGCCGCAGGCCACACACTTGTCGGTCTGAACGTGGGCCCGGTAGGCGGAGGCGGACATGTTGGGGGTGTTGTACAGCTGGGAGGTGCGCAGAGCGTTGCACACGCCGGCGGCGCAGTTGCAGATGGCGACGATCTTGTCCTCGCCGTCGATGTTGGTGATCTGGTGCACGAAGCCGTGGCGCTCGGCCCGCTCCAGCAGCTCCAGGGCCTCCTCATAGCTGATGTAGCGGCCCATGCCCCTGTCCACGCAATACTCGGCCATGTCGCCCACGCCCATGCAGAACTCGCCGTTGATCTGGCCGCTGCCCTCGCCGCGCATGGTCTGCTGCTTGCGGCAGGTGCACTGGCCCACGCTGTACTTGTCGTACTTGCTCAGCCAGTGGGAGATGTGTTCCACGGAGACGGACTGGTTCTCGTGCTCGATGGCCTTCTCCACGGGGATCACGTGCATGCCCACGCCGCTGCCTCCCGGAGGCACCATCTGGGTGATGTTCTCCAGGGGCATTTGGGTCATCAGGTTGAAGAAGGTGGCCAGCTGGGGGTGCTCCTCGGTCAGCTTGTCGTTCATCATCATGAACTCCGCCGAGCCGGGCACGAAGATGGGCACGTTGTACTGCTTGTGATGGTCGGTATTCTCGCGGTTCATCTCGATCAGGCCCACCCATACCAGGTGGTCGACCATCTTCTGACAGTCCTCCACGGACATGCCGTTCATCTGCGCCAGGGTCTCGACATCATAGGGCACGCGGGTCTTCTTGAAGTTCAGCAGGAACTTCGCCTCTTCCTTGGTGATGACCGCGTCCAGCGCCCAGTATTCCGGGTCGTCGGTCTTCATGCTGCGGGTGTACTTGACCAGGTAGCGGTCGGTGATCATCATGCCGAGCTTGAGGATGAGGGCCTCTTTCTCCTTGTCTGGGGCCGTATAATTCGGGGCCTGACGGAAGTCGGAGGCGTTGGACATGCGGTTCTTCTGTTTCTTCATTGCTTTCTCCCCCTGAATGTAGTGTGTGATGGCAATTTGAGCGTGCCGACGGCGTCGGGGCCGCGGCACGGCGCTATTGAGTCTCCAGCGCGGACCTGTCATCATGCGTCAGGCCGTTCGCGCGTCCAAGGACCTGGAATGCGCGGGTGTCGATGCCGACCGGGCCGTCCCGACAGGTCTTTTCGTTGGCGACGGGCAGTGGTTCCCTGATCTGCCCCTGCAGCGGCTGCGCGGCCATCATGGCATGGAACTGCACTATATCAATAGAAATATAGCATAAATTACACAGAATTGCTACCCTCTATACAAAAAAAGCGGAGGACCTGGAAAGAAATCCTGCGCTTTTTCAGATTATGCGGCCGCGTCGACCGCGGCGCCGGGTTCAAACCGGGGCGGGGCCTTGGGCGCGTCACTTCACAAGGCCCGGGAACATCCGCTTCGCCACGCCGTCCAGCGTCATGCAGATGGGAAGGCTTACCAGCAGAACGACAATGTCCGCCACAAACGCGTACAGGTTCTTGCCCGCCCGGACGAGGAAGGGCTGGGCGTACAGCAGGCATTCCACGAGGGACTTGCCGACGAGGATGCCCAGGGCGGTGGCGGCGACGATGGCAAAGGCGTCGATCGCCGTCTTCAGCAGAAGGTTCTTCATGGGCTTTGTGATGCGGAAGGTCAGCCCCAGCAGGATGCCGATCACCAGGTTGCCCAGCGTCCAGCCCGGCATGCCGCGGAGCCCGCTGATCAGCAGGCAGTAGAGCACCACGCCCAGGCAGCCTGCCGCGGTTCCGGCGAGGGTCCCGAAGGAATAGCAGTAGACCGCCATCACCACGTAGCCGAGGCAGAGATAGTAGTTTTCAAACACGGGCACCTGCAGGCAAAGGCTCAGCGTCACAAACAGGGCGATGCCTACCGCGATCAGGCAGAGCTTTTTCGTATTGTCGGACATGGTGATCCTCCTCATGGCTGTGATTGGTCGCAAAACGCCGTCGGATGGGATTCCCGGCGGGAAGGGCGTCGTCCCGGCCACACTGTCATTATATCACGGTGGGTGGCAAATGCGGAAACCGGGTTTTTCATAGGGATGGAAGGCGATTTCCCGGCAGGGTTGGCGATATGCGGCACGATATGCTATAATGAACAAAAATACCGCCGGTGCTGGCCGGACGGTCGGAGCGCGAGGACAAGAGAGAGGACGGTGCGAACCATGAACGAAGGGATCATGGAGATTATGCGCAGCCGCCACAGCGTGCGGCAATACCTGGACAAGCCCATTCCCCGGGAGGTGAGGGACCAACTGGATGCCTTCGCGGCGGAGCTGAATCGCGAAAGCGGTCTGAACATGCAGATCCTGTACGATGAGCCGGAGTGCTTCAACTCCCGCCTGGCGCGCTACGGGAGGTTTGAAAACGCGAAGAACTACATCGCCCTGGTCGGCAGGAAGGGCGAGAGCCTGGAGGAGCGCTGCGGGTACTATGGCGAAAAGCTGGTGCTCAGGGCCCAGGAGCTGGGCTTGAACACCTGCTGGGTGGCGCTGACCCATGGGAAGAGCCGGGCGGTCGTCGCGCCAGGAGAGCGGGAGGTCATCATCATCTCCCTCGGCTACGGAAGGACCCAGGGCAGTCCCCGCCGGAGCAAGTCCGCCGCCGAGGTCAGCGACGCATCCGCGGCGGACGCGCCGGAGTGGTACAGGCGGGGCGTCGAGGCGGCGCTGCTCGCGCCCACGGCGGTCAACCAGCAGAGGTTCCGCTTTGAGCGCAGCGGCGACCGGGTGACGGCCAGAGCCGGCCGCCTCGGAACGAACCTGAAGGTCGACCTGGGCATCGTCAAGTGTCACTTCGCCCTCGCTGCCGGGGAGGAGAACTTCACCTGGGCGTGAAATGACGGCCTTTGGCGCGCCGCCAGTGCCCGGTTTCGGCATTTCCCGAGGCGCGTTACTGGCGCTTTGAAGCCGTGAAAAGATCGAGTTTTTTAACATTTGGCGCCGGGACCGCTTTTCAAATCCAAATTATACTCGAAGGAAGCGGAGGGATTTCCGCAATACAGAATGGTGAGAGGACGAGCCGTGAAAGCGATACTGCCTTATCTGAAGAAGCGCCGGTGGCTGATCGCCGCCGTCATGCTCGTCAAGCTCATTGGCACGCTGGGCGAGCTGCTGATCCCTTCCGTGCTGGAATACCTGATCGACACCGTCGCGCCGACGCGGCAGCGGGGGCTGGTGTACCTGTGGGGCGGCGCGATGATCGCCCTGGCGGTGTTTGTGCGCGCCGTGAATGTCACGGCCAACCGACTGAGCGTGCGCGTCGCCCGGGAGAGCACCTTCGAGATCCGGCGGGACCTGTTCCACGCCTCCCTGAACCTGTCCGGCGGGCAGATGGACGCCTTTGGCCTGCCGTCGATCACCTCCCGGATGACCTCCGATTCCTACAACGTGCAGAGCTTCATACAGGCCAGCCAGACCATCGGCATCCGCGCGCCGTTTCTGCTGATGGGCGGCATACTGATCACCCTTCTGATGGACCGGGGCCTCGCCGCCATACTGTGCGTCATGGCCCCGGTGCTGATCGCGCTGGTCATCGGCATCTCCATGCGGGGCATCCCGCTGTATGACAAGGTCCAGCAGGGGCTGGATGACATGGTGCGCGTGATGCGGGAGAACATCACCGGCATCCGCGTGGTGAAGGCGCTGTCCAAGGAGGACTACGAGATGCGCCGGTTCAGGGCCGTCAACGAGACCGCCGCCACCCGGGACACCCGCGCGGGCATCGTCATGGCGCTGCCCGGGCCCATCGTGACGCTGTTTTTGAACGTCGGCCTCACGCTGGTGGTGGTGTTCGGCGCGCGCCGGGTGAACTCGGGCGTCACGCGGCCCGGCGTCATACTCGCCTTCTTGACCTACTTCAACATGATCATGATGGGCGTCATGGGCTTGAACCGGATCTTCATGATGCTGTCCAAGGCCAACGCCTCAGCCAAGCGCATCGCCGCCGTCATCCACGCGCCGGAAGCGCTGCCGCCGATTCCCGAGGCCGAGGCAGCCCGGACCGACCGGGAGGGCTTCCTGGTGTTCGACCACGTCAGCTTCAACTACGACGAAGATGCCGGGCAGGGCGGGCCGGTCGCGGACGACGGCGCCCGCTTCGCCGGCTCCAGCCGCCAGAAGGCGCTGGACGACATCGACTTTGCCGTGAAGAAGGGCGGCTCCCTGGGCATCATCGGCGCGACCGGCAGCGGCAAGACGACCATCGTCAACCTGCTGATGCGCTTCTACGACCCCCAGCAGGGCCACGTGTTCGTGGACGGCAGGGACGTGCGCACCTATGGGAAGGACGAATTGCACCGCAAGTTCGGCGTGGTGTTCCAGAACGACGTGGTGTTCGTGGATTCCGTCCGGGGGAACATCGACTTTGGCCGGGACATCCCGGAGGATGCGGTGCGCCGCGCCGCCGGGGACGCCATGGCGGCGGAGTTCGTCGAAGCCTACGAGGACGGCTACGACCACCGCGCCGCCATACAGGGCGCGAACTTCTCCGGCGGCCAGCGCCAGCGCCTGCTGATCGCCAGGGCCCTGGCCGCCGACCCGGAGATCCTGATCCTGGACGACGCCTCCAGCGCACTGGACTACCGCACTGACGCGGCGCTGCGCCGGGCCATCCGCGAGCATCACAGCCGCGCCACGACCCTGGTCATCGCCCAGCGCGTCAGCTCCATCATGTCGCTGGACAACATCCTCGTGCTGGACGAGGGCCGCATGATCGGCTGCGGCACCCACGAGCAGCTGCTTGAGACCTGCCCCGTCTACCGGGACATCTACCAGTCGCAGATGGGGGAGGTGGCGTAATGGCGGCGCGGGATTCGGTGATGAAGAAGCCGAAGGACGCCAGGGGCGCGCTGCGCAGGCTGGTCGCCTACCTCGGCGCCTTCCGGCCCCTGCTGGCGCTGGTGTTCCTGCTGTGCCTGGCGAGCAACGTGCTCTCGCTGCTCGGCCCCAGCCTCGCGGGCTCCGCCATCAACGAGGCCGCCGCGGGACCGGGCAGGGTGAACTTCGACAGGGTCTATGCCTATGCCCTGCGGATGCTGGCCTGCTACGGAGTGTCCTCGCTGCTGACCATCTCCATCAGCGTGATGATGACGAGGATCAGCAAGCGGGTGGCCCGGCGCATGCGGCAGGACGTGTTCGACAAGCTGATGCGGATGAAGGTGGGCTTCTTCGACCACAATCAGGCGGGCGACATCATCAGCCGGGTGTCCTACGACATCGACGTCATCAGCACCTGCATGTCCTCGGACATCACCGCCATACTCACAAGCCTTGTGACGGTGGCCGGCTCCGTGGCCATGATGATCGTCCTCTCGCCGCCGCTGGCGGCAGTGGCCCTCATCCCGGTGCCGGTGGCCATCCTCTATACCACAAAGATGAGGAAGATCACCCAGCCCCGCTTTTCAAAGCGCTCGAAGATGTACGGCGTGATGAACGGCTTTGTCGAGGAAATGCTCACCGGGCAGAAGACGATATTGGCCTACACCTATGAAAACGGGGTGGAGGAGCGCTTCGACGGCATCAACGGAGACGCCGCCGCGGCCTACTACGACGCCGACTACTACGGCACCACCATCGGGCCCTCCGTGGGCTCCATCAACAACCTGGGCCTGTCGCTGATCGCTATCGTGGGGTCGCTGCTGTATATGGGCGGCAGGATTTCCCTGGGGCAGATCTCCTCCTTTGTGCTCTACTCGCGGAAGTTCTCCGGCCCGATCAACGAAATCGCCAACATCATCAACGAGCTGTTCTCGGCCCTGTCCGCGGCGGAGCGGGTGTTTGCGCTGCTGGACGAGGAGGAGGAGACGGCGGACCGGGAGGGCGCCCTGGCCCTGGAGGACGTGCGGGGCGACGTGGCCATGGAGCGGGTGGCCTTCGGCTACGACCCGGGCAGGCGGATCATACGCGACCTGAGCCTGAAGGCGGACGCGGGACGGATGATCGCCATCGTCGGGCCCACCGGCGCGGGCAAGACCACCATCATCAACCTGCTGATGCGCTTCTACGACGTGGATGAGGGGCGCATACTGCTGGACGGCCACGACGTGCGCGACCTCACCCGGGCCAGCCTGCGCGGGGCCTACGCCATGGTGCTCCAGGATACCTGGGTGTTCAAGGGCACGATCTTCGAAAACATCGCCTACGGCAAGGAGAACGCCACCCTGGAGGAAGTGGTCGCGGCGGCGAAGGCCGCCCACATCCATCCCTTCATCATGCGGCTGCCCGAGGGTTACCAGACGGTGATCAGCGAGGACGGCGGCAACATCTCCAAGGGACAGAAGCAGCTGTTGACCATCGCTCGGGCCATGCTGTATAATACCCACATGCTGATCCTGGACGAGGCCACCTCCAACGTGGACACCAGCACCGAGCGGGAAATCCAGCGGGCCATGCGCAGCCTGATGGAGAACAAGACCTGCTTTGTCATCGCCCACCGGCTGTCCACCATCCAAAATGCCGATTTGATCCTCGTGCTGAACCACGGCGACGTGGTGGAGCAGGGCACCCATGAATCCCTGATGCGCTCGAAGGGCTTCTACTATCAGCTCTACAGCGCCCAGTTCCAGTGACGCGGAGGTGTTACTATGATAAGGCCCATCGTTCGGGACGTCTTCTTCCTCGGCCAGAAATCCGGACCCGCCGTCCAGGGGGACGTTGCCGTCGGCCGCGACCTGCGGGACACGCTGGCCGCTCATCGTGAGGCGTGCGTGGGCATGGCGGCGAACATGATCGGCGTGAGGAAGCGGATCATCATCGTCGACCTCGGCCTCGGCAGCGCCGTGATGTACAACCCCGTCGTGCTCAGCAAGGATTCACCCTACGAGGCGGAGGAGGGCTGCCTGTCCCTGGAGGGTACCCGCAAAACCACCCGATACAGGAATATCGAGGTGGAGTACCGGGACGAGGGCTGGAACAAGCGCCGCCAGCGGTATTCCGGCTGGATCGCCCAGATCATCCAGCACGAGCTGGACCACCTGGAGGGCATCATCATCTGAAACCTGAATGGAAGCAGGCGGGGCAAACCGCCGCGGGGAGCCGGAACTGATACGGGACAGACTGAACGACTACAGACGGGGGAATACCGATGAGCAGAAAGCTGATTGTCGCCATCGGCGGGCTGCTGCCCGCCCACAGGGACGCCATCCGCGCCGCGGCGGAGCCGGAGGGCTTCGACGTGACGTTCCACAAGAACCCCGCGGAGGCGATGCCCGACGCCGCCGACGCGGAGATCATCTTCGGCAACGCGCCGGAGCTGGCTCGGGTCGCGCCGAAGCTGCGCTGGCTGTGCACGCCCTCGGCGGGCTACGACCATTACGCCGGCACCGGCGTGTTCGCCTCGCCGGAGGCGATGCTGAGCAACTCCTCCGGGGCCTACGGCGTCACCATCGCCGAGCACGTGGTCATGATGACGCTGGAGTTGATGCGCTGCCAGCAGGACTACAGCGGGGTGGTGGAACGGCGGGAGTGGGTCCGCAACCTGCCCGTGCGCTCCATCTGCGGCAGCTGCGTCGCCGTGCTGGGCACCGGCGACCTGGGCCGGACGATCGCCCGGCGGCTGCGGGGGTTCGAGCCCGCGCGCATCGTGGGCGTCAACCGCAGCGGCCACAACCCCGGGAATCTGTTCGACGAGGCTCGGCCCATCGCGGACCTGGACGACGTGCTGCCTGGGTGCGACCTGCTGATCATGAGCCTCCCCGGCGCGCCGGAGACCCGCCACATCCTGGACGGGCGCAGGCTGGCGCTGCTGCCGGACGGTGCGATCATCGTCAACGTGGGCCGGGGCACGAGCATCGACGAGGAGGCGCTTTTGATCGAACTGCGCTCCGGGCGGATCAGGGCCGGACTGGACGTGTTCGAGGTCGAGCCGCTGCCCCAGGATTCCCCGCTGTGGGCGTGTCCGAACCTGCTGATCACCCCTCACGCGGCCGGCAACCTGACCCTGCCCTATACGGTGGACAGGATCGTGGCGCTGTTCCTGGAGGACTTCGGCCGATACTGCAAGGGGGAACCGTTGAAGCGCCGGGTGGACCCGAACAAGTGAAAACAGGCCGCCCCAAAAGCTGGGTGGAACGACAGGCGCGTGCCCGCATTTTGACGGGCACGCGCCTGTTGTAGCCTACCAATTGGAAACGGACTGTTTTTCGTGTCGGCGTGTTTCGAGGAAGCGCGTCTACTCCGCCACGATCTCCTTGATCACGCATTCGTTGCCCCGCAGCAGCCAGGTCTCCGGGGAGTGGCAGTAGGGGCATTCCCGGCCGTACTTCACGGTCTCGTAGGTGCGCTTGCAGCCGTCGCACCAGGTGACGGCGGGGATGGTCTCCAGCACCAGCTCACAGTCGGTCAGCACGGGGTGTTTCTTGCGGAAGTAGTTCCAGCAGTCAATGAACAGGTCCGTCATGATGCCGGAGACCTCGCCGACCTGGAGTGTGACCTCGCTGATGGCCTTCAGCTGTTCCTGCTCGGCGGTTTCGTCCAGCGTCTTGGCCAGGTGCAGGATGATGCCCATTTCATGCATGCGGTATTTGCCCCCTGATATGAGTATGGAGTGTGGGTTTTGGATGGCGAAGCGCCTTTATGTCAGGGGCGGCTGCGCCAGGCGTCCAGGCGGTCCAGCAGCCACGCCTCGAATTCGGCCATGCCCTCGCCGGTTTTGGCGGACAGGGGAAACACCCGGATATCCGGGTTCAGCTTCCGGGCGCGCGCGGCGCAGGTATTGACGTCGAAGTCAAAGTAGGGCAGGGCGTCCAGCTTGGAGATCACCAGCGCGTCGCACCGGGAGAACATCAGCGGGTACTTGAGGGGCTTGTCGTCCCCCTCGGGAACGGACAGGATCATGATGTTGCAGCCCGCGCCGGTGTCGTACTCGGCGGGGCAGATCAGGTTGCCCACGTTCTCCAGCACCACCAGGTCGGCGGCGTCCCGGTCCATGGCGCCCCAGGCCCGGGCGGTCATGCCCGCGTCCATGTGGCACATGCCGTCGGTGTGCACCTGTATGGCCTGGGCGCCCAGAGCCTCGATGCGCTCCGCGTCCACGGCGGACTCGATGTCGGCCTCCATGACGGCGATGCGGGTTTTGTCCATATCCCGGATCAGCCGGGATAGGAGGGTGGTCTTGCCCGCGCCGGGGGCGCTCATCAGGTTCACCAGCAGCACGCCCTTTTTATGCATCTCCTGACGCAGGGCATCCGCGTCCCGATCGTTGGAGGCGGTGACGGACGCCTTCAATTCGATGATCTTCATGCCTTGTCGCCTCCCAGCCTGTTTCTCAGCCAGTCCGCCAGCGCCGCCACGCCCTCGCCGGTTCGGGCGGAGACGGGGAACACCGGCGCTTCCGGCCGCAGCCGCGCCATGTGGCCGCGCAGGGCATCCAGATCGAAGTCGAAGATGGGAAGCGTGTCCAGCTTGTTCACGATCAGGCAGTCGACGGTCCGGAACATCAGCGGATACTTGAGGGGCTTGTCGTCCCCCTCGGGCACGGAGAGTATGGCGACGCGCAGGTCCGCGCCGACCTCGAACTCCGCGGGGCAGACCAGGTTGCCGATGTTCTCCAGGAACACGACGTCCAGGCCCTCCACGCCCATGCGCTCCAGGCCCCGGCGGGTCATGTCCGCGTCCATGTGGCAGAGTCCCGCCGTGTGCAGCTGGATCACCCGCGCGCCGGTCTGGGCGACGGTGCGGGCGTCCACGTCGGAGTCCACGTCGGCCTCCATCACGCCCACGCGCAGCGGCTTCAGCCCGTCGATGAGCCGCAGCAGCACCGAGGTCTTGCCCGCGCCGGGGGAGCCCATCAGGTTGACGAGCTTCGCGCCCCTTTCGCGCATCAATGCCCGGGTCTGTTCCGCGGCGGCGTCGTTGTCCGCCAGCGCCCGGGTCTTGGTCTCAAAGATTTCGTAATCCATGCTTTTCCCCTGATACAAACTCAAAATAGCTACGGCTCGGCGGCGTACTCCAGCCGCAGGTGAAAGGCGCTCCTGCCGCCCGCGCCGTCTCCGGCGAGGGTGAACAGCGCGCCGTCCTCCCGGGTGCGCAGCATCAGCGTCTCCCCGGGCTTTGCCTCCGCGCGGTATTCGGCCTCGATGGACCGAACGGGCCGCGCGCGCAGCCCCTCCGGCATCAGGTCCTCGGCCAGGTCCAGCAGCCGGGCGTTGTTCATGTGGCCGTTCAGATCGACGTAGCTGTAGGGCACGGTGAAGGGCAGCTCCCCGGTTCCGGGCATGCCCAGCACCCTGGGCATGGGCGGCTCGCCACCCAGCTTCACGCCGGGGATCGTGATGCCGTAGTCGTCCGGGTACACCCGGCCCCGGGTCTCGGCGTCCATCAGCACCCACAGCGCGGAGCTCTCCACCAGGCTCTCGCCCCGGCTGTCCGCGAGGCGGTAATAGCGGGGGAAGAGCACGTGCATCGTCTCTCCGGGCCAGGAGGTCAGCTCGACGGCCTCGTCGTACTCCGGCAGCCGGCGCACGATCACCCGCTGCATCGTCAGCGCCCACAGGACGCCCTTGTCCAGCGTCTTCTCCCGGCCCATGCCCAGCGCCTCGGTGTGGGCGATGGCGGCCTCCTGGAGCAGGGTGAACAGGCGGCTCAGGCGCAGGCGACGGTACATGTCCACGTCGCTGCTGAGCAGCTTCAGGCTCTGGCGGTAGATCATGCCTTGGGCATCCGCTTCTCAAAGGCGGAGACGACGTCGCCCAGCGTGGCCAGCTTCTGCCACTGGCGGTCGGGGATCTTGGTGTCGAAACGGGCCTCCAGGCGGCACATGATCAGCGTGAAGCCCATGGAATCGATGCCGGTGTCGGTGTTGATGACGGTGGACTCGTCCAGCGGCTTGCCCTCCAACTCGGGCACGCTTTCGTAGATGATCTCCTTCGCGGCTTCCAGAATCTCGTTGCGCGTCATGCGTTCACCACTTTCTGCTGGAGTTCCCAGCGCTTGATTTTCCCGGTGGCGGACCGGGGCAGGGGTTCGGATAAAAATACGATTTTGCTCAGCTGACGGCCCCGGGACTGCTCTGCCATGGCTGGCGCGAGGGCGGCGGAGACGGCTTCCCGTTCCTCCTCCCGGCCCCGCAGGATGAGCGCGGGCCGCCCGTCGATCTCCAGCACGGCGAAATCCCGGCCGGGCAGCGCTTGGGCAAGCCGGGCCTCATACTCCGGCAGGAACAGCTTCGTGCCGTCCCTCAGGACAAGCATGTCCTTCTTGCGGCCGGTGATGCGCAGCCTGCCCTCCCCGTCCAGGGAGCCCAGGTCTCCGGTGTGGAGCACGCCGCCCTGCAAAACGGCGGCGGTGGCCTCCGGCGCGTTGTAGTACCCGCGCATCACGCAGGTGGGGGCCTCTATGAGGATCTCCCCGTCCAGCGCGATCATGACGCGGTCGTCCGGACAGACGGTCATGGCGTAGGGGTCGTCGCCCAGGGACAGGGCCACGCCGGAGCTGGTCTCGGTGAGTCCATAGCCGAAGGACACGCGGATGCCCCGTGCCTTCACCGACTCCAGCAGCGGGGCGGGGCAGGGACCCGCGCCCACGAGGACCAGTTTCAATTCCGGGTTCAGCGCGTTGGCGCGCGTCAGGAAGTCCAGCAGCATCGTCACCGAGGGCAGGGCGGTGGGCTTGAAGCAGGCGCAGTCGTCCGCGTAGTGGCGTGGGCCGCGGCCCAGGGCCACGCAGGCGCCGCAGGACAGGCCCCACAGCAGCCCACAGACAAAGCCGAACACGTGGTTCAGCGGCAGCATGCACAGCAGGACGTCCCCGGGAGCCAGCGGCAGCAGCGCGCCGCCGTTCCAGGCGCTGGCGCACAGGCTCTCTTCGGTCAGCGCCACCGCCCGGGCCGCCTGGGCGGTGCCGGAGGTGAAGAACAGGATGTCCCCGGAGCGTTTGACGGGCCCGGAGCGCAGGGTGGGGGAGAGGGCTTCGCATAGCTCCCCGTCGCCCCAGAGGGTGTCCACGTCCGCGGCGGCGATCTGCCCGGAGAGCACGCCTTCGTCGGCGAGACCGTCCAGCAGCGCCGTCTGGATGCCGGCGGCAGCGGCGGCGAGGATCTCGATCACACAGGCGGCGGAGCCGTCGCACAGCACGCCCAGGCAGCCGGTCGAGCTGTTTAGCAGCGCCTCCGCCCGGCCGCGGACGGCCTCGGCCAGCGCGGCGTAGGTCAGCGTTTCAAGCCCCTCTGCCCCGGCATAGCGCAGGGCGGGGAGGGCTGGATCTGTCAAAGCCCATGTGTCCAGCATGGACAGAAAACGGGTATAGCGCACGGATGACACCTTCCTTCTGTGCTGTTCGGCACATTCAAGACAATTATAGCATGTTTTTGCCCTTTGAGGAAGGTGCTGGGCCGGGAAAAACAAAAGATTTGGCAAATGAATGGCAAAATTGCAAAGAATTTGCGTGAAAAATTTTATGAAGCGCCCTTTGGAGGCTTCTTTTTCGGCGCATTTGTGTTATAATACCTCCAGGTATCTGCAAATATGTCAGGAGGAATTCACCATGGATAAGAATACGCGCATCTGTATCGTCGGCGGCGGCCCTGCCGGCCTGTCCGCGGGCATGTACCTTGAGAAGAAGGGCTACAACAATTACACCATCCTCGAGCGCCTGGACCGCGTCGGCGGCAAGTGCTGGTCCCCGACCTACAACGGCCGCCGTTACGAGATGGGCGCCATCATGGGCGTGCCTTCCTATTACGCCGTCCACGACGTGGAGGAGTTCTGCGGCATCACCCACGACGGCCCGAAGCTGAACCGCAACTACAAGAACGGCCAGGGCAAGGTGATCGAGCCCTTCGAGCCGAAGAAGAACATCCTGAAGATCCCGCGCCTGCTGAAGATGAAGAAGCAGCTGAAGCGTTTCGGCGAGCTGCTGGAGACCAAGTACAAGGGCTATGACGTGAACGGCCATCGCGGCGTGGCCGAGGGCCGCTACGAGGGCTTCTCCGCCGCCAGCGCCAAGCGCCAGCCCGTCAGCGGCGAGAACCCGAACCTGAAGGACCTGGCCCTGCCCTTCAAGAAGTTCTGCGAGATCAACGGCGTCGAACTGGTTCAGGACATCTGGATCGGGCCCTTCACCTCCTTTGGCTACGGCTACTTTGACGAGATCCCGGCGGCTTACGTGCTGAAGTATCTGGACTTCCAGACCTGCATGAACTTCGTGAAGATCAACCTGTGGACCTGGAAGAACGGCACCCAGTACATCTGGGAGCAGCTGAACGATCACCTGGCGCATCCCGCCCGCCTGAACAGCAGGATCGAAAAGGTCGAGCGCAAGGATGGCAAGGTGTACGTCACCGTGAACGGCAAGGTGGAGGAGTACGACAAGATCATCGTCACCGCGCCGCTGTACATCCCCAACAAGCGGGACGACGGCCAGGTGGGCATGGTGGACTACTTCGACGCCCGGGAGGACGAGCGCGCGCTGTTCAGCAAGATCGACTACGAGCGCTACGACGTGCTGGCCTGCGAGACCAAGCCCGAGGATCATCCGGAGATCTCTTACTATGTGTTTGACAACATGGTGCCGGAGCGCCTGGGCCACCTGATGGTGTACTATCGCCGCTGGCGCGACACCAAGGACCAGGTCATCACCACCTACTCCCTGCGCAAGCACAAGGACAGCAAGGAGATCCCCTATGACAAGTGCCGCAGCATGGTGCTCGAGGACCTGAAGGTCATGCACAACCCAGCCTCCAAGGTGGTCAACGAGTGGAGCGTCTACTACTTCCCGCATGTTTTCAGCGACGACTACGCCGCGGGCTGGTATGACAAGGTCGAAGCCATGCAGGGCAAGTACGACACCTTCTACGCCGGCGAGATCATGAGCTTCGGCGACATGGACGAGACCGCCGAGTACAGCCGCGAGTTGGTGGAACGGTTCTTCTAAAACAATTGGGAATTGATACTATTCTCAATCAAAAACACGACGAAAAGATCTTTCGACTTCGCTGCGCTCCGCTCAAGATGACCGACCGACTGCGTCATTCTGAGCGAAGGCGGAGCCGAAGTCGAAGAATCTTATTGGTATGATTTGCAATGAGAACAGTATGAGAATTGGGAATTGAGAATCGAGTCCGTCGAAGCGACAGGGTTCCGATTGGGGCCGCTCCTTCTCAATTCCCGTTCCCTTTGCCCTGAATTGGAGTGTGTTTATGAAATTCTATAAGGATCATTACGACGTCATCGTCGTGGGCGGCGCGCTGGCGGGCCTGTCCGCGGCGTTGATGCTGGCCGACAAGGGCAAGGACGTGCTGGTGCTGGAGCGCCACAACCTGCCCGGCGGCATCGCCACCAGTTTCGTGCGCGGCGGCATCGAGATCGAGGCCGCGCTCCACGAGATGATGAGCATCGGAGACAAGGACAACCGCCTGAAGGTGGGCAAGTTCTTCGACGACATGGGCGTGGACGTCGACTGGCTCAAGGTGCCGGAGGCCTATCACGCTTCGCTGCCGGGGCTGGAGGTCACGCTGCATCCCGGCCTGGAGCGCTTCGCGAAGGAAGTGGACGCTGCGGTGCCCGGCACCTATGACAAGGTGCTGCGGCTGCTGAACCTGTGCCACACCGTGTTCGACAGCGTGAACGAGCTGTCCATCCACCCGATGAGCAAGCCCATGATGCTGCTCAAGCACGAGGCCTTCGTCAAGACCGCGGGCTATTCCACCAAGGAGGTGCTGGACACCTTCCAGCTGCCCCAGAAGGCGCTGGACCTTCTGGCGCCCTACTGGATCTACGTGGGCAGCGGCTTCTCGGATCTGCCCTTCACCATCTTCTCCGTGCTGATGGCGGATTACATCGGCTACGGCTCCTTCATTCCCCGCAAGTTCAGCCACGAGATGTCCCTGAAGATGGCGGAGCGCGCCGAGGCCATGGGCGTGCAGATCGAGTACCGCCAGCAGGTGGACAAGATCCTCGTGAAGGACGGCACGGCCTACGGCGTGCGCACCGCCCGGGGAGACGAGATCCACGCGGACTACGTGATCTGTTCCGCCTATCCCAACAAGGTGTACACCTCGATGATCGAGCCCGCGGACGCCGTGCCCGCCGGGGCCGTCAAGATGGTCAACGGCCGCAGGCTCAGCCTGACCGCCTTCTCGGTGATCATGATCCTGGACAAGCCCGCCGAGGAGCTGAACATCCGGGATTACAGCATCTTCCGGGGCGACACCATGGATACCGACGCCCTCTACAAGGACCTGGCGGGCCTGGGCCCCTATCGCTACCTGACCTGCATCTGCCACAACTACGGCAACCCCGACTGCACGCCGGAGGGCACCTGCTCCTTCTCCGTCACGGTGCTGCCCCGGGTGGACGGCTGGAAGACGGTGAAGGCGGAGGACTACGACGCAGTGAAGCACCGGGTGGCCAAGCAGCTGATCGACGACATGTCGGCCTACTTCGGCGTGAACCTGCTGGACCACGTGCTCGAGCTGGTGATCGAGACGCCCATGACCGTGGCCCGGTACACCGGCGCGTGGAACGGCTGCATCTACGGCTATGCCCACACGATGGAGGACCACATCATCGCCCGCCTGCAGACCGCTGAGGCGGAGCGCTTCATCAAGCACCTGGAGTTCTCAGGCGCCCACGCCATCTCCGGCGACGGCATGGGCCCGGCGGTGACTAACGGCCGCAAGGCGGCCAAGAACGTGCTGGATACCATGGCAGAGGAGGCGGCAAAATGAAGGTCAAGGGATTTTTGAAGGACGTGGGCGGCGCGTCCCGCGTCACCAAGGCCCGACTGGAGGCCTTTGAGTCCGCATCCGCCGCGCCTGTGCGCGAGGACCCCATCGGCGACGTCGCACGGGCCTGGCATCCGGGCCGCCTGCGCGTGAAGGTCACCGGGGTCAAGACCGCGAGCCCCACGGCGAAGTCCTTCCGCTTCGTCCGGGAGGACGGCGGCGAGCTGCCCTTCTTCTACGCGGGACAGTACATGGTCATCGACTTCGAGATCGGCAAGAGCGTCATCTCCCGCCCCTATTCCATCTCCTCCGCGCCCTGTCAGGCCCGGGGAAAGGACGGCTTCGTGGAGATCACCGTGCGCCGTTCCCGGGGCGACGGCTTCATCTGTGACCACCTGAATGACAACGTCAAAGTCGGGGACGTGTTCACCGCCCAGATCGGCCTGGGCCAGTTCTACTATGAGCCCCTGCGCGACGCAAAGCACGTCGTGGCCCTGGCGGGCGGCGTGGGCATCACCCCCTTCGCCTCCATGGCGCGGGAGGTCGCCGCGGGCAGGTTGGACATGGACCTGACCATCCTCTACGGCTCCGTGGCCTCCACGGACATCATCCTGAAGGACGAGCTGGAGGCGCTCCAAGGCGACCGGGTGCACGTGGTGCATGTGCTGTCCGGCGACGAGCCCGACTGGAAGGGGGAGCGGGGCTTCCTGTCCGCCGAACTGATCAAGAAGTATTCCGCGCCGGACACCACCTACTTCATCTGCGGCCCGCAGGTGATGTACCGCTTCCTGCGGGAGGAGCTCAAGAAGCTGGACATCCCCGCCCGGCGCGTGCGCTTCGAGGTGTTCGGCCAGGCGAAGGACATCACCACCTTCGAGGGCTACCCGATGGAACTGAAGGACAGGACCTTCAGGCTGACCGTGCGCCGGGGCATCCATGAGGACGTGATCGACGCCAAGGCCACCGAGAGCCTGGTGGTGGCGCTGGAACGGGCGGGCATCCGCATCGAGACCGGCTGCCGCAGCGGCGAATGCGGCTTCTGCCGCACCAAGGTGCTCTCCGGCAGCGTGTACGTGTGCCCGGAGAACGATGGCCGCCGCGCCGCCGACCGGGACTTCGGCTATGTCCATGCCTGCGCCGCGTACCCGACCAGCGATTTGACGATCAAGATACCGATCGAATAAGGATAAGACAACAGGCATAAGGCAACAGCGGTAAGGCAACAGGCAGCAGGCAACAGTCAGTATGCCGGAGAGACGGGGGCTTGGGCTATTGCCTGATCGTGTAACAGAATAAGATACTGAAGTTAGATAGGAGTGATTCCGTGGTCAACGAAGTCAACCCGATGATCCACGTCAACGAGAGGGACTATCCCGTGAACGGCCACCACTGCGACGATCCCGAGAAGAAAAAGCTCGTCAAGAAGCTGGCCGTGATGATCACGGACAACATTCCCCGCAAGCTGCCGGGCGGCATGAAGGAAAACCACATGGATTTCTGGATCCTGGACCGGCTGCTCACCAAGGACGAGGTGCGCTTCCTGCTGTCCTTCAAGAAGCGGCGCACCGGCCTGACCACGCCGGAGCTGGCCCAGCGCAACAACATGAGCGAGGCCGAGGCCCAGAAGGTGATCGACCATCTGCTGTGGATCGGCATACTGGAGCAGAACCGGGACAACGCCGACCAGCACATCCAATACTGGATCCCCAAGTGGGTGGTGGGTTCCGGCGAATACATGGTGGAGCATCCCACCCTGCCGGACGAGCACCCCGAGGTCGCCACGATGTTCAACCTGGCCCCCCAGGAGCCGCTGGAGCTGGCGGCCAAGCTGGTGCCGCCGGGCGGCGCGGGCATTGGCATGCACGTGATTCCCGTGGAGAAGGCCATCGACCCAAAGGTGGAGAGCGTCAGCGTGGAGCACCTCTCGCACTGGCTGAACAAGAACGACAAGTTCTGCAAGATGGTCTGCGCCTGCCGCAAGGCCCAGCGTATCCGCGGCGAGGGCGTGGGCGACATCGAGGGCTACATGTGCATCGGCGTGGGCGACATCGCCGAATACCTGGTGGAGAGCGGCAAGGATGCCCACTACATCACCCGCGAGGAAGCCCTGGAGATCATCCAGCGGGCCGAGCGCAAGGGCTATGTCCACCAGATCACCAATCTGGACGGTCCCAACCGCATCGTGGGCATCTGCAACTGCTCGGCGGGCAGCTGCTACGGCCTGCGCACCTCCCAGCTGTTCAACACGCCCAACATGTCCCGCAGCGCCTACCGGGCCCACGTGGACCCCGAGAAGTGCGTGGCCTGCGGCAAGTGCGTGGAGGTCTGTCCCGCCGGCGCGGCGCGCTTGGGCCAGAAGCTGTGCAGGGCCGACGGCAGCCAGGTAAAATACCCGATGCACGACCTGCCGGACGACCACGTCTGGGGTCAGGACAAGTGGGACCGGGACTACCGCGACCACAACAAGCTGAACTGCTACGACACCGGCACTTCTCCCTGCAAGACCGCCTGCCCGGCCCACATCGCCGTGCAGGGCTACATCCGCATGGCGGCGGAGGGCCGCTACGAGGACGCGGTGCGCCTTATTCGCCAGGACAATCCCTTCCCGGCGGTCTGCGGCGCGGTGTGCAACCGCCGCTGCGAGGATCGCTGCACCCGCGGCCTGGTCGACGCGCCCGTGGCCATCGACGAGATCAAGAAGTTCCTAGCCCAGTGGGAGCTGGCCCATCCGGAGAACTTCGGCATGATCAGCGAGAACGGCGACGGCAACCAGTGGGACGACTATAAGATCGCCGTCATCGGCGCGGGTCCCGCCGGCCTCTCCGCCGCCTGGTACCTGCGGCAGGAGGGCTACCCGGTCACCGTGTTTGAAAGGAAATCCCGCCCGGGCGGCATGCTGCTCAACGGCATTCCCAGCTTCCGCCTGGAGAAGGAAGTGCTTCAGCGGGAGATCGAAATCATCGAAAAGGCCGGAGTCGAGATCCGCTGCGGCGTCGAGGTGGGCAAGGACATTACCCTCGATCAGCTGCGCGCCCAGGGCTTCAAGGCCTTCTACATCGCCATCGGCATGCAGGGCGGCCGCATGGCCGGCGTGCCCGGCGAGGATGCCGAGGGCGTGTCCTCCGGCGTGGCCTTCCTGAAGGACGTGAACCTGAAGGGCGATGTGCGGCTGGACGGCGACGTGGTGGTCGTCGGCGGCGGCAACGTGGCCGCGGACGTGGCCCGCACGGCGCTGCGCTGCACCAAGGGAAGCGTGACCATGCTGTGCCTGGAGCAGCGGGACGAGATGCCCGCCGCGAAGGACGAGGTGGCCGAGATCCTGCACGAGGGCATCGCCGTGGAAAACGGTTGGGGTCCCAAGGAGATCCTGACCGAGAACGGACGGGTGACGGGCATCGTGTTCAAGCGCTGCACCCGCGTGTTCGACGACCAGCACCGCTTCGCGCCCCAGTATGACGAGAACGACACCAGGACCATCACCTGCTCCCACGTGCTGATGGCCATCGGCCAGTCCGCCCAGTGGGGAAAGCTCCTGGAGGGCAGCAAGGTGGTCGTGCGCCGCAACGGCACCGCCGAGGCGGATCCCGTGACGCTGCAGACCGCCGAGCCGGACGTGTTCGTGGGCGGCGACATCTTCCACGGCGCGCGCTTCGCCATCGACGCCATCGCCGAGGGCAAGGCCGCCATGACCTCCATCAACCGCTTCGTCCATCCGGGCCAGTCCATGACCATCGGCCGCGACCTGCGCCAGTTCATCGAGCTGAACCGGGACGACATCCGCGTCGAGGGCTACGACAACGCCCCGAGGCAGGCCCCCGGCCTGAAGCCCGGCGAGGCCCGGGAGACCTTCAGCGACCTGCGGCTGCCGCTGACAGAGGCGCAGATCAAGAAGGAAGCGGGACGCTGCCTGAAGTGCGGCCGGAGCATCGTGGACCTGAACCAGTGCGTGGGCTGTGGCCTGTGCACCACACGGTGCGAGTTCGACGCCATCCACCTGTCCCGGGATCTGCCAGCGGCCAGCGACATGCATACCGCTGAGGAGATGATGAAGCTGGTAGGCCCCTACGCCCTCAAGCGCATGGGGAAGATCATCAAGCGGAAGATCACCGGCAAGAGCGACTATCCCACCGAGCAGTAAGAGATTATAACGGGGCGGGGCGCAGAATGCGCCCCGCCTTTGCGCTATGCCGTCCGCCGCCGCGCGGGCAGGTTGGAGAGCACCGCCCCGGCGGTGGCTCCGATGGCGGCGCCGATCATCACCTCTCCGAGGAATTCCGGCGTGGAGAAGGCGCTGCCGCCCAGCGCGGAATAGCAGCCGTAGCCCAGGGCCATGTAGAGCATGGCGAGGGTCATGCCGGTCAAAAAGCCCCGGCGCCCGCCCCGTCCCACGGCAAGAGTGACGCCCAGCAGTATGGCGGCCAGCTTCATCAGCTGGTTCAGGGCCATCAGCAGGCTGTCGGAGATGCGGCCCATCGCGGCGAATGCCGCCATGGCTGCCATCAGCAGCAGCGTGAGCAGGATCGCCCCGGCGAGTCCCTTCAAAAGTGAAAGCAGTGTTTGCGTGCGTGATCGGGCCATGTGACGCGCCTCCCCGGTTTTTGATACAGCCTATGCGGGAGGAAGCGGAAGTAGAGCACATTTGATATTCGGGAGAGGCGAGCCTTCGGCGAGGCGAGCCTTCGGCGTCCTGGACCGCGCTCACACGTGGACTTTGCCGGATTGAGAGGCGGTCGCGCCGGCATAAGGCCCATTCGCACAGTTTGTGCGCGACGATTTAATTGATAATTTACAGTATTAACCTGTTAAAGTATTGATAAAACGGCTGGATGCGTGTATACTTATACATTATTACTCAAAAGTGAGGCGATTGCATGAACGCGGCAGAGCTGGTTGTGTTTATCCTCTACCTGGTGTTTATGATCGGCATAGGACTCTACTTCTTCGTACGCTCCAAGGGCAGCAACGAGAAGGACTACTTCCTGGGCGGGCGCAGGATGGGCGCGTGGGTCTCCGCGCTGTCCGCCGGCGCTTCGGACATGAGCGCGTGGGTGCTGATGGGCCTGCCGGCGTCGGTGTACGCGGCGGGCATGGGGCAGACCTGGATCGCCATCGGCCTGGCCATCGGCTATGCGCTGAGCTGGATCTTTGAAGCGCCGCGCCTGCGCCGCTTTTCCATCGAGGCCAACGACTCCATCACCATTCCCCAGTACCTGACCAACCGCTTCCTGTCCTCCAGCAGGGCGCTGCAGATCATCTGCGCGGTGATTTTCATCATCGCCTATACGATCTACGCGGCCTCCAGCATCAAGGCCTGCGGCACGCTGTTCAACACCGTCATCGGCATGAACGCCACCGTGGCCATGTACCTGGCGGCGGCGATCATCATCGGCTATACCTTCCTGGGCGGCTTTTCCGCCGTATGCTGGACGGACTTCTTCCAGGGCCTCCTGATGCTGGCGGCGCTGCTGATCGCCCCGATCTTCGCCCTGGCGCTGGTGAACAGCGGCACGGTGGAGACGGCGGCCCAGTTCCCGGAGCATTACTGGAGCTTCGCGCGGGACTGGAAGGAGGTCGCCTCCGGCCTGGGCTGGGGCCTGGGCTACTTCGGCATGCCCCACATCATCATCCGCTTCATGTCGGTGCGCTCTGAGAGGGAGCTGCGCAAGTCCAGCGTCATCGGCATCACCTGGACGGTCATCATACTGACCATGTCCGTCGTCGCCGGCGCGGTGGGCCGCGTGTTCATGGGCGAGATCGCCGATTCCTCCACGGTGTTCATCCAGATGACCCGCCGCATCTTCCCCGCGATCATCTCCGGCGTGCTGCTGTCGGCCATACTGGCCGCCTCCATGTCCACGGCGGACTCCCAGCTGCTGGCCTCCGCCTCGGCCTTCGCCAGCGACGTGTACAAGCCGGTGTTCCGCAAGAACGCCTCCGACAGGGAGATGCTCTGGGCGGGCCGCGCGGTGGTGATCGTGATCGCCGTCATCGCGCTGATGATCGCCTCCAACCCCAACAGCGGCACCATCATGGGCCTGGTCGAAAACGCCTGGGGCGTGTTCGGCGCGGCCTTTGGCCCGGTGATCCTGCTCAGCCTGTTCTGGAAGCGCTTCACCTTCGGCGGTGCGGTGGCGGGCATACTGGCCGGCGCCATCGTGGACATCCTTTGGCTGGCGTTCCTGGGCAGCTTCGGCCTGTACGAGATCATCCCCGGCTTCGCCGCGGGCATGATCTGCGCGGTGGTGGTTTCGCTGCTGACGCCCGAGCCGGACTACAAGGTCCAGGCGCTGTTTGAACGCGCGTCCAGGCCTGAGGCGGATTGATATCCCCGCTGCAATTGAACGCATAAAAAGAAGATCTTTCACTTCGCTCCGGATGACAGGGATTGCGATTCGCTGTCATCACAGATGAAGTGAAGGATCTGTTCTTTTGTCCGCTTATTGCCTGTCATTCATCCTGTAGTTTTCTATGAAGAATTTTAAACGCGGGAACGCCGAAATGGCGTTCCCGCGTTCCTGTAGCACGGTATTGTTTTGCTTCAGTTTCCTGTGCCGATGAATGAATCCTATCGGTTCCGACCCCAGTTGTCCAGCGCCCGCTTCAGGTAATGGCCGGTGAAGCTGGCCTCGCACTCGGCCACTTCCTCGGGAGTGCCGGTGGCCACCACGGTGCCGCCGCCGTCGCCGCCCTCGGGCCCGAGGTCGATGATGTAGTCGGCGGTCTTGACTACGTCCAGGTTGTGCTCGATCACCACCACGGTGTTGCCCGCCTCGGCCAGGCGGTCCAGCACGTCGATCAGGCGCTCCACGTCGGCCACGTGCAGTCCGGTGGTGGGCTCGTCCAGCACGTAGATGGTGCGGCCCGTGGACTGGCGGGACAGCTCGGTGGCCAGCTTCACGCGCTGGGCCTCGCCGCCGGAAAGCGTGGTGGCGGGCTGTCCCAGCTTGACGTAGCCCAGGCCCACGTCCCGCATGGTCTCCAGCTTCCGGGCGATCTTCTGGATGGGGCGGAAGAACTCCAGCGCCTCGTCCACGGTCATCTCCAGGACCTCGTAGATGTTCTTGCCCTTGTAGCGCACCTCCAGCGTCTCCCGGTTGTAGCGGTGGCCCTTGCAGACCTCGCAGGGCACGTAGACGTCGGACAGAAAGTGCATCTCGATCTTGATGATGCCGTCGCCGGAGCAGGCCTCGCACCGGCCGCCCTTCACGTTGAAGGAGAAGCGATTGGGCTTGTAGCCCCTGGCCTTGGCGTCGGGAGTCTGGGCAAACACGTCGCGGATCATGTCGAACAGGCCGGTGTAGGTGGCCGGGTTGGACCGGGGCGTGCGGCCGATGGGGGACTGGTCGATGGCGATGATCTTGTTCAGCTGCTCCACGCCGTCGATGCCGTCGTGGGCCCCGGCCCGCTGCCGTGAGCGGTTCAGCGTCCGGGACAGGGACTTGAAGAGGATCTCGTTGACCAGGCTGCTCTTACCGCTGCCGGACACGCCGGTGACGCAGGTGATGACGCCCAGCGGGAAGCGCACGTCGATGCCCTTTAGGTTGTTGGCCCGGGCCCCGCGCACGGTCAGCCAGCCGGACGGAGCGCGGCGGGAGGCGGGGATGGGCACGAACTTGCGGCCGGACAGGTACTGCCCGGTGAGGGAGTCGGGGTTGTCCATGATCTGCTGGGGGGTGCCCTCGGCAACGATCTCGCCGCCGTGGATGCCCGCGCCGGGGCCTACGTCCACGATCCAGTCGGCGTCCAGCATGGTCTCCTCGTCGTGCTCCACCACGATCAGCGTGTTGCCCAGGTCCCGCAGGCCCTTCAGGCTGTTCAGCAGCCGGCGGTTGTCCCGCTGGTGCAGGCCGATGGAGGGCTCGTCCAGGATGTACAGCACGCCCACCAGGCCGCTGCCGATCTGGGTGGCCAGGCGGATGCGCTGGGCCTCGCCGCCGGACAGGGTGCCCGCGCTGCGAGAGAGAGTCAGGTAACCCAGGCCCACGTCATTCAGGAAGCCAAGCCGGGCCTGGATCTCCTTCAGGATCTGGTTGGCGATCATCCGCTCCTTCTCAGACAGCGTCAGGCCGTCGAAGAAGGCGCGGCAGTCCCGCACGGAGAGGTCGGAGACCTCGGAGATAGAGCGCTCCTGCACGGTGACGGCAAGGCTCTCCTTCTTCAGGCGCCTGCCCTTGCAGTCCGGGCAGGGCACCTGGGACATGTAGCCCTCGTAGAGCGCCTTCATGGCGTCGGAATTGGTCTCCCGGTAGCGGCGCTCCAGGTTGGTGACGATGCCCTCGAAGGGCGCGGCAAAGGTGCCGCTGTTGTCGCCCCGGGCGTATTGGATCTTGATCTTTTCGCCGTTCGTGCCGTACAGGAGCATATTTACGACCTCCTCCGGCAGCCGGGACACGGGCACGTCCAGCGAGAAGCCGTAGTGGTCCGCCAGCGCTTGGAGGTACAGGTGGGCCATGGAGTCCATCTCCGAGCTGTTCCAGCCGGAGACCTGGATGGCTCCCTGGTTCAGCGACAGGGACGGGTCAGGGATGACGATGGCGGGGTCGATCTTCATCAGCACGCCCAGGCCCGTGCAGGTGGGGCAGGCGCCGTAGGGGTTGTTGAAGGAGAACATGCGGGGCGTCAGCTCGCCCACGGAGATGCCACAGTCCGGGCAGGCGTAGTTCTGGGAGAAGAGCATGTCCTCGGCTTCGGGGTTGTCCCGATCGACGATGGAGGCGATCACCAGGCCCTCCGCGAGGCGCATGGCGGTCTCGATGGAGTCGGTCAGGCGCTGCTGGATGTCCGGGCGCACCACCAGGCGGTCGATCACGATCTCGATGGTGTGCTTCTTCGTCTTGGCCAGCTTCGGAACGTCGGTCAGCTCGTACAGCTCTCCGTCGATGCGGGCGCGGACGTAGCCCTGCTTGGACATGTCCTCCAGCATCTTCACGTATTCGCCCTTGCGGCCACGGATCACCGGGGCCAGGATCATCAGCCGCGTGCGCTCCGGCAGGGCGAGGATCTGGTCCACGATCTGGTCCACCGTCTGATGTGTGATGGGCTTGCCGCAGTTGGGGCAGTGGGGCACGCCGATTCGGGCGTACATCAGGCGCAGATAATCGTGGATCTCCGTCACCGTGCCCACCGTCGAGCGGGGGTTGCGGCTGGTGGTCTTCTGG
>JAUMVG010000038.1 GCA_030530315.1 Clostridia bacterium | reverse complement strand
TGGACGTGTTCTTCATGCGTGAAGAGCAGGTGTTCCAGACCTACGTGGCCAAGGGCCTGTGCATGGACATGACGGACCTGATCGCGTCCACGGGCTTCGATATGACGCCCTATGAGAACTACCTGCCGCAGATCTCCGTGGATGAAGGCATCTACCAGATGCCCTACCGTGGCGGCGGATATCACCTCTACTACAACAAGACCCTGTTCGACGAAGCGGGCATTCCCTATCCGGATATGTACAAGAGCTACACCTGGGCGGAGTTTGCCGAGGTCGCCAAGCAGCTCACCAAGGGCGAGGGCGCGGACAAAGTATACGGCGTGTACATGATGGGCTGGCCCTGGATGCAGATGTTCGGCGCCATGCAGCGCGATGTGAAGATCGTCAAGGACGACCTGACCGTCGACCTGGATTGCCAGGAAGTGCGCGACGCCCTCCAGTGGTACTACAACACCTGCGTGGTGGACGGCAGCCAGCTGACCCCCGCGGAAGCCACCGCCATCAACGCCTCCATCACCCCGCTGTTCGTGTCCGGCCAGACGGCCATGATCCTGGGCGGCGACTACATGGGCGGCAACCTGAAGAACAACACCCAGTCCGGCGCCATCAACTTCGAGTGGGGCATGGCCCGTGTTCCCTGCGATGAGGACGTGGAGTATTCCACCCACTCCATCGCCACCTGCGCCTGCATCAACAGCAAGGCCAAGAACCCCGAGCTGGCCTTTGACTTCATCAGCTTCCTCTCCAGCACGGAGGGCCAGAAGATCATCGCCGCGGCCGGCAGCAAGCCCGCCATGGCCAACGACGAGGTTAAGCAGGTCTGGGCCGACAACATCGAGGTCTACACTCCCGAGATGGTGGACCTGTACTTCGAGCCCGTGAAGGTGTTCAGCGATCCTCTGAACGAGGCGGGCCCCTTCGCCTCCACCATCCTGACCGAGGAGCTCAGCCTGTACATGACCGAGGGCGGCCAGGATCTGGACACAACCATTGCCAACTCCGTTGCCCGCATCGAGGATGAGATTGCCAACCTCGGCTGACCGCAGGCGCGGTAAAGCTGTAATCCCATAGAATAACGACAGGCGAATGTGGAATGCAAATTCCACATTCGCCGATATTGCAAGTGCCGCAATGTGCATTGCGCTGCGTGGAAAGGTTGATGCTTATGAAGAGGAGTTCCGGCGCCGGCGGGAACCAGTTGCAGAAGGATATCACAGGCTATGCCTTTCTGGCGCCCAACCTGATCGGCTTTCTGATGTTCACGCTGGTTCCCTTTGTCTATTCGTTCTACATCAGCTTCTTTAAGTGGGACGCGATCACCGAGATGAAGTTCGTGGGCCTGAACAACTACACCAAGCTGTTCACGGACAGCGGCTTTCTGATCTCGCTCAAAAATACGCTGTACTACACGCTTGTCAACGTGCCCATGGTCATGGTCTGCGGCATGATCCTGGCCCTGTGCGTCCACAAGCTGCCCAGGGGCAAGAGCCTGTTCCGTACGGTTTACTTCCTGCCGAACCTGGTCACCGTCGTGTCCATCGCCATCGTGTGGCAGGCGCTGTATCATCCGACCTACAGTCCCTTCAGCATGATGCTGAGGGCCTTCGGCGTGTCCAATCCCCCCAAGTGGGTCTCCGACGTCCGCTGGGCCATGCCCTGCATCATCATCATGAGCACATGGATCAACGCCGGTTACTACATGGTCATCTACCTGGCGGCGCTGAACAACATCCCCGTGAGCCTGTATGAGGCGGCCAGCGTGGACGGCGCGAACGCCTGGCAGAAGTTCTGGAGCATCACCCTGCCGGAGCTTTCGCCCACGATCTTCTTCGCGACGATCATCGCCGTGATCAACTCCTTCAAGGTGTTCGACCAGGTCTCGCTGCTGACCCAGGGCGGGCCGGGACGTGCCACCAATGTGCTCGTCTACTACATCTACCAGCAGGGCTTCACCTATTACCGCTTCGGCTCGGCTTCCGCGGCGGCCTACATACTGTTCGCCCTGATCCTGGTGGTGACCGTCATACAGTATCGCGGCCAGAACAAATGGGCCAGCGCGTAGGGAGGAGGAAGGACGCATGACACAGTTTACTGCAAGCCCCGTTCGGAACCGTTCGACGAAGTCGACCGTCGGATGGATTGCGCTGCTGGCCTTCATGATCCTCTGCGCGGTGGCGGCGCTGTTTCCCTTCGTCTGGATGATCTCAAGCTCGCTGAAGCTGGAGACGGAGATGTTCATCTTCCCCATCCAGTGGATCCCCAAGGTATTCCACTGGGAAAACTACTACAATGCCTGGACGATGGTGGACTTCCCTGGCGCGATGCTCAACTCGCTGTTCGTGGCGGGCACGATCACCGTCGGCCAGGTGCTCACCAGCGCCACGGCGGGCTATGCCTTCGCCAAGATCGACTTCAGGGGCCGGGACAAGGTGTTCCTGGGCTATCTGGCCACCATGATGGTGCCCTTCCAGGTGGTCATGATCCCACAGTTCATACTGTTCCGGAAGCTGGGACTGACCAACACCCACTGGGCGCTGATCCTTCCGGGCATGTTCACCGTGTTCGGCGTGTTCATGCTGCGGCAGTTCTTCCAGGGCATCCCGGATGAAATGATCGAGGCGGCCCGGCTGGACGGCTGCACGGAATTCGGCATCCTGATGCGGATCGTGCTGCCGCTGTCCAAGGCGGCCCTGTCCTCGCTGGCCATCTTCACCTTCCGCTGGCAGTGGAACGACTACCTGGCGCCGCTGATCTACCTGAACGACAAGCCCAAGTTTACGCTGACCATCGCGCTGGCGCAATTCAAGATGGAGAACATCACGCTGTACACACTCATCATGGCGGGCTCGGTGATCACGCTGATCCCGGTGGTCGTGCTGTTCATGTTCACCCAGAAGTACCTGATCCAGGGCATCACCATGACGGGTATGAAGGGCTGATGCGCCTGCGCACAAGAGTTTAGAGTTAAGAGTTTAGAGTTGAGATAAAGAGTGCCGAGGGACAAATCGGTGCTGCGGGGCAGGTAATCGCCGCGGCTTCCGGACTTCCGGAAGGATTGAACCGCTGTTGACAGAGGAGAGATTTATGAAATTCGGAAAGAACGACATTGAACTGGGCAGCCTGGGCCTGGGCTGTTGGGCCATCGGCGGCCCGTGGCGGGACCTGAACGCCAATGCCGGCTGGGGAGACGTGGACGACGATGAATCCCTCCGCGCCCTGAGCGCTGGCATCGAGATGGGCGTGCGCTATCTGGACACCGCGAACATCTATGGCTGCGGCCACAGCGAGCGCATCGTGGGCCAGGCCGTGAAGGGCATGCGCGACAGGGTGGTGATCTCCACCAAGTTCGGCATCCTCTGCGACGAGGACAGGAAGGAGACCACCGGACTCATCCAGACCCCGGCGGACATCATCAGGTCCTGCGAGGATTCCCTGCGGCGGCTGGACATCGATACCATCGACATCCTGCTGTTCCACCTGGGCGACTACCCCACGGAGCGCGCGGACATTCTGATCGACACCCTCGAGAAGCTGGTGGACGAAGGCAAGATCCGCGCCTACGGCTGGTCCACCTCGGACGTCGGACGGGCCTGCGCCCTCGCCCAGGGACCGCATTGCGGCGGCTTCATGCACGTGGAGAACGTCATGGAGGACGATGCCGCCATGCTGGAGATCTGCGATGTGCTGGGCATGACCAGCATCGCCCGCACGCCCTTCTGCATGGGGCTTTTGACGGGCAAGTACAACAAGGACACCGTATTCGGCAAGGGCGACCTGCGGGGCAAGGAGGACGCGCCGCCGTGGATGACCTACTTCGTCGACGGCAAGCCCAACCAGGCGCTGCTGGACAAGCTGGCGGCCGTCCGTGAGATCCTGACCTCCGGGGGCAGGACCCTCGCCCAGGGCTGCCTGGCGTGGATCTGGGCCCGATCTGGGCGCTGCATCCCGGTGGCTGGCTTCCGCACCGAAAAGCAGGTCCGGGAAAACGCCGCGGCCCGTGAATTCGGCCCCCTGACCCCGGCGCAGATGGAGGAGATCGAGGCGCTGCTGGGAAGGGATTGACGACCTGGAATTTGCTCCGCGAATTCCAAGTCGTCCGAGAGTTTAGAGTTAAGGGTTTAGAGTTGAGATAGAGTGAGCCGAACACGAATCAAGTGTGAAACAATGCAATTGTTCCCGCGAAGATGCCTGATTTGCCTAACAAGCAACATTGCTTCGTTCTTCGGCATTCTTTATCTTAACTCTTAACTCTGCACTCTTAACTCTCTGTCGAACAGTCATGAAAGAACCAGAATGAATCGTCTCAGACAGAAAGGTGGTAGAGACGAATGCTGCCGGAAAAGATGAGAGCACTGGTGGCCCACGGGCCGGGGGAGTACGTCCTGGAGACGGTGCCCGTGCCTGAGCCGGGCTACGGGGAGATGCTGATCAAGATTGAGGCCTGCGGCATCTGCGCGGGCGACGTCAAGGCCAGCCACAAGTCCGCCCGCTTCTGGGGCGGCGACGGCATGCCGGGCTTCTGCAAGCCGCCGTTTATTCCCGGACATGAGTTCGTGGGCGAGGTCGTCGCCATGGGGGACGGCGTCGAGGGGGACTTCAAGCTCGGCGACCGGGTGGTCAGCGAGCAGATCGTGCCCTGCGGGACCTGCCGCTTTTGCAAGCGCGGGCAATACTGGCTGTGCGATCCCCACGACGTGTACGGCTTCAAGAACTACCTGCCCGGCGGCATGGCCGAATACGCCATACTGCCCCGGCGGTCCATCAACTACGTGATCCCCAAGGAGCTGCCCATCGAGCGGGCTGTGCTCATTGAGCCCTTTGCCTGTTCGCTGCACGGCGTGGAGCAGGGGCGCATCCAGGTGGACGACGTGGTGGTGCTGGCCGGCGCGGGCACCCTGGGGCTGGGCATGATCGGCGCGATCAAGCAGCGCAATCCCAGGAAGCTCATTGTGCTGGATATGAACGATCATCGGCTGGAGATGGCCAGCCGCTTCGGTGCGGACCTGGTGCTGAATCCCGGCAGGGAAAACGCCATACAGCGCGTGCTGGACGAGACGGACGGCTATGGCTGCGACGTGTATCTCGAAGTCACCGGGCATCCCTCCTCCGTCGGGCAGGGCCTGGAGATGATCTGCAAGGGCGGGCGGTTCGTGGAGTTCTCCGTGATGAGCGGCACCTCCACCGTGGACTGGTCCATCATCGGCGACGCCAAGGAGATCACCATCTACGGCTCCCAGCTCAGCCCGTACTGCTACGAACGCACCATCGACGGTATCGTCAGCGGCAGGCTACCCACCGAGGGCGTGGTCTCCCACGTGTTCCCGCTGGAGGATTGGGCCGAGGCCTTTGCCGTGGCTGACGCGGGGAAGGGGATCAAGGTGATACTGAAGCCGTGATGGGACAACTTGGAAGTTGTCGGGCTGACGCCCAATTGAGAATTGAGAATGGAGAATTGGGAATGGTGGTGCAAATCCCTTCGGGATTTGTTTTGATTACGCCCCATAATTTGTGATTCTTCGATGATTTGCCACCATTTAATCAGAGAAATCCGTAAGGATTTCAACATAAAATCTCAATTCCCAATTCTCAATTCATTAAATTCCAATTGTCCTGTGGTTGAATCTCAGTATCCAACGCCGACAACAAAAGGACGGAGGATAAGGATTGAACACGAGTATTGAGCGCGGCGGGTTCACGCTGCCCGGGGAATCGGGCTACGAGCAGCTGACGCTGGAGCTGGCGAAGCGCTGGGGCGCGGATGTGATCCGCGACAGCGACGGCACGAAACTGTCGCCGGAAATCGTGGAGGCGGGCTATCGCATCTACTCCACGGTTTGCGTCATCCGGGAGCACAACGCCTTCGCCGAGGCGCATCCGGAGACCCAGCAGCAGGCGTTCCTGTCCTCGGATCCCGTGCTGGCCGAGGGGGATACGGTGGTCATCGTGCCGCTGCGGGGCTATTTTGAGGAGCAGTTCCAGCTGAACGACACCCCCGAAGCCATGCCTTTCTGGCAGGTGTGGGACAGGACCGCGGACCGTCTGGTGCCCGCGGAGCAGTGGCAATACAAAGACGGAAAAATCACGGTCTGCGGCGCCGAACCCTGGCACCGCTACACCGCCTCCTTCCTGTGCTGGCGCATCTGGGAGGAGATCAATATGTACAACCACACCACCAACCACTGGACCAGCGAGCACCTGCGGCAGCTGGACCCCCGCCACCCGCTGGCCTGGGAGTATCTGCAAAAGTTCATGGACGACTGGTGCGTGACCAATCCCCAAACCAACGTGGTGCGACTGACGTCGCTGTTCTACAACTTCGTGTGGATCTTCGGCGACGACATGCGGCGCAGGAGCCGGTTCGTGGACTGGGCCAGCTATGACTTTACCGTCAGCCCCGCGGCACTGCGGGCTTTTGAAGAGGAATACGGCTACGCGCTGACGGCGGAGGACTTCATCAACAAGGGCTTCCTGCAAGCCACCCACCGTCCGCCCACCGCCCATAAGCGGGACTACATGGACTTCATCCAGCGCTTCGTGGCGGAAAAGGCCAAGGCGTTGGTGGACATCATCCACCGCCACGGCAAGCAGGCCTATGTGTTCTACGACGACAGCTGGGTGGGCATGGAGCCTTCGGGCAAATATTTCGCCTCCGTGGGCTTCGACGGCCTGATCAAGTGCGTGTTCAGCGGCTTTGAGTGCCGCCTGTGCGCCGATGCGAAGGTGCCGGTGCACGAGCTTCGCTTCCATCCCTACCTGTTCCCGGTGGGGCTGGGCGGGCTGCCGACCTTCTCCGAGGGCGGCCATCCCGAGCGGGACGCCATGGACTACTGGCTGCATGTGCGCAGGGCGCTGCTGCGGGAACCGGTGGACCGCATCGGCCTGGGCGGCTACCTGCACCTGACGGAGGGCTATCCGGCGTTCGTGGACGCCATCGAGAACATGACCCATGAATTCCACAGGATCAAAGCGCTGCACGCCGAAGGGGCGCCCGCGACGCTGCCCATCACCGTGGCGGTGCTGCACACCTGGGGGAGCCTCAGACCCTGGACGCTGTCCGGCCACTTCCACGAGACGGACTGGAACGCGCTGATCCACATCAATGAGGCGCTGTCCGGCCTGCCGGTGAACGTCAGGTTCATCAGCTTTGAGGACGTCCTGAAGGGCGGCCTTGAGGGCGTGGACGTTGTCATCAACGCGGGCCGCGCGGGGGACGCCTGGAGCGGCGGCGCGGCGTGGAGCGATCCCGAACTGGTAGCGGCGCTGACCCGCTTTGTCTACCGGGGTGGCGCGTTCATCGGCGTGGGCGAGCCCTCCGCCTGCCCGGGCGGGGACACCTTCTTCCGCATGGCCCATGTGCTGGGCGCGGACGAGGACGACGGGCGCTATGCCTGCCACGCGAAGTGGGAGACGGGGGAGAGCCTCGAGGGTTTGAATCCCTGCCTGCGCCTGATCGACCCGGATACCCGCGTGGTGGACATCGAGCCCCTGAAGCTGACGAGGCATGCCTTCGGCAAGGGAACGGGCGTGTACATGGGCGGCTTTGCCTACAGCCCGGAGGCGGCAAAGGCGCTGCTGCGGCTTCTGATGGACCTGACGGGCGCGGACACGGCGCAGATCCCCGCCTGCGATCATCCCTACGTGGAGACCGCCTGGTTCCCGGCGTCGAAGACGCTGGCGGTCCTGAACAATGCCGAAGAAGAGATCACCGTCTCGATTACGGGATTGGATTGCGGAGAACTGACCCTGGCACCGTTTGAGATGAGGTTTGTGGTGGGGAGATAACTTGGAATTTAATTAATTGAGAATTGGGAATTGAGAATTTATGTTGAAATCCTTACGGATTTCTCTGATTAAATGGTGGCAAATCATCGTAGAATCACAAATTGTGGGGCGTAATCAAAACAAATCCCGAAGGGATTTGCACCACCATTCCCAATTCTCCATTCTCAATTCTCAATTGGGCGCCAGCCCGACAAATCCCAAATTAGCGCTGGCAACCCGCCCCCTCGCTTCTGCAAGCACGGGCGAAGAACAAATGAGGATGTGGAACAGATGATGGATCGTGAGAGCTACGACAAGTATCTGAACACGCTTCGTGAGGAACTGGTACCCGCGACGGGCTGCACGGAACCGATCGCCCTCGCCTACGCCGCGGCCCTCTGCCGCAAGGCCCTCGGCGGGATCCCGGATCGCGTCGAGGTGCTGGTCAGCGGGAGCATCGTGAAAAACGTGAAGAGCGTGGTGGTCCCCGGCACCGGAGGCAGGAAGGGCATAGAGACCGCCGTCGCGGCGGGCCTGCTGGTGGGCGACGAAAGCGCCGCCCTGGAGGTGCTCCACGACGCGCCGGAGGACACCGGGGAACGGATCGACGCGTATAGGCGGCGCGTCAGGATCGACGTGGCGCTCTCCCAGAGCGGCTATTTGTTCGACATTGATCTGCTCTGCGCGCTCGCGGGGGACGAGGCCGAGGTGCGCATCGCCGGTCACCACACCAACGTGGTGCTGGTCCGCAAAAACCAGGAGGTCCTGCTCCGCGAGGCGATGGACGGCGAGGAGCCGGGCAGCCTGGACGCCGAGCGGCTGAACATCGGGGAGATATTCAGCTTCGCCTGCGAGTGCGACATGAACGACGTCACGCCGATCATCGAGCGGCAGATCAGCGTCAACACGGCGCTGTCGGACGAGGGCCTGCGCAATTCCTGGGGCGCCTGCATCGGCAGGACGCTGCTTGCGACGGACGAACACCCGGACACGCTGCTGCTGGCGAAGGCCCGGGCCGCCGCCGGCTCCGACGCGCGCATGAGCGGCTGCGAGCTCCCGGCGGTCATCAATTCGGGCAGCGGGAACCAGGGCATCACCATCACCCTGCCCATCGTCACCTACGCGGAGGCGCTGAACGCCTCCCGCGAGGACCTGATCCGGGCGCTGGTGCTGGCCAACCTCTGCGCCATACGCATCAAGAAGGCCATCGGCTGCCTGAGCGCCTACTGCGGCGCGATCTGCGCGGGCTGCGCTGCGGGGGCCGGGATCGCCTTCCTCCACGCCCGCGACAGGAGCCTGATCGACCACACCATCGTCAACGGCCTGGCCATACTCTCCGGCACGGTGTGCGACGGCGCCAAGCCCTCCTGCGCCGCGAAGATTGCCATGAGCGTCGAGGCCGGGGTACTCGGCTTCCGCATGGCCGCCGCGGGACGGGAGTTCGTCGGCGGAGACGGCATCATCAAGAAGGGCATCGAGAACACCATCACCGAGGTGGGTCGACTGGGGCGGGACGGCATGGCGCACACCAATGACGTCATCCTGGGAATCATGCTGGGGAAAGAATGAAATCTGGTGAGCTGGCGTAATGCGTTTTGCGGCGCGGGTATGGAAGATCATTCCAATGTGAAGGGGGATATGGCGCGTGCGTGTAATGCTGGTGGACGATGAACAGAGCGGACTGGAGACACTCGCGTTTTTGCTGAAGGACTACCCAGACGTCGAAATCGCCTTCATGTCCACCGACCCTGTCGCCGCGCTCGAGGCGCTGGGGCGAACGGCCATCGATGCGCTGTTCCTGGATATTGAGATGCCGGTCGTCAGCGGCGTGGACTTCTGCGAGCGGGTGAAGGAGACGCGGCCGGAGATCGCCATCGTGTTCACGACCGCCTACGAGCACTATGCCGTCCGTGCGTTTGAACTGGGGGCGCTGGATTACCTGCTCAAGCCGGTGACGCGCGCGGCCCTGCGCCGGACGATCGACCGCCTGCGGGAATACTGCGGGCTGCTGGGCCGCGGGCCGAGGCTGCCGGTGGAGGACTCCGAAATGGTGCTGGGCACGATGGACGGCAAGCACTATGTGATCGACTTCACCAAGGCGCTGTACCTCGTGATGGAGCAGCGCAGCGTGTTCGTCGTCACGCCCAAGGGCCGCTTCCGCCTGCGCAACAACAACATATCCTATTGGGAGAACACCCTTGCGCCGAAGGGCTGGTTCCGCAGCCACAGGGCCTACCTGATCAACCTGAAGAAGATCGAATCCATCTCAAAGATGTCCAATTCCGTGTATTACATCCGCATGAAGGGCGGCACGGAGGAGATTCCCGTCAGCCGGTCCTTCTTCGCGGAGTTCAGGCAGCTGCTGGGAATGTAGGCCAACGATTGGCGACCAACGCCAGAGGGGACTGCCTCAAATGCATGTGCAGGCGAGGAATACACAATCGCGGCGCCATGTGGTTTGAGACAGTCCTTTCTTTCGCATCGGCAATTAAAACGATTAAATTAATTGGAGGTAAACCATTTAACCATGCCGTAACGAACGGCTGAGGGGTCCGTTAAGCAACGAATGAACTGTGATTAAAAAATATTAAAATAGCTATTGACATTTAAGGATTCTTGGTGTAAATTAATAATACGAAAAGGAATTGCGCGTATAGTTGAATATTCAATCGATTGAATTGCCCGCAATTGCCCAAACCTGGCTGGACAATGTGAACGAGCCGATTTTTTTAGGACGATCGTTCAATCGATTAAATCACGAGCAGAGGGTGAGAGGAATGAAGGCGACGGAACTGAGATGCGACTACAAGCGCGATCCCGTCGGGATCGGCGGCGCGAATCCCCTGCTGAGTTGGCTTGATTCCTCTGAGGGCTACGGCGCGGCACAGAGCGCGGCGCAGATCCAGGTCTCATCCTCTTTGATGGACTGGGCGGAAGGCCTGCTCTGGGACAGCGGCAAGGTAAATACGCAGTTCAGCCGCATCGTATATGATGGCCCGGCGATCCCCTCCAACGCCCTGGTCCATTGGCGCGTCCGGGTGTGGGACGCCTCCGGAGCCTGCGGCGAATGGAGCGAGACCGCCAGCTGGCGGCAGGGCATCGCCCAATCCGACTGGCGGGCCGACTGGATCGGCTATGACGAGGGCCGCGATGCCTACGACCCCAGTGTTCCCTATTACTGTGCCGACGACTTTGAGAAGGGTGAGAACCACCCGTTTTTGCCCAAGCCCGCGTTGCTCAGGGACGAATTCCGGGTGGATTCGGACCTGGCGTCGGCTGTGCTTTATGTCAGCGCCTTTGGCTTGACGGATATCTGGATCAACGGCGAGAAGGCGACGACCGGTCACATGATCCCCGGCAACTGCGACTACCGGAAGCGCGTGTACGGCTTCGGCTACGAGGTGACCTCCTTCCTCCACAGCGGGAGCAACGCGATCTCGGCGGTGCTGGCGGACGGCTGGTACGCGGGCTATATTGGGCTCAATCCACGCCAGTGGTGGGGCGCGAAGCCCCGGCTGAGCGCGGAGCTGCACATCGAATATGAAGACGGCCGCAGGCAGGTCGTCATTACGAACGATGCCTGGCGCGGCTGCGTCGGGCCCTGGCTGTACGCGGACATCATGCACGGCGCGGGCTACGACGCCACGCTGGAGCCCGTCGGCTGGCGGCTGCCCGGCTACGACGACGCGGAGTGGCATGCCGTCGAGACCGGCGCGGAGTACGACCACGTGCCGCAGATGCACCCCGGCGTGCCCATCGTGGAGCACGAGCGCCTGGCGCCGAAGTCCATCCGACATATCAATGATGATGAGATCCTCGTGGACTTCGGCAAGTGCTTCTCCGGCGTGGTCAGCGTGCGGGTGAAGGGCGCGCGAGGCGCGCGGATCGACCTGTATCACGCGGAAGAGCTGGAGCGGGACGGCGGCGAGCTGCACTACTTCGGCAACCGCTCCGCCGAGGCCTATGACTGCTACATCCTTTCGGGCGCGGGGGAGGAGACCTTCCAGCCGGAGTTCACCTACCACGGCTTCCGCTATGCCCACGTCTACGGGCTGGCGAAGGTCGAGCTGATCGAGATCGAGGGCGTGGCCATCTCCAGCGCGCTTCCCGATCCCACGGAGCTGATTTCCGACAACCCGGTGATCAACGACGTGGTCCGGATGCTGCGCAACACGGAGCAGTCCAACCTGTACGACATGCCCACCGACGTGTGCGCCCGGGACGAGCGCCTGGGCTGGGGCGCCGACGGCCACTTCTTCATGCACACCGCGGCGTCGCTGAACCACAGCGGGCTGTTCCTGCGCAAGTGGCTCCAGGACGCCCTGGACGGCCAGACGGAGGACGGCGGCTTCTGGGCCATCGCCCCGGCGGTGATGATGAAGGACATCGCGCCGTTCGTGGGAGATCTGCAATCCAACATCGCCGTGCACTGCGCCTGGATGCTGGTTCGACTCTACGGGGACCTGCGGCCGGTGGCGGAGGCGTTCCCGGCGCTGGAGCGCTACTTCGAATTCATGGTGAACGGCTCCGACCGCCTCCTGCGGTTCGCCACGGGCCACGACTGGCTGGATCTCGGCCACGGCGGGCACACGGACTACGATCACGGCTACGGCATCTGCGACCCGACGCTGCTGGGCACGGCCTGGTTCGCGCGGCAGGCGCAGATGCTTTCGGAGATCGCCGGTGCGCTGGGAAGGACCGAACGCGCCGGGTATTACCGCGAGATGTACGGGAAGATCCGGGCGGCCTTCCGTACCTTCTTCCTGGGAAGAAACAAGCTGCTGCGCGGCGCGACCCAGGCAGGCTACCTGCTGGCGGCGGCCTTCGGGCTGATCGAGGGCGAGGAGCTGGACGCCGCCCGGGAATGGGTCGCCAAGGACATGGACCGGCGCGGCGGCATCAGCTGGGGCACCTCGGCGGCGGCCGCGGCGCTGCAGGGACTGTGCGTTCTGGGCCTGGAGGACAGGGCGGCGGCGTTCATGCGCAGCACGGCCTATCCCTCCTTCGGCTACATGCACAGCCAGGGCGCCACGGCGGTGTGGGAGCGCTGGGACAGCATCTACGAGGGCCGGTTCCATCCCCATCAGATGAACGCCTTCGACCACATCGGCCTGGGCGCGGCGGGCGCGTGGCTGTTGGAGCGGCTGGCGGGCATCGCGCCGGAGGCGGACGGCTACAGCCGGGTGCGGCTCGCTCCGGTGCTGGACGCCGGCGTCGGCGGCATGCGGGCGGTTTACCGCAGCGCCGCGGGCCCGATCGGGGCCGAGTGGCACTTTGGGCCGGAGGGCGTGCGCTATCGCGTGTCGCTGCCGGCCGGCGCGGAGGGTACGCTGATCCTGCCCTGCAAGAGGAATGAAATTCGTGTTGTGCGTGGGGAGGAGGGCATCGCGGGCTGCCACAGTGCCGATGGCAGGCTGGCGATGGACCTCCGATCCGGCCAATACGAATTCATAATAGCAATCAAGAATGAGGAGGCAGTAACATGAAAAAGATCCTTGCTCTGGTCCTGACCCTGATGCTCGCCACCGTTGGCCTGACCTTCGCGATGGCGGAAGAGACGCAGTACTACATCGGCTACTCCAACATGCAGCGCGCCGAGGACTTCTTCATCACCGTTGCCGACGGCCTGGCCAAGGCGGCTGAGGCGAACGGCGTGAAGCTGGAGGAGACCATCGCCAACCGCGACGCCGTGCTGATGACCCAGAACATCGAGGCCTTCCTGATGAAGGATGTGGACATGGTCATCGATTTCAACGTGCTGGCCGAGACCGGCTCCGAGATGGCCGCCCGCTGCGCGGAGAAGGGCGTTCCGATGATCTCCATTGACTGCCTGTATGACGGCGCTTACTTCTTCGGCGTGGACAACTACGGCGCGGGCACGGCGCTGGGCGAAGGCGTCTGCGAGTTCGTTGACGAGAAGTTCGGCGGCGAGATCGAGTACATCGTCTGCCTGTGGGATTCCCAGAGCGGCGACGTCATCAAGTCCCGCTGCGACGGCGTCGTGGACGTGCTGGCTGAGAAGTACGGCGTGGACGCCGAGCACCAGGTTTGGATCGATTCCTTCCAGGATGACGTCAAGACCAACAGCATGACCCGCGACTGGCTGAACAGCCATCCGGACGCCCACAAGATCGTGTTCGTCGGCCAGAATGACGACCGCGGCTACGCCATCAACCAGGCCGTGGAGAACGCCGGCCGCGTGGACGACAGCATCATCTGCTCCCACAACGCCGACCCGGCTTCCGTTGAGAACCTGCTGGCGCACCTGGACGGCTCCACCGCTTGGGTCTGCACCGCTTCCTACAACTCTCACCTGTACGGCGAGCAGGTCATGGACATGGCCCTGCGCATCCTGAAGGGTGAGGAAGTGGCCCAGTCCGAATACACCAAGGTTTCCGTGGTCTCTTACAAGAACGTCGAGGAGTACGTGGCTTCCCTGGGCTGATGTGAACCCCTATGACCGGAGGCGGGCGCTGCCCGCTTCCGGTTTCCCGGCAATATAACCGATTCAACAGGTGGTGAGGCACATGAGTATTCTTGAGATGAAGGACATCACCAAGGCCTTTCCGGGCATCGTCGCCAACGACCACGTCAACCTGACCCTGGAGAAGGGCGAGGTGCTGGCGCTGATCGGTGAGAACGGAGCGGGCAAGTCCACATTGATGAAGATCCTGTCCGGCGCGCAGCGCGCGGACAGCGGCACGATCACCATCGATGGGCAGACGCTCACGGGCTACAACACCCGGGAGGCGATCGACCTGGGCATCGGCATCGTCTACCAGGAGCTCAACTATCTGGGCTTTTTGAGCATCGCCGAGAACCTGTACATCGGCCGGATCCCCACCAAGGGCCGGATGAAGAAGATCGACTATCCCACCCTGTTTGAAAAGGCCAAGGCGATCATGGAGCAGCTTGGCCTGGGCCACCTGGATCCGCGCACGCCGGTGGGAGAGCTTTCGGTGGCCGAAAAGCAGCTGGTGGAGATCGCCCGGGCCTTCACCCGGGAGGTCAAGATCCTGGTGCTGGACGAGCCCACCAGCGCGCTGAGCGACTCCGAGACCGAGGAGCTGTTCCAGCTGATCCGGCGGTTCAAGGCGAAAGGCGTTTCGATCATCTACATCTCCCACCGCCTGAACGAGATCTTTGAAGTGGCCGATTCCGTGATGATCATGCGCGACGGCAAAAACGTGGCCCGGCGGCGCATCGTCGAGACCACCACCGACGAGCTCGTGCGGGACATGGTGGGCCGCGAGATCACGGACATGTATCCCAAGCGCCCCAACCCGAATGTGGGCAAGGAGGTCTTCCGCGTCAGGAACCTGCGCACCGACTTCCTCAAGGATGTCTGCTTCGACGTCCGCGAGGGCGAGGTGGTGGGCCTCTTCGGACTGATGGGCGCGGGCCGCACGGAGATCTGCGACTGCATCATGGCGGTGCGCAAGTATACTTCGGCGGAGATGACCGTGGACGGCAGGCCCTACGCGCCGGCCAAGCCCAGCGACGCGCTCCAGAACGGCGTGGCCTACGTGCCCGCCGAGCGCAAGAGCGAGGGCATCAACGCCATCGCCTCCGTCAAGGACAACATCACCGTGGCGAACCTGAGGAAGTTCGCGCCGAAGGGCATCATGAATCTCAAGCAGGAGATGGAGATCGCCCTGGGCTGGGTGGACAAGCTGAGCATCAAGGTGCCGCAGATCCTGGCCCCGGTGGAGACGCTGTCCGGCGGCAACCAGCAGAAGGTGGTCGTGGCCAAGGGCCTGAACACCGAACCGAAGCTGATGATCCTGAACGAACCCACCCGCGGCGTGGACGTCGGCGCGAAGGTGGAAATCTACAACCTGATCAACGACCTGTGCGAAAGCCGCAAGGCGGTGCTGATGATCTCCTCGGAACTGCCGGAGATCATGGCCATGGCCGACCGCATCTTCGTGATCCACGAGGGCGCGATCACCGCCGAGGTACCCAAATCTGAATTTTCGCAGGAAACCCTGCTGAAGTACGCGATAGGAGGCTGAGGAACATGGCAGGCGGGAAAGAGCAGACCGGCTTGCAGAAGACGCTTCGCAAGCTGATGAAGGGCAATATTTCGACGGTCATCGCGCTGATTGTGCTGTGCCTGATCTTCGGCGTCGCGTCGCCCTATTTTTTCACCTTTACCAACGTGATGAACATCGGTTCCTATGCCTCCATCATGGGCACCATGGCTTCCGGCCTGACGGTGGCCATGCTGCTGGGCGGCCTGGACGTGTCCCAGTACGCGCTGTCGGCGTTCTGCGGCATGATCATGGGCATGCTGTATGAGAAGGGCGTGAACCCTTACCTGACCATGCTGCTGGTGATCCTGGTGGGCGCGCTGGGCGGCTGCCTGAACGCCTTCATCATCACCAAGATGCACGTCAATCCCATCATCTGCACCATGGGCACCCAGTTCATCTTCCGCGGCGGCGCGTACCTGCTCACCGACGGGCGCTACATCCGCATTACCGGCGAGCCCGTGTACAGCTTCATCGGTTCGGGCAAGATCGCGGGCATCCCCTTCTGCCTGATCGTGATGGCGATCATCTACGTGGTGATCTGGTATGTGCTGAAGTACACCACCTACGGCCGGCAGGTGTTTGCCGTGGGCGGCAACCCCAAGGTGGCGCAGCTGGCGGGCATCGATACCGCCAAGATCCGCTTCATCTCCCACATCCTGGCGGCGGTCACCGCGGCGCTGGGAGGCATCATCACCGTCTCCCAGACGGCGGCGGCCATGGCCAAGCACGGCGCCGGCAACGACATGGACGGCATCGCGGCGGTCATACTGGGCGGCTCCGGCGTGGGCGGCAAGGGACAGGTCACGGGCACGCTGTTCGGCATACTGCTGCTGTCCGTGCTGGTCAACGGCATGACGCTTCTGAACGTGCAGGCCTACTGGCAGCAGGTCATCAAGGGCATGGTGCTGATCTTCGCCATATTCGTGGATTCCCTGCGCGGCAACGGCCTGAAGGCGTAAAGCCATGAGCATCGATAAGGTGAAGCGGGCCATGCTGGCCATGACCCGCCAGTGCTGGGAGCAGGGCATTGCGGCCCAGGCCATGCTGGAGTGCGGCGAAATGGAGACGATGTGCCTGATGGCGCTGGACTGCGTCGTGCGCCAGAACGCCGACGGGCGGCTGTGCGACGTGGAGAACACCCCGGCCATCGTGGACCCGACGGTGTGCGTGGAGTCGGTGCTGGCGGCGGGGCGCATGATGAACGATACCCGCATGATCGACGCCGCCATGCGCAACGTGGCCTACCTGCTCCACGATGCCCCGGCCACGCCGGACGGCGCGCGCTATCACATCCTCGGGGACGAGGAGGTCTGGGCCGACAGCATGGCCATGGGCCCCCATGTGCTGATGTCGGCCGGCTATCGGGACGAGGGCATGGCGCACTACCGCGCCATCGAGCGGAGGCTCAAGGATCCCGAGACAGGGCTGTATCACCACAAGTGGCACGAGGGCAGGCAGACCTTTACCCGGGGCCTCTACTGGGGTGTCGGCAACGGCTGGGCGCTGGTGGGGCTCATGCGCATGACCCGGGCGATGCTGGACGCGGGTGATCCCCGCGCGGACGAGCTTGCGGCGGATTTCGCCACGCTGGTGGATGCCATGATCCCCTGGCAGGCGGAAAACGGGCTGTTTCACGACGTGCTGGACGATGGTGAAACATTTTACGAAAGCGAAGTCTCGGAAATGTTTGCATATTCCATATACAACATGGTATCATGGAAGAAAATGGAAGATCGGTATCTCGAACGCGCGGACCTGGCGAGGCGGGCCGTCGCGGCCAGGGTGGACGCGAACGGCATCATTCAGGGCAGCTCCGGCTCGCCGACCTTTGAACAGGAAGGCACTTCGGTGGAGGCCCAGGCGCATTACATCATGATGGAGGTCGCCGCGCGGAAGCTGAAGCGATGAGATATGAGATGCTGGTCTGCCTGAATGCGTCATTTTGCCCGGCCAGGGCAGGATGAGAAGGCAGGTGGTATCATGGCCCGGACAGATTCGGCCGATCAGGGAAGGCCCGCGAAGGAAAAGAAGGCGCGCAGGAGTACAATCTACGACGTGGCGAAGCGCGTGGGCGTCTCCGCCGGAACGGTCTCCCACGTGCTCAACGGCACGGCGCCGATTTCGCAGGAGACCCAGGCGAAGGTGTGGGAAGCCATACGCGAGCTGGGCTATACCCGCAACGAGAACGCCCGCGCGCTGCGCACCTCCAACTCCAAGATCATCGGCATCGTGCTGCAGGACATTGCCTCCGAATACTACGCCCAGTGCACGGCGGGCATATTGCAGCGCGCCCAGGAGGAGGGCTATGCGGTGCTGACGCTGGACGCCCACTTCTCGTCGGACGTGCTGCGCACCGGCGTGTCCGCGCTGGTGAACCGCCGCGTGAACGGGCTGATCTTCATCGGCGGCTCCCGCGACCGGGACAGCTATGAGATGGCCAACGCGGCGGGCGTGCCCATCGTGTTCGGCGACCGCTATGTGCCGGACTATCCCTGCGTTCAGTTCAACAACTATGAAACCGTGAACCGGCTGGTGCATGCGCTGTACCGGCAGGGCTATCGTGAATTCTGCTATTACGGCGAGGCGCTTTCCAGCCAGCAGAACCTGGAGGAGCGCTTCGGCGGCTTCCGGGACGCGGTGCGCGCCCTGGACATCCCCAGGGAGAAGTGCGAAGTGATCCTTCAGAGCGACCTGGACAGCAGCAAGATGAAGAAGGCCTTCGACTACTTCCACCAGTGGTTCCGGAACGTATCGGAACGTCCCAACGCGCGGGTGATCCTGACCTCCAACGACATGATCGCCCAGGGCGTCATATCGGCCTCGCTGCGATCCGGCCTGCGGGTGCCCGAGGACGTGGCCGTGTTTGGGTTTGACGACATCAGCATCGCCGCGTATTCCACGCCGTCCATCTCCACGGTGATGCAGGATCCGTATCTGCTGGGCGACAGGTGTTTCGATATGCTGATGCAGCGCATGCGCAATCCCAGGGAGCACATCGAAAACCTGATGCTGGAGCAGAAGATCGTGCTGCGCGAATCCGTGAAGCTGGACAGGGACAACGCCGTGGCGGAGGGCCTGTCGCTGAAGGAATCGTAGTGGCGCAAGAGGGCGGCGAAGGCCGCCCTCCCAGACCGCTGACAAAGACCGCAAACGCAAAAATCTCCGCAGACGAAATACAGCCGGAAGAGTTTTTTGCTTGCTGTGTTGGCAGCGCCTGCAAATGGCGGTCACTTACGACCGGGTAAGCTCCCTTATTTGCAGGCTTGCCGCCTTGCCTTGCAGGCTTTTCAGCGGACTGACAGTCTGTTGACTTTGTCAACATCCTGAAAGGGCGGCGCAAGGCCGCCCTTTTGCGTGCGCGGCCACGAATTCATGAATTCAGGGAGGCGGCGTATATGAAGCCGATTCGATTGGGAAAGACAAACATCACCATCAACCGACTGGGCCTGGGCAGCTGGGCCATCGGCGGACCCTGCATGGACGGGGATTCCCAGATGGGCTGGGGGGACGTGGACGACGAGCAGTCCGTGCGTGCCATCCGGGCGGCGCTGGACATGGGCGTCAACTACATCGACACGGCGAACATCTACGGCGCGGGCCACAGCGAGGAAGTGGTGGGGCGCGCCATCCGGGGCCTGCGGGACAAGGTGGTCGTCTCCACCAAGTTCGGCATACTGTGCGACCCTGCGGCGAAGCGCACCACGGGCATCATACATGGCGCGGACGAGGTCGCCTCATCCTGCGAGGCCTCCCTTGAAAGGCTGGGCACGGACTACATCGACCTCTTTTTGTTTCACCTGGGCAGCTGTGACGAGGCGCTGGCCTGCGGCGTGCGGGACGCGCTGGAGACCCTGGTTGCGGAAGGAAAGATCCGCGCCTACGGCTGGTCCACCGAGCGGCCCGAGCTGGCGGCCATCTTCGCGGAGGGCGAACACTGCGGGGCGTTCATGCACATCGAAAACATCTTCGAGGACTATCCCGACATGCTCGCCCTCAGCCGCCGGACGGGCATGGCGAGCCTGTGCCGCTCCCCGCTTTGCATGGGGCTGCTCACGGGCAAGTACGGCCCGGACACCCGCTTTGCCGCCAACGATCTTCGGGGCCTGAACGCGCCCCAGTGGATGAACTACTTCATCGACGGGCGGCCCAACCCCGAGTTCATCCGGCGGCTGGACGCCATTCGGGAGATCCTGACCCAGGGCGGCAGGACCCTGGCCCAGGGCTGCCTGGCCTGGCTGTGGGCCCGGGGGGAAAACACCGTGCCGGTGCCCGGCTTCCGCACCGAAAAGCAGGCCCGGGACAATGCCGCCGCGCTGGCGCTGGGGCCGCTGACCGAAGAGCAGATGCGACAGATAGATATCGCCCTCGACCGGGCGTAATTCGACTCAGGAAAGGAAGATCGTCTATGACCGGACGCATTCAGGCGCTGAAGCACTTTCAGTGGGAGCGCATGCATCACGCGGCGCGGATCGCGCTGCCGGAGGATTTGAAGCTGACCTATCGGGACAAGGCGCTGTCCGATGTGGCGCGCACGTCGCTGCGTCTCAAGCAGGCGCTGGAGATGGAGACGCCCTACATCTTTGAAGACGAGCTGATCGCCTTCACCCGCACGGTGCCGAACCTGCCCCGCATCTACGACGACGGGGAGTGGGCGGCCATCACCGAGACCCACTTTATCCACGAGCTGGGCAACGTGTCGAACCTCTCGCCGGATTACGGCAAGGTGGTGGGCGCCGGCCTGCTGGCGATCCGCGAAAAGCTGGGGGACGGCGAGGAGCACGTCGCCATGCGCCTGTCCATCGACGCGGTGCTGGATTTGACGAAGCGCTATGAGGCCGCCGCCCGTGAGAAGGGCTATGGCGACCTGGCCGACATCCTCGCCCGCGTGCCGGCCTTGCCGCCGCGCACCTTCCGGGAGGCGCTGCAATCGCTGCGCGTCCTGCACTACGCCATGTGGTGCGAGGGGGACTACCACAACACGCTGGGCCGCTTCGACCAGTACATGTTCCCGTACCTGAAGGCCGACCTCGACGCGGGCCGCGAGACCGAGGACAGCGCCTTTGAGCTGCTGGAGGCCTTCTTCCTCGCCTGCAACCGGGACAGCGACATGTATCCCGGCATGCAGCAGGGCGACAACGGCCAGAGCATGGTGCTGGGCGGCATGCTGCCCGACGGCACCGAGGGCTTCAACCTGCTTTCCAAGTGGTGCCTGAAGGCCTCCGCGGAACTGCGCCTGATCGATCCGAAGATCAACCTGCGGGTGAATAAGAACACCCCTCTTGAAATCTACGAGATGGGCACGCAGCTGACCAAGCTGGGACTGGGCTTCCCGCAGTATGAAAACGACGACGTGGCCATCCCGGGCCTGGAGGCGCTGGGCTACGACACCGAGGATGCCCGCAACTATGTGATGGCCGCCTGCTGGGAGTTCATCATCCCCGGCCGAGGCATGGACATCGTGAACATCGGCGCGCTGCCCTTCGCCAACATCGTGGACAGGGTCATCCGGGAACACCTGAAGGACGTCCGTTCCGTCGAAGAACTCAAGGCCATCGTCCGCGATGAGATCTTCGCCGACGTGCGGAAGACGCTGGATGAGCGGCAGAACCTCTACGTCATCCCGTCGCCCTACCTGTCGCTGTTCTTCGACGGCTGCCTGGAGAACGGCAGGGACATCGCACAGGGCTGCAAGTACAACAACTGGGGCCTGCACGGCACCGGCGTCGCTCCGGCAGCGGACATGCTGGCGGCGGTGGAGCAGGAGGTCTTCCGGGGCAATACCACGGCAGACGAGCTGCTTTCCGCCATGGCGGATAACTTCGAAGGACACGATGCGCTGCGGGACCAGCTGAAGTACCACTGCCCCAAGGCGGGCAACGACGACGATCGGGCGGACGACCACGTGGCCTGGCTGCTGAACACCTTCGCGGACGCCGTCCAGGGCCTGAAGAACGAGCGCGGCGGCATCATCCGCGCGGGCACGGGCTCGGCCATGTTCTACATCTTCCACGCCAACGAGCTGGGCGCCACCGCCGACGGCCGCGAGGCCGGGGTGCCGCTTCCGGCGAACTACGCGCCGTCGCTGAACATTAGGCTGAACGGGCCGGTGTCGCTGATCAAGAGCTTCTCCAAGCCGGATTTGAAGCGCACCATCAACGGAGGCCCGCTGACCATCGAGTTCTCGGAGAGCGTGTTCACCCAGGAGGAGTCCATCACCAAGGTGGCCCAGCTGGTGCGGCTCTTCGTGCTACGGGGCGGGCACCAGCTCCAGCTGAACACCGTCAACCGCGACCGCATGCTGGACGCCCAGAAGCACCCGGAGAACTACCGCAACCTGATCGTGCGCGTGTGGGGCTGGTCCGGCTACTTTGTGGAGCTGGACAAGTGCTACCAGGACCACATCATCCGCCGCGCGGAGCTGCTGCTGTGAGCGCGGACGCGCCGACCCGCGAGGGCGCAAATCCCGTGGGCGTGGTGTTTGACATCAAGGAGTTCGCCGTGTTCGACGGCCCGGGCATCCGAACGACGGTGTTCATGAAGGGCTGTCCGCTGCGCTGCCAGTGGTGCCACAACCCCGAGGGGCTGTCGCCGAAGCCCCAGCTGATGGTCTCCGCCGCGGCGTGCGTGCACTGCGGGGCCTGCGAAAGGGCGTGCCCGCTGCATGCCGGGCCCGCGGCCCCGGGAGACAGATGCTGGCTGCCGGAGGACTGTGCCGTCTGCGGGGCGTGCGTCCCCGTGTGCAAGGGCGGCTTCCGGAAGGTCGCCGGCACGGCATGGACGGCGGAGGCCCTGGCGGCACGGCTGAACAAGGACGCGGACGTGTTCGCGGCCACCGGCGGCGGCGTGACCTTCTCCGGCGGCGATCCGCTGCTGCAATGGGGGTTCGTGTCGGCGGTCATCGACCGGCTGGAGGGCATCCACACCGCCATAGAGACCAGCGGCTTCACGTCAGACGCCGTGTTTGAGCAGGTCATGGCGAAGCTGGACCTGGTGATGATGGACTGGAAGGTCTCCGATCCGGTTCGTCATAAACACTTCACCGGCGTGGACCAGGCGCCCATCCGCAGGCACGCCGAAATGCTGGCGGCGGGGGAGACGCCCTTCATACTCCGCATGCCCATCATCCCCGGCGTGAACGACGAGCGGGCGCACTTTGAGACCGTGGCAAACCTGGTGAAGGACGCCAGGGCGCTGGTGCGCGTGGACATACTGCCCTACCAGCGGGCCGCGGGCGCGAAGTACGAGATGGTCGGGAAGACCTACGCGCCGGAGTTCGACGAGGCCGCGGCGCTGACCTATTACACGGAGATCTTCGACGATCTGGGCATTCAATACCAGATATTCAAATGACCCTGTTTTCAAACCAGTGGCAGAAGACTATTCGCTTTTCATCCTGAAAACACGCGCAGGGGGAAGGAGTGATTCGTACGAAGGAAGCGAGGGTTTTTCACATTCCGGATCTGAACTGGGTGGAGCTGCATGCAGACCATTGTCCGATCCCGCTGTACGATAAAAAGCTGGTGGAGGACGACCGCACGGGCATGATCATCAATGTCTCCAAATACCCCAAGGGGTACAACACCGCCTGGCACACGCATACCTGCTCCCACGGCATGCTGGTGCTGGAGGGCAGGCTGCGAACCCACCTGGGCATCGTGGAGAAGGGCGATTTCGTGTGGTTCCCCGAGGGCACGAAGATGGAGCACGGCGCCACCGCCGAGGAGGACTGCACGGTGCTCTTCATCACCAACGCGCCCTTTGACATCCGCTACCTGACCGACGGGGAGATCCCCGGGTGATCGTCGGCGGGTTCCGGCCGCAACCGTCCCCGGGAGACGCTCCGCTTTCTGAAGCGTCTGCGATCCCAAAAGAAAACGCCTTGCCGCGCAAAACAAAGGCGCGGTAGGGCGTTTATAGTCGTCATTTGTCGGTGGGCTGGCCGTACATCTCCCAGGCGATCAGGGCGGGGAACTGGGCCGGCTCGTCGTACTTCACCCAGTTTTCGATGCGGGCCCAGGTGATGGTGTGCTTGCCGATGTAGATGCGCTGCAGGGCGTCGGTCTTCTCCATCGAAAACACCTGGCGCGTGCCATCGGACAGCACCAGCGTGGCCTCGGGCCACCAGGAATCGTGGGGGAAGTCCGCGCGGATCACGATGCCCATGCCGTCCACCGTCACGGGCCTGCCGAACTCCAGGGTGATCTTCGCGTCCACGGCGATGTCCACGCCCCAGGACAGCCAGGGCCATTCCCCGTGGCCGTGGTTGGCGCGACAGCCGTCGATGACGTTGCGCGCGGCGAACACCGACTCGCCCCGGGTCTCGGCGTTGGCGTGAACGTGGGGGAAGGCGCCGGTGCCGCCGGGCAGGTCCAGGGCGTTGCGGGCGAGATCGCGCCGCTGCGTCTCTTCAAAGGGCAGGGCGGCGCAGGCATAGGCCATGTGCCGCGTCCCACGGAAGGCAAAGGGCGCGTAGGCGGTCAGGGCTTCGCCCCGGGGAATGGCATAGGTCATGCGCCCCTCGGGGAGGAAGAGCAGCGCCTCGGGCACGGCGGGGTCCAGCTGGACCCGCAGCGTCGCGCCCGGGTCCGCCGTGACGACAAGGCAGTCGCCCTCGTCGTATTCGCGGTCAAACACCAGCTGGGCGGCGTCCTCGCCCGCGGCGGAAGCCAGCGTGTCGCTCAGGCGGCTTTTCAATTCAATGGATACGCGCATAATGCCACCTCACTGGAACCGTACGATGCCCTTCTTGAGGATCTTCCGATCCAGGAGCTTCTGATAGGCATCGACGGCGTCATCGAAATCGAAGTAGTCGGAGATGAAATCCTTCAGCACCAGCTGGCCGGAGCGGATCCACTGCATGACCTGCTCGTGGGCCGCGCCCTCCTCCCGCTTGCGGGGCATCTGCTGGTAGATCACCCGCCAGTTGTAGTCGCACCTGGAGAAGTCCAGGGTGATTTCCTCCTTCTCCGGCACGCCGTAGCACAGCACCGTGCCGCGGTCCTTGATCATGGTCATGCCCTGGTTGACGATGGCCGGGAAGCCCGCCGCGTCCAGCACGAAGTCCACGCCCTCCGGGAACAGCTTCTTCACCTCAGCGGTGGGGTCCGTCTCGCGGCTGTTGACGACGTAGGCCGCGCCGTGCTGACGCGCCGCCTCCAGCTTCTCGGGGATGATATCGCAGGCCACCAGGTTCTTCACGCCGAGCAGGCTGAGGAACTTGATGTAGGTCTGGCCCACAGGCCCGCAGCCGATGACCACCACGCTGTCCTCGGGGCGGATGCCGAAGTAGCGGATGCAGGAGAGCACCTCGCGGAAGGTGACGATCATGGCGGCGTCCACCGGGTCGATGTCGTCGTCCAGCACCGTTTGGGCGAAGGCGCAGTCCGGGGCGTTGGGGTCGGCGGGGTCGCACACCACGGCGTATTCGCTCATGGCGCCCCAGCCGGAGCCCAGGCCGGGGAGGTTTTCCGGGTCGGGATCCACGAAGGGGAGCAGCACCCGGTCGCCGACCCTGAAGCTGGTGACCTTCGAGCCCACCTCCACGACCTCGCCCACGCCCTCGTGGCCCAGTATGATGGGGTAGACGGACTCCGGAAAGCCCTTGAACGTGCGGTGGCACAGCTTGACGTCCGTGCCGCACATGCCGCAGGCGATGGTCCTGACCAGGGCCTGGTATTCGCCGTATCGGGGCTTGTTGACTTCCCTGAGGGAAAGGCTGCCGTCGCGGGCAACGACCAGTGTTCTCATGGATGCGAACCTCCTAATATAATCGATTAAATTAACGGTTGGTTTCATTATAAACTGCCACAGATGGAATGTCAACTGTTGCGAATGGGAAAATTTAAAATGTCAATTCGCTTTATATTTGAATAATTCTATTGAAAAATCCGCTGTATGTGTTATAATACAGATGATGATCCCGTTTTGGGAATACAGGTGTTTTGTATATGATAGTTTAATCGATTGAATGATGGGAGGTCGTCGCATGCAAACCCCTGAACTGTTCACCCTGCTGCCCGAGGAATACGTCGCCACGCCGGATGGCATGTCCATCGACCGGGACGGCAACCTGATCCTGTCCTGCCCCAACTTTGCCAATATGGACCTGCCCAGCTGCGTGCTGAAGATCGACAAGGATCGCAACATCCGCAAGTGGTTCGACGTACCGGTCAATCCTGAGACCGGCGAGGCGCGCTCCATGGGTATCGAATTCGGCCCGGACGGCGACCTGTACATGGTGGACAACCCCGGCTGGACCGGCCGCGAGGACCTGATCCGCACGGGCCGCATCCTGCGCATCCACTTCAACGAAGCGGGGGAGTACGAATCCTTCACCGTGGTGGCGGACCACATGGAGCATCCCAACGGCCTGCGCATCCGCAACGGCCACATCTACGTCACCCAGTCCACGCTGGAGCTGGTCAAGACCGAGTCCGGCAAGCTGATGAGCTGCGTGTACTGCTTCAAGCTGGACGATCATGACATCCACTGCACCAACACCCTCGCGGACGAGAACATCCTCTGCACCTTCATCACCGAGAACCCGCTGTGCCAGTACGGCGTGGACGGCATCATCTTCGACCGGGAGGGCCGGCTGGTCATCGGCAACTTCGGCGACGGCGCCATGTGGCGGCTGACCCTGAGCGCGAAGGGCGACAAGATGATCGACAAGGAACTCTGGTGCGTGGATCCGGAGAACCTCAAGACCACCGACGGCATGACCATGGACGAATACGGCAACATCTACGTGGCCGATTTCTCTGCCAACGCCATCGGAAAGGTTGCCCCGGACGGGAAGATCACCCGCATTGCCCAGTCCCCGGACTGCACCGGCTGGGAGGGCGGCCTGGACGAGCCCGGCGAGCCCTGCTATTGGAACGGCAAGCTGATCGTGTCCTGCTTCGACTGCGTGGTGGACGACCAGAAGGTCAACACCGCCCACGAGATCCCCGCCACGATGGCCATGCTGGACATCGAGCCGTGAAGCGCGCGCTGATACTCTGCGGCGGCTGGCCGGGTCACGACCCGGAAGCCGTCGCCGCGCGGTTTGCCGGAGCTCTGAAGGAAGCGGGCTGTGAGGTCGAAACGATCCGTTCGACCGAGCCCTTTGCCGACCGGGCGTTTCTCCGGCGCTTCAATTTGCTGGTGCCGGTGTGGAGCTATACCGGCGAAAACGTGCTGCCCGACGAATGGGCGGTGAACGTCGTGGACGCCGTGGCGGACGGCATGGGCGTGGCGGGATGCCACGGCGGCATGTGCGACGCCTTTCGGGAGAGCGTGCTGTGGCAGTTCATGACCGGCAGCCAGTGGGTAGCCCATCCCAGCCTGCCGTTTATCCACTGTACGCCCGCGGTGCCTTCCCGGGCGGAGGACTTCTTCCGGGAATACCGGGTGCGCATCGCGGACGCGGAATCCCCGATCACCCGGGGGCTTTCCGACTTCGACATGTTCGCGGAGCTCTACTATCTGCACCTGGATCCCGCGGTACACGTGCTGGCGGAGACCGTCGTGACCGGCGACGGCGCCTTTGCGCCGCACCTCGTGGACGGGCCGGTGACCATGCCCATCGCCTATACCCGGCATTGGGGGAGGGGAAGGGTGTTCTACTGCTCCCTGGGGCACTGCGACGCGGAGTTCGACCGCTTCCCGGCGGCGTGGGAGCTGACGCGGCGGGGACTCCTGTGGGCATTGGGCGAAGAGGCGCCCGCGGGGACCGAAGCCATACTTGAGGGGGAATGAGGCCGTGAAATACATCATTGCCCACGATCTGGGCACCTCCGGCAACAAGGCTACGCTGTTCAGCGAGGAAGGCCGTTTGATCGGCTCCACGGTATACGCCTATGGCTGCCACTATTTCAATGACAACTGGGCCGAGCAGGACCCGGCGGACTGGTGGAAATCCATCTGCGAGACGACCCGGGGCCTCCTGCACGAGACGAAGGTCGACCGGCGCGACATCGCCGCGGTGTCCTTCTCCGGCCAGATGATGGGCTGCCTGTGCGTGGACAGGCAGGGCCGCCCGCTGCGCCCCTCCATCATCTGGGCGGACCAGCGCGCCCAGGCCCAGCAGAACGCCATCGGCGAGAAGATCGACCTGCCGGACTACTACCGCATCGTCGGCCATCGCAACGCCGCCAGCTACGGCCTGCAAAAGCTGATGTGGGTGCGGGACAACGAGCCGGAGATCTACCGGCAGACCTACAAGACTCTGAACGCCAAGGATTACATCGTATACAAGCTGACGGGACGGTTCCTGACCGAGCCCTCGGATGCCTCCTCCAACGCCTGTGTGGACCTGGCCACGCTGGCCTGGTCAGAGCGGATCGTGGAGATCGCCGGGATCGACGGGGACAAGCTGCCGGAGATCGTGCCCTCCACCCATGTGGCGGGCGGCGTGACCCGGGAGGCCGCCGAGGCGACCGGACTCATGGAGGGCACCCCGGTGGTCATGGGCGGCGGCGACGGCGTGTGCGCCAACGTGGGCGCGGGCTCGGTGCGGCCCGGCCAGACCTTCAGCTATGTGGGCTCCTCCGCGTGGATCGCCTCCACCAGCGACCGGCCCGTGTTTGATCCACAGATGCGCACCGTCACCTGGGCCCACATCGTGCCGGGCCTGTACGCGCCCAACGGCACCATGCAGTCCGCCGGCGGCAGCTATGCCTGGCTGAAGAACCAGATATGCCGCCAGGAGGCGGCCGAGGCGGAGGGGAAGGGCGTCAGCGCCTATGAGCTCATCAACCGCCAGATCGAACAGAGCCCCATCGGCGCCAACGGCGTGATCTTCCTGCCCTATCTGTTGGGCGAGCGCGCGCCGCGCTGGAACCCGGACGCCCGGGGCGCGTTCATCGGCCTGAAGATGGAAAACGAGCGCCGGGACGTGCTGCGCAGCGTGCTGGAGGGCGTGACCATGAACCTGGGCATCATCCTGGACATCCTGCGGCAGCACATGGACATCGACGAGCTGCTGGTCATCGGCGGCGGCGTGAAGGGCGCGGTCTGGCGTCAGATGATGGCGGATATCTACAACGCCCGCATCCGCGTGCCGAGACTTCTGGAGGAAGCCACCTCCATGGGCGCGGCGGTGACCGGCGGCGTGGGCGTGGGGCTGTTCAGCGATTTCGACGCCATCGGGCGGTTCATCTCCGTGGACGCCGTCCACGAGCCCGATCCGGCGGCGGTGGCGGCCTATCGCCCGGTGAAGGAATTGTTTGAACTGTGCTATCAATCGATGCTGCCGGTCTATCGGCGGATGGCCGGACGATGACGAGGAGGATACTATGGAATACACCGTGAAGGACGTCGCGGCGATGGTGGACCACACCAACCTCAAGGCCTACGCGACCAGGGAGGACTTTCAGAAGCTCTGCGACGAGGCGCGGGCCTACGGCTTTAAGTCCGTGGCCATCAACACCTATCCCGTCGGGATGTGCCGGGAGATGCTTGAAGGCTCCGGCGTGCTCACCGGCGCGGCGGTGGGTTTCCCCCTGGGCCAGATGACCATCGAGGCCAAGGTGGCCGAGGCGGAGGATGCCGTCAAAAACGGCTGTCAGGAGTTCGACTACGTGTGCAATGTGGGCAAGGTCAAGGAGCACGACTTTGACTATCTGGAGCGGGAGATGGCCGCGCTGGTGGCTGTGGCCCGCAGGTCTGGCATCTGCTGCAAGGTGATCTTCGAGACCTGCTATCTCACGGAGGAGGAGATTGTGTCTCTGGCGCAGGTCGCCAGCCGCGTCAAGCCGGATTTCGTCAAGACCAGCACAGGCTTCGGCACCGCCGGGGCCACTGCCGAGCACGTGGCGCTGATGAAGCGCCACGCCGGCCCGGACGTGCAGGTCAAGGCCGCCGGGGGCATCCGCAGCTGGGCCGCGGCGAAGGCCATGATCGACGCGGGAGCCACGCGGCTGGGCACCTCCAGCGGCATCAGGATCATCGAGGAGATGAAGGCCGAGGGTTTGAAGTAACTACGCGTGCCGGCGCGATCGACGGGGAACCGGGCCGAAAGACGGGCGGCTTTGCCAACCGCCGCATGGATATGCCGGAGGGCGACACAGAGAGAGGCTACGTCTCCGTGAGCAACGGCATCAGCCACATCCATGAGAACATGCCCCCAAAGGCCGTCATCGATGGGCTGACGAGAAACGCCATCGCCTGACAGACAAATACTACAGTCAAAGATGAAGGGCGGAACCCCATAAACCGGGTGTCCGCCCTTTATGTCAATTCTGCGATTGCATCTGCTTCTCTCCCCACTGATAGACCGTTTCCAATGCGGGAATCAGCGTCCTGCCGCGCTCTGTGAGGGAGTATTCCACCGTCGGGGGGATGGTCGGGTACTGCTCCCGGTGGATGAGCTGGTCTTTTTCCAGCTCCCGCAGGCACTTGGTCAGCATGGTGGGCGTGATACCCACCACCTTGCGCTCCAGCTCCTTGTAGCGCAGCGTCTGGTTCTCGGCGTCGGCGATGTACCACAGGATGGGCAGCTTCCACTTCTGGCCGATGATCTCCATGGCGTAGAGTATGGGACATTGGGTGTCGTAAATGTTTTCCTTGGCGGGCAGCGGCTTCTTGCTCATATCATTCATCTCCATTACTATATTTTATGTAGCGGCGCAGAAATAATTCACTACTTGAATTTCTCTTCTGACTCATTATAATATACATCATCCGAGATGTAAATAGCAGTCGCGCCAATGCGCCTACGCGCAGGCGCGACCAGCCCGCGCGCATCCTACGGATGCCAGCGCGGCGCTGCCGCCGACCCGCAAAGCATTGCGTGGGCGGCGGTGCGTAAGAGGTGATTTTTATGAAAAAGATATTCGAGCCCGCTGAACTGAAGAATCTGAAATTGAAGAACCGTCTGGTGCGCTCGGCGACCTGGGAAGGGCTGGCCAACCCGGACGGCGGCCTGCCGGAGGAGACCTATGCCATCTACGAGGAGCTTGCGAAGGGCGGCGTGGGCGGCATCATTACCGGCTTCACCAGCGTGGCGCTGAACGACTTCTACTTCGGCGGCATGATGCGTCTGTGTGACGACGCGCTGATCCCGCAATACCGGCGGCTGGTGGATATCATCCACAAAGAGGGCTGTCCCACCATCGCGCAGCTGGCGCTGGGGGCGTATTATCGTCCTGTGGGGGACAGGTTCATGCAGGTGGAGCCCGACGACATGACCGTCGAGGAGATTCGCCGCGTGGAATCGCAGTTTATCGACGCGGCTCGGCGGGCACAGGCGGCCGGCTTCGACGGCGTACAGCTGCACATCGCCCACTTCTTCTTCCTGAGCCGCTTCGTCAGCCCCGCGGTGAACCACAGGGAGGACGAATACGGCGGTTCCACAGCCAATCGCACCCGCATCGTGCTGGAGATCCTGGCGGGCATACGGGCCATCGCGCCTGAGGTGCACATCACGGCGAAGGTCAATTCCAGCGACTTCACCTACGGAGGCCTGGACAACGACGAGAGCCTGGAACTGTGCAAACTGCTTACGTTGGGCGGCATTGATTCCATCGAGGTCAGCGGCAACGGCACCTCCGTCTCCGGCATCCGGGCGCATGTGAACGAGGGCTATTTCCTGCCCTTCGCGGCGCGGCTGGCAGAGGCGGTGGATGTTCCGGTAATCGTGGTGGGAGGCTTCAGGGCACTGGACACCATGGAGGCCGTGCTGAACCAGACGAAGATCGAGCTGATCTCCATCTCCCGCCCGCTGCTGTGCGAGCCGGACCTGCCGAAGAGGATGCAGGCCGACCCGAAGGCCGTCTCCCGCTGCGTCTCCTGCAACCGCTGTTATTCCTCGGACGCGCATAAATGCGTGATCCGCAGACATCTGAAATGATTGATAGTAAAAGAGTGACCGTCACGCTGACCAGCCGCGTCGACGGGGACGAGAACGCCAACACCTATCCCGGCGAGTATGCGTTCCGGGATGATACGCACCTGATCACCTACACCGATTACACGGGCAACGGCATCACCCGGAACGGGATCCAGGCGAACGATTCCGCCATGCTGCTGCATCGCGTGGGGGAATTCGAGGGCGATATGCTCTTTGACCCAAAGATGGACACGGTGGTGAAATACACGGTGGGCGGGCCGGTGCAGACGGGGTTTATACTGCATACCGAAGAATATGAAATTGCGCTCGATGAAAACCAAGTGGAGATCCATATTCGGTATGTGCTGTTCGACGGCTCCGGGGAGGATGCCATTCGCGGAGAACAGCAAATCAAAGTCAACCGGGAGAAAGAGGAAGCATGAAGGAACTGCATATCGCCACCAGGCGTGGCTCTGTATTATACGGCGTATTATTCGACGCGCCGAGGCGCGAGGACCGAATCTCCGATTCGCCCGCTCGCGGTTTTTCTCACGGAGAAAAACTTGAAAACCCTGCGGGTTTCCAACCTCAAAAGGCCGACACCGTGGTCATCGCCATCACGGGCATCCACGGCAATTTCTACTCCAATCCGTTTTACTACAACTTTGGAGGCACCCTGAACGCGGGCGGCATCGACTTCATCTATGCCCAGACCAACGACGCCATGGACGCGGTGCGTTCCCGTAACGTCGTGACAGGTAAAGAAGAGATCGTCGGCTCCTGCAACGAGCGCTTCGCGTATACCGACGAGGACATCGAGGCCTATCTGGACTACGCGGAGCAGGCGGGCTATAAGCACATCATCCTGGGCGGGCACTCCCTCGGTGCGAACAAGGTCATCTGGTACCTGTCGCGGCACCACGACCCGAGAGTAGAACACTTCATCCTGTTCAGCCCCGCCAACCTGACCCACATGATGTCCGGTGTCACCGATTATGAGCGTGAACTGATCCGCCAGCAGGTGGAGCGCGGCGACGGGAACAAGCTGCTGCCCTTCTACTTCATGGGCTGGGTGCGGTGCATCGCCAACACCGCTTATGACTGGGCTTTCACGGACATGCTGAACAACGTCCACGTGGAGAAGGACGCCGACTTCACCCAGGTCTCGCAGATCACCCACACCGGCGCGCTGCTGATCGGCGCCTACGACCGCTTCACCTACGGCGATCCGGCGGGGTTCCTGAAAAACATCAACGACCACATGCCCACGGCGAAGCGGAACAAGCTGATCTTCATCGAAAAGACCGGCCACACCTACCAGCAAAAGGAGCAGGAGGTTGCGGACAAGCTGCTGGCGTTGGTAAAGGAATGGGAGGAGGAGCGCGTATGCCTTTCATCACCTGCAAGGTGAACCGGCCCGTCAGCCGGGAACAGGAGGCAGAGCTCAAGGCCCGCATGGGGAAAGCCATTGAACTTGTGCCCGGCAAGAGCGAGGAGTATCTGCTGCTGGCCTTTGAACCCGAAGGCCATCTCTGGCTGCGGGGCGACGATACCCAGCCCATGGCCTATATCGACGCCGCCATCTTCGGCAACGAGGGGCACTGTGGCTATCCCGAGTTCACCGCCGAGGTTACCCGCGCCTTTGGGGACGTGCTGGGGATTCCCGCCGGGAACGTCTACATCAAGTACGAGGACATCACCGCCTGGGGCGTCAGCGGGCAATACATCGACAGAGGGTATTTCCGATGAGCGAGAAGATCATCTTCACCACCTTTACCGATCCCATGATGGGACTGACCTATGAGATGGAGCCGATATACGACCGCCTGAAACGGGAATACGGGGATCGGATCGAATTCCGCTGGGTGATGAGTCTGCTGGTCAAGGACGTGAGCGACTTCATGACGCCCCGGGAGCGGGCCATGGTGCCGGAGGCGGGCATCCGCGCCTACAACGCCCGTCTCGCGCAGATCTACAAGAGAGAGGAAGCCATCGGCAGTTTACCCATCCACATGGAGGGCTTCTGTCTGTTCGACGTGGAGCACAGGACTTCAAAGCCGCTGAACCTGGCATATAAAGCAGCTCAACTTGCCGACCCGGAGAAGGCGGACGATTTCCTGATCAACCTGCGCCACGCGACGGTGATCGACTGCCGCCCGACCACCCACATGGATGTGATCCTGGATATGGTTCTTCACGGAAAGTTGTGGGATTGTAGCCAAGGAACAGGTAGAGCAAG
>JAUMVG010000037.1 GCA_030530315.1 Clostridia bacterium | reverse complement strand
GGAGGCCAAGCCCGCCGAGGAGGCCAAGCCCGCCAAGAAGCCCCGCGCGCCCCGCAAAAAGGCCGTGAAGGCTGAGGAGAAGGCCGAATAAGCCCTCGCCCGAAAGCACCTGTACAAGCGGAATAACCGATGTGCTGAACATCGGTTATTCCGTTCATCAATGTTAGGAGAACTGTGCATGGATAATCGCGACGAAATCATCCGCACGCAGATGGATGTCATCAGCACGCTGATCAACAACAATCTCAAGAACCTGGCCGACGACATCTGGGGACCGCCCTCCCCCGCCCGCCCCGCTGACGGCGCGTCCAAGCCCGCAAAGCCCGTGGAAAACACGCCTGCGAGCAGCAAGGCCCCCACGCCCGCGCCCGCGCAGAAGCCGGCGGAAGCCCCCGCGGAGGCGGAGTCTGCCGAGGAGGAACCCCCGGAGAACATCGAGGACCTCAAGGCGGAGCTCAACGAGCTGATCGGCCTGGAAGGCGTGAAAAAAGAGGTCAACAACCTGATCAACATCGTGACGGTCTACAACCTGCGCCGCCAGAACAACCTCAAGACCGTGGATATGTCGCTGCACATGGTGTTCTCCGGCAACCCCGGCACCGGCAAGACGATGATCGCCCGCCTGATGTCCCGCATCTACAAGAGCCTGGGCATGCTCAAGAAGGGGCACCTGGTGGAGGTGGACCGCTCCGGGCTGGTGGCCGGCTACGTTGGCCAGACCGCCACGAAGACCAGCGGCGTCATTGAGAAGGCGCTGGGCGGCGTGCTGTTCATCGACGAGGCCTACGCCCTGAACAGCAAGTCCGAGAACGACTTCGGCCAGGAGGCCATCGACACGCTGCTGAAGGCCATGGAGGACCACCGCGACGACCTGGTGGTCATCGTGGCGGGCTACGACGGCCTGATGGATGAGTTCGTCCACTCCAACCCGGGCCTGGAATCCCGGTTCAACCGCTACCTGCACTTCGACGACTACACCGCCGACGAGATGCTGGCCATACTGGACCTGCAGCTGAAAAAGGGCCAGTACCGCCTCACCGACGACGCCCGCGAGGCCGTTCGGGACTACATCGCCGCTGCGAACACCAGCTCCATCAGCTTCGGCAACGCCCGCGGCGTTCGGAACATCTTCGAGCGCCTGCTGGTGGCCCAGGCCAACCGCCTGTCCCAGGGCGGGGACATCTCCCGGGACGACCTGATGACCATCACCGCCGACGATGTGGCCGCCGCCCGTGCCTCCGACGAGAAGATGATCGCCGCGGAAAAGGCCCAGGCGGAATTGATCCAGTCCGCGGAGAGCACCATCGCGGAGCTTCAGGCGCTGTCGAAGGAGGTCGAGGGACGTCTCGGCGCGCCCGCCCAGGATGAAGCGCCGGCTGACGAGAATCAGGACGCAGAATAGAATGAATCGAAATCAGTCCGGCAGGCATCCATTGCCTGTCGGGCGTGCTTTGGTATGGCCACTCTTTAACCCACAAGGATGCAAAAGATTCTTCGCTTCGCTCAGATTGACGGTCTTCCCGTCAGGTCATTCTGAGCGGAGCGAAGAATCTTTCTTTTTCCATTTGCTCTCTCAATGGCGCAGACTAATCCTTCACGAAGGCATTGTAGATGGCGTTCATAGCCACCTCGAAGTCCTGTATGTCGATGCCGACGATGATGTTCAGTTCGCTGGAGCCCTGGTCGATCATGCGGATGTTCACGCCCGCGTCAGACAGCGCGGTGAACAGCTTGGCGGCCGTGCCGGGCGCGCTGGTCATGCCGTGGCCCACGGTGGCGATCAACGCGATGCCGGAGCTGATCTCGATGGAGTCGGGCTGGCAGGTTTGCTGGATGCGCTGGATGATCTGCTCCTTGCGGGTCACCAGCTCCTTGTCGGCGATGACCACGGACATGGTGTCGATGCCGGTGGGCAGGTGCTCAAAGGACACGCCGAAGTCCTCCAGCGCCTGGAGTACCCGACGGCCGAAGCCGTATTCGGCATTCATCATCGCCTTTTCGATGCTCAGCAGGGTGAAGTTCTTGTGGCCCGCCACGCCGGTGATCACCTGGCTCCGGTCGCGGTCGGGCGAGGGCTTCATGACGATCATCGTGCCTGGGTCGCTGGGATCGTTGGTGTTGCGGATATTGGTGGGGATGCCCGCCCGGTGCACCGGGAAGATGGCGTCCTCGTGGAGCACCGTCGCGCCCATGTAGGACAGCTCGCGCAGCTCCCGGTAGGACAGCTCGCGGATGCACTTGGGATTCTTGACCACGCGGGGATCGGCCATCAGGAAGCCGGAGACGTCCGTCCAGTTCACATAGACGTCCGCGCCCGCGGCGCGGGCCACGATGGCGCCGGAGATGTCGCTGCCGCCCCGGGAAAAGGTATGTACCTCGCCGTTGGGATAGGCGCCGTAGAAGCCGGGAATCACGGCCCTGGGGTGATCCTTCAGCACCTCGGAGAGGACCTCATTGGTCCACTCGGCGGCAAAGCTGCCCTGCCGATCGAACTTGATCACGTCCTTGGCGTCGATGAAATCCCAGCCCAGGTACTTCGACAGCAGAATACCGTTCATGTACTCGCCGCGGCTGGCGGCGAAATCCGGGTTCTTGAAGCGGCGAATGGCGTCGCTGGTCTCCATCTGCATGCCCTGCACGTCAAAGTCCAGCTCCAGCTCCCGGGCGATCTCGATATAGCGGTCCGCGATCTTGCGGAACAGCTCCTCGTGGCTGGCGTTCCGCTCCACCAGCCGATGGCACTGGTACAGCAGGTCCGTGATCTTCTCATCCGCGTCAAACCGCTTTCCGGGCGCGCTGGGCACCACATAGCGATAATCCGGATCCGATTCGATGATTGACTTGACCTTTTTGAAGTGCTCCGCGTCGCACAGAGAGGAGCCGCCAAACTTTGCCACCTTGATACCCAAGTTCATATCTCCCTTCAACCGGCCAGCGCCGGTCCAATCACACATCTTTTCACAATCAGTTCAGCTCGTCCCCGGGCTCCCCGAAGCCCTCTTCCAAAGCTGCGGGCAGCGCAGCCGCCTCCGGCGCTTCGTCCTCCGGCAACTCCGCCTCGATCTGCTCCAGCAGCGCGTCGAGACCGGTGCCATCCTTCGACGAGCAAACCAGGACCTCCCAGGGCTGTACCGCCAGCGTCCGGCAGATCACCGGTATGCTGCGGCCGCGCTGGGCCTTGGACAGCTTATCCGCCTTGGTGGCCACCACGGTGAACGGGATGTCGTAGTGCCGCAGGTATTCCACCATCAGTTGGTCGTCCTCGGTGGGCGCGTGGCGGATGTCCACCAGCTGGAACACCCGCTTCAGGTGTTCCGAGCCGCGCAGGTAGCCCTCGATCATCTCCGCCCACTTCTGCTTCTCCTGCTTCGGGGCCTTAGCGAAGCCGTAGCCCGGCAGATCCACCAGGAAGAACGCCTCGTTGATCAGGTACAGGTTCACCAGGCGGGTCTTGCCCGGCTCCGCGGAGGTCCGCGCCAGCTTGGAGTTGCGGGTCAGGCCGTTGATCAGCGAGGACTTGCCCACGTTGGACTTGCCCGCCATGGCGATCTCCGGCAGTCCCTGCCCGGGAAAGCTGGTCATCGCGCTCATGGAGCGCACAAATTTCGATTTGGTAATTTTCATGGATGCCTCACAACGCTCAGGCGACCCTGCCGCCGGCGGGTACCGCCGTCAGGACTGACCGCAGGGCCTCGTCCACGTGGTCGATCAGCCGCACGTCGAACTTCTCGAGGATCCTGGCGTCGATCTTCTCCAGGTCCTTTTCGTTCTCCCGGGGCAGCAGGATCTGCGTGATGCCCATGCGATAGGCCGCCAGCAGCTTTTCCTTCACCCCGCCGATGGGCAGTACCCGGCCCCGCAGCGTGATCTCGCCGGTCATGGCATAGGCCCCGCTGGCCGGCAGCCCCGTGACCGCGGACATCACCGCGCAGCTCAGCGCCACGCCCGCGGAGGGTCCGTCCTTGGGCACCGCGCCCTCGGGCACGTGGATGTGCACATCGTGCTTTTCGAAATAGTCGGTCTCGATGCCGTAGTCCGAAAGCCTGGCGCGAACGACGCTCATCGCCAGCTCCGCGGACTCCCGCATCACTTCGCCCAGCTTGCCGGTCAGCTTGAGGCCGCCCTTTCCGGGGAAGGCCACCGCCTCCACGGGCATCACCTCGCCGCCGACGCTGGTCCAGGCCAGGCCGTTCACCAGGCCCACCTCGGCCTTTGCCGCCACGGGCTGGCGCAGGAACCGGGGCGCGCCCAGGTACTCCTTCAGGTCTGCGGGCTTCAGCGACACCGCCTCCTGCTCCGGGTGCTCCACCAGCTGCAGCGTGGCCTTGCGGCAAAGCTGGGCGATCTGGCGCTCCAGGTTGCGCACGCCGGATTCCCGGGTATAGCCGTCGATCAGGGCGGCCAGGGCCGCGGCGGTCAGTTTGAGCTGGTTCTTGCCCAGGCCGTGGGCCTCCCGCTGCTTGGGCAGCAGGTGGCGCTTGGCGATCTGCAGCTTCTCCTCAGCGGTGTAGCTGGGCACCTCGATGACCTCCATGCGGTCCAGCAGCGCCCGGTCGATGGTGTCCAGGGAGTTCGCCGTGGTGATGAACAGCACGTCGGACAGATCGAAGGGCACCTCCAGGTAGTGGTCCCGGAAGGCGTTGTTCTGGGCCGGGTCGAGGGCCTCCAGCATCGCGGAGGCCGGGTCACCCCGCATGTCCCGGGACAGCTTGTCGATCTCGTCCAGCAGGAACACCGGGTTCATGGTCTTGCACTGGCGAATGGAGGAGATGATGCGCCCCGGCATTGCGCCGACGTAGGTCTTCCTGTGGCCGCGGATCTCCGCCTCGTCGTGTACGCCGCCCAGGCTGAGCCGCGTGAACTTGCGGTCCAGCGCCCGGGCGATGGACTGGGCGATGGAGGTCTTGCCCACGCCGGGCGGGCCCACCAGGCACAGGATCGGGCTCTTGAGCTTGTCGGAGGCCACCGAGCGCACCGCCAGATATTCGATCAGGCGGCGCTTGACGTCCTCCATGCCGTAGTGGTCCTGCTCCAGGATCTTCCGTGCCCTGCGGATGTCGATCTCCGAGGTGTCGTAGACGCCCCAGGGCAGCTCCAGCATATATTCGATATAGTTCTGGCTGACGCTGCTCTCCGGCGCGTGCACCGAGGTGCGCGCCAGGCGCTTCAGCTCCTTTTCCACGTGTTCACGGGCGGCCGGCGGCAGCTTGGAGGCCTCGATGCGCCGCCGGAGCTCGGCGACCTCCTCGTCCTCGTCCTCCCCCAGCTCCTCCTGGATGGCGCGGATCTGCTCCCGGAGATAGTATTCATGGTTGGCCTTGTCCATATACTCGTGGACGCGGGCCTGTATGCGCTCCTCCAGCTCGCCGATCTTGATCTCGTCCGCCAACTTCTCCAGCACCAGCTTCAGCCGCTGTTCAACGTCGACGCACTCCAGCACGGCCTGTTTGTCCTCCAGGCGCGTGAGCAGGTTGGAGGCGACCACGTCGCACAGCACGGAGGCCCTGCGCTCGCCCTCGATGGCCTGCATCAGCTCCGGCATGGACTGGCCCCTGGCCCTGGCCGCGTGGGGCGCGAAGCTGCGGATCGCCCGCATCATCGCCCGCTGTTCGGCATCGGTGAAGGCCTCCGGGTCCCGCACCACCGGGTAGATCTCGGCGGTCTGCAGCTCCGGCTCCTCCAGCACGTTCAGCAGCAGCGCGCGCTGGCGGCCCTCCAGCAGCACCCGCGCGGTCTGGTCCGGCATGTGCATCACCTGCTTGACCACCACGATGGTGCCCGTCATGTACAGGTCCTTGACGTCGGGATGATCCACCATGCTGTCCCGCTGGGCCACGACGAACAGCCGCTGATCCTCTCCCTGCGCCGCCTTTTGCAGCGCGGCGATGGAGCGATCGCGGCCCACGTCAACGGTCACGACGGTATACGGAAAGACCAAAAGCCCCCGCAGCGGCAGCAGCGGAAGCAGTTCTCTGTTTACGCGTTGTTTCGCACGTTTCACTCGCAATTGTCCCCCAGGAGTATTTGTAAGTGATAGTATACAGTACAAGCGTTAAGAATTCAAGGTAAATGGAATTCACTTATAATTGTAGTAAAAATTCACAAGGCCGCCTCGCACGGCGCTTTGGACCCCAAAACGACTCGAAGCCGCCTTTCGGCGGCTTCGCTGCGGCAACGCTTATTCTTCCTCTTCGTCCTCATCGTAGATCCCGTCGATGTCCTCGTCGTCAAAGTCGTTGGACTCGAAGATCTTGATCAGGGTCTCGGCCAGCTTCTCGTCCACGGGGACGAATTCCTCCTGGTCCTCGCCCACGGGACGGACCTCCATGATGAACACCTCGACGGGCTCATCCTCGTCGCCATCGTCCTCCTCGTCCTCAACCAGCTCGGTCAGCAGCGCGTACTCCTTGCCCTCGTAGGCCAGGTAGTCCAGCACCTCCATGGTCAGCTCATTGCCGTCGTCATCCTGAAATACGACGATATCCCTTTCCTCATCCATGTCGATCATGGCCTCCAATTCCATTTGACTGACGGCTCCGTGCCGTCGCGCCTATTATAGCCCATGCGCACAAAAAGCGCAACCCGGTATCCATCATTTAACCCGCCCCGCCCAGCGCGTAGACCACTGTGACGCTGGCGGTCACCTGCTGCCTGCCGGCGTAGAGCTGGGTTCCCGCGCCGGCGTCCTCGGCCTTGGCGTAAAGCATGGGGCTCTCCCAGCCGCTGTCGCCCTCGCGGATCTCGAGGATCCCGCCCAGCGGAAGCCCCGCGGCCTCCGCGAGCGCTTCCGCCTTTTCCCGGGCGCTCTCCACCGCCAGAGCGAGGGCCTGCTTTCGAGCCTCGGACGTATCGGCGGCGAAGAATTCCACGCCGTTCAGGCAGTTTGCGCCGGCCACGACGGCGGCGTCGATGATCGCGCCCGCGCTGTCGACGTCGGTGACCAGCACCGTCACGGTGTTGCTGGCGGTGTAGCCCAGCAGGCGCTGATCCACGTCATAGTCGTAATTGGCATAGATTTCCACGGTGCTGGTGGCGATGTCCGCTTCGTCGATGCCCCTCTCCACGAGGGCAGACACGACGCTGTCCAGCTTCTCGTTGACGCCCGACATGGCGGCTCCGACGGTCCTGGACACCTCCTGCACGCCGATGTTGATCGTCGCCCGATCCGGCTCGACGGTCACGGTGCCGGTTCCCTGCACCGTCAGCGTGGCGGCCTGCGCCAGCGCGGAAACGCCGGTCAACGCCATGAGCGCGGCCATAGCCATCGCCGCAAGGGCCCGAATCCATTTGCTGTTCATAGTCTCTCCTATTTCGCCGGGCGTACCACGATCAGCAGCGCCGCCAGGTCGCCCTCCGCAGACTCCGGCGCGGCCAGGACTTCGCCGGAAGGGTCCATAGGCGCAAGGGCGCTGATGAAGTCGTCCACGTTGTCCGGGGACAGCTCGACGTACAAGTTAGCGCCGTCGCCGGAGCTCTGGACGTCCACAGTGCCCTCGTACTCCTGCACGAGGTCTTCGATCAGCCCGCAGGCCGCGTCCACGTCCTCCACCTCGACGGCGATCTCCTGGACCGGGCTGTTGGCTGCCACCGCAAGCATGGGCGCCTCTTCGTCCTCAAGCGCCACCGCGCCGTCGGCCTCGACCACCACCGCGCCCGCGTCGGCAAATTCCCCCGCCGCGGCCTCATAGGCGACCTCCGCATCGGCCGCCTCCGACGCCGCGCCGGTCAGCACGGCTTCCTCTTCGACGACCATGGCGCTGTGAGGCACGGCCGCGGGTGAAGCGGCGTCCCGGTTCAGGGCCCATCCGGCGCCGGCCAGCACCGCCACGGCGGCAGCCGCCGCGCCGATGCGGCGGTAGAGCGTCCGCTCGCTCCTGCGCTTCGCTTCCACGCGCACCGCCTGCCGCCACTTCGCCTGGGCGGGCAGCGGCACCTCCACCTCGGGCTCCATCTCCTCAAACAGGGCCTTCATCTGCATGGTGGCGCGAATCGCCGCCGCGCACTCGGGACAGCCCTGGCCGTGGGCTGAGAGCGCCTGGCGCTCCTCCTCCGACAGCTCGCCGTCCATCAGGCGATCCAGCATCGCCTGCGCTTCAGCGCACTTCATCGAAAGCCCCTCCCTTCCAAATAGCGTTCTGCATACGTTCCCTGCGATTGTTAGACGTTGTACCTGCCGAAAAGTTCCGACTTCGCCGCGATTTTTTCCCGCAGTTTTTCCCGTCCGCGGCTGATCCTGGACTTGATCGTTCCCACGTTGGTGTCCAGCATCCCGGCGATCTCCTCATAGGAGAAGCCCTCGATGTCCCTCAGCACGACGGCCGCGCGCATGTCCTCGGGCAGTTCCCCGATGAAATCCTTCAGCGTACGCCGGACCTCGCTGCGCAGCGCGTGGCGCTCCGGCGTGTCCTCCGGGCTGGTCGGGGCCCAACCCGCCTCCAGCATGTCGTCCAGCGAGGCCCCGGGCCGGTTCTTCCGCCGGCGCAGCTCGTCCAGGCAGGCATTCATGGTGATCCGGTAGACCCAGGTGGAGAAGGAGGATTGCGCCTTGAACCCGGAAATCGACCGGTAGACGCGGATCATCGCCTCCTGGAGGCAGTCCTGCGCATCCTCCGGGTTGCCGCACATCCTCAGGGCCACGGCGTACATGCGCTTCTCGTGCATGCTCATCAGCGAATTGAAGGCTGCCGCGTCGCCTCCGGAAGCGCGCTTGATCAGCCTGCTTTCCTCCATTGGCGCGTCACCTCCCCTTCTGAATCATGATGGCACTATTATACACCATTCCCGCGCTTTTGAAAAGACATCCCCGCAGAATCGCGAAAGTCAATCCTTTACGATTCAGGGCTTGATTTTTCGGCGAACATCATGTATACTTACTATTGTTTGATCCGCCGACATCAAATATGCGCCGGTGTGGCGGAATTGGCAGACGCACCGCACTCAAAATGCGGCGGGAAACCATGCCGGTTCGAGTCCGGCCACCGGCACCAAAATTGGACGCCAGTTTGAAGAGCAAACTGGCGTCCAACTTATGTGAATTGTATATGATTTGGAAAACGGAACGTTTCCCGGGGCGACGGGTTCTGCGGGAACACACCGACAGTCATTTATCAAATCCCCCTGTTTTTTCCCTTTTTGCGGGCTTTTCATATTGTGATTGGAGGACCGCATCACCTTTGTCTTTTCAGAATAGGCTTTTGGCTGCATCAGAAGCCGCTTTTCCAGATTCATTCACCGTCCATCTTTGCGGCAAATTTCCTTGTCACCGACCGAGGTACAAGTCTGACCAGAAAGCTCATACACTTTGTGAACGCGCCCTGATAGCAGAGCGCCTTGCCCAGGCGCAGCGCCCGGAGGCCCGCCTTCGCCACGTCCTCCGGTTTGGCCGCCTTTTTGAACATCTTCGAACCGTTGCCCATGTCGGCGGCGGCTTCAAAGCCCGTGGCGGTGGGGCCGGGACAGAGGGCCGTCACGGTCACGCCGCTGCCCTTGACCTCCTCGGCGACGGCTTCCGAAAAGCTGCGCACGAAGGCCTTGGAGGCGTAGTAGACCGACATGCCGGGTCCCGCGCAAAAGGCCGCCACGGAGGACAGGTTCAGAATCCTGCCGTGCTTGCGCTCGATCATCCCCGGCAGGAAGCAGCGGGTCAGCTGCATCAGCGCGGTGATGTCCACCTGCACCATCTCATATTGCTTCTGCCAGTTGCACTGAGCGAACTTGCCGGAATCCCCGAAGCCGGCGTTATTGATCAGCACGTCGATCTCAAGGCCATGGGCCTGCGTGAACCGGAACACCTCCAGCGCTGCGTCCACCCTGGACAGATCGCAGGGACAGACCCAGGCTGTGATGCCGTATTCCCTTTCCAGCTCACTCTTGATATTATTCAGCTTGCCTTCATTTCTGGCTACGAGCACCAGATCGTACTTCTTCTTCGCCAGCAGCCCTGCGAATTCAAGGCCCAGCCCGCCGGACGCGCCGGTCACCAGCGCGATCTTTCTCTTCTTCACGCTTCTTCCTCCTTGCTGCGAACGATATCCGCTTCCCCGAGCATGGCCAGGACGCGCTCTCTTGCGGTGATCACCGGCAATTCCTCGATCCATACGGCGGACGCCTCCCAGATGGCAAAGGAGCCGACGGTGGACACGATGGTTGCCACGACCTCTCCCATACTTCTGGAAAACGCGATGCCGATGAGGACGAACACGACGCCGATGCCCAGCAATCGCAAAGCGCTCGCGGTTTTTCGCGCCCTGTCCCTGTGGTTGCGCTGGCGCAGCTTGTCGATATGCAGCCGGTACGCCCGGCGGAACCGCTCCAAATCGAAATCCTTTGAACCCGTCAATTCCAGCCGGACGCCTTCGCCGGGCTTCCTGTCCTCGATGAAATCCTCAAGATACCCCTTGAAAGCGTCGCTGAGCCGCTGCTCCGCGGGATCAAATTCATCGTACAGCACCCGCCCGTCACCCACACAGATTGGGATGACGAACGGGGAATCATGGTTGATGCGCTTCATTTTTTGGAAATCTTGGCCTTGATGTCGCTGAACCGGGCCTTGATGCGCTCACGGCGCTCCTCGATGGCCTGCTTGCGGTCCTGCTTCTTCGCCTCGCGCAGTTCACGCTTGGCTTGGCGGGCCATCTCCTCCTGCACGCGCTCGGCCTCGGCGATTTCCGCAGCCACCTCGGCGGCGTCGAAGCGGGTGATCTCAGCACTAAACTTGCTGAATTTCTTGTCGAAGGCACCCTCGATGTCCTCCTGCACCACGGCGATCAGCACTGTGCTGTCCTCGGTCACGCAGCTGAGCACATGCTCCATCAGGGAAGCATTGTTCACCGCATCGCCCCAGTCCACCGCGCTGCCGATCAAAGCGCCATAGCCGCCCATCAGCACCATGCCCAGGGGGCCGCCCGCCACGCCCAGCAGTGAACCGATCAGGCCGCCCATGCGGGTGTCGTTCTTCGTTTCGATGCCGGTATCTAAGCTGTCCAGACTGGTCACATGACCGTCGGTATTCTTTACAAGGACCGCCTGGGAAACCGCGTAGCCGTCCTTCATTACATTCTTTTTCAGCTCGGTGATGGCCTGATACCCTTCGCTTTCGATGTCAAAGCTGACGATGATGATATTCTCCATTTTACTTCCTCCTTAAGGAAATGCCGTGCAATTAAGGTGGTCAGATGGCGAGTGATTTTTCCGGCAGATGCAATTGCAGATTTCGAAGGTTTACTGGCGGTAAATCAAGCAATCTGCAAGCAGCAGATGTCGGATAAGGCACCGCCAGATGTGCCGCCGTATTGTGCGGTATTTCCTTCATTATGCCGCCCAGGCGGTGCTGATCAGGTTGATTCCGGCGACGACGACGTGCCAGCCCATCAGGGTGCCGATGGCAACCGCCGTCATGCCGGGGTTCATGAGGCCGATGATACCGACGGCGATCAGCAGAATGCCGTTGATCATGACGACCCACCAGCGCTTGGCGATGATCTGCGTGTTCAGCGTCTTGTAGAACTTGCGCAGCTTGAAGGAGCGCACCAGGCGCAGGATGCCGATGACTACCACCCAGATGGCCGCCATACGCACCACGAAGAGGTCCACGGACAGCTGGAGCAGGTTGCTGCCCAGCAGCAGGATTCCGAAGATCAGGGAGACGATCGCGCCCGCCAGTGTCCAACCATCGGCAAGGCCCTCATCCTTGCGTCCCTTCCAGGTGAAGATGTTGCCGATGGCGTCGGCGACCATGTTGAAGCCGATGATCCAGCCCACCGCCAGGAAGGTCAGGCCGGGCGTGGCCAGGCAATAAATGCCGGAGACGATCATCATGACGCCGAGAATGACAGAGAGAATCTTATAGCCGGTGCTCATTTGTTTGTCCTCCTTACAGCTCGATCACATGAGGCTGGATGTCCGGGTCGTGGTTGGCCAGGGATTCCACGCAGTCGGGATCGAGGCTCTGCTCCCGGATCCACTGGAGGGACTGCCTCTGCAGCGCCTTGTCCGCCGCGATGCCGCTGGTGATCATCTGCTCCCAGCTCTTCTTCGCATAGCCGCCGTCGGAGAACAGCAGCGCGAACTTACCCTCCTCATTCTTCACCTTCACCGCGAACAGGCCGTCCGCGTGGCCGGGGATGTTGATGAGCTCGATAGAGCCATCGCCCAACAGATCGTAGGACTTGCCCACGGGGCCCTGATCGTCGTTCCAGTCGAACTCGGTCAGCGGGATGTCCTTCCACCACTTCTTATAGTAGCGCACCTTGTTGGTGATCTTGGTTGCGAACTTCACCTCGTCGGCGGCCACCAGGAACTTCTTCGCGCCCTTCACCTGCACAAGGCCGTTGGCGTGGTCGCAATCCAGATGGGTCAGCAGCACGGCGTCGAGGTCGCTGTCCTTAATGCCCATGGCCGCCAGCTGCTCGTCGATGCACTCGCCCAGGCCGATGCGGCCCTGGTTGACCTCGTACAGCATCACGGAGCCGAGGGATTTGATCTGCGCCTTCTTGTCGAATTCGCCATTGGGGCTCATCTCCCGAGCCCAGCCGGTGTCCACCAGAAACCTCCCCTTGGGGTGCTCGATCAGGTACGCGGACACGGGCAGCCACAGGCGGTCCTCCTTTTTGCCGAACACGCCGGAAGCCTTGATGGCATTGCTGTTGTCGCCGCCGAAGGGCAGGTCAGGCGCTACGCAAACCTCGCCGGTATGGAAAACATGGATCTTGATGTTGGACATGGGTGACAGCCTCCTTGTTTTTCTCGTTTTCTCTGATGATACAAGTTTACAACAAGTCGAATCTATGATAAACTACAAAAAACGGCTTTGTGTCCTATTAGGACATAATGTTCTATTTTGTCTCATTTTAAGGGAGGCTGTAAGGCCGACTATTGCCCCGCACATTGGCTGTGCGGGCGCGCAGCTGCGGCGCCTGGCAAGGCGGTCTGCCGTCAACAGGAGGTGTTGGGGTGATTAACCAGGAAAAGCGCGACCGCACCCGCGCCACGCTGAAAAACGCCTTGATTGAGCTGTGTGATGAGAAGAGCTATTATGACATCACGATATGGGACATCTGCAACCGGGCCCACGCCTACCGCAGTACCTTCTATCGCTACTTTGATACGAAGGACGACGTGCTGCGTGAGATCGAGCATGAATACTTGGAGACGACCCGCGGCCTGACCTCCGCCATCCACAGCTTCCACCCGGAGGCCTCCGCGGAGCAGATGGCCGCTTATCTGGATGAGCTCACGGCGGATATGGAATACCACATGAAGAACGAAAAGCTGTGCCGATTCCTGCTTTCATCGGCAGGCGACATCTACTTCTACCAGAAGATGAAGGAATCCATCGCCGCCACTTCCCGCCGCAATATAGAAACCGTGGGATACCGCAATCAGGAGAACATGGAATACCGGATCAACTTCTTCGCGGCCGGATTCATCGATACCGTACACACCTGGCTGGAGCATAAGGACCGCACGCCCAGGGAGATCGCCAGGTTTCTTCTTGAAATGCTGAGACAGGTGCGGATGTGATCCCGTTCACTCCGCATCACGCGGCCGCCGCGCCGGCTTTTGGGGTCACCCGACCGGGGTGTGGCGTTTCACTTCAGCGGCGTTTCCATCTTCATATCCATTGCGGCGGCCTGCGCTCCCGGGCGGACCGCGAGGCGCAAACCTTCAAATCGCCGGAGACCCCCAGCGCACAGGGTTTGCCGGGATTTCACGGAACAAATCCGATTGCCTTCGACGGTTAGATATGGTAAAATATGAACAGGAAAAGGGCGCCGCGACAGCTGCCGGGACGCGTCGAAAGGCGCGCTCACGCAGCGCCGCCGCAGGCGGCAAAGCACGGGGCTTTACCGTTTTCCCCTGCACAGCCCGATACACAATTCATGGCGAAGCGGAAAATACTGCGGCTTCCGCATGAACCTCGCCCGCCCCGGTGCCGCGCCGGAATGGTGACGCCTATGAAAGTTGCGCTCGTCTACACCAGCTTTACCCCGGAACTGATCGAAACCCTGGAGACCGAGGTGCGCAAGGCCCTCGTCCCAAGCGCTGAACTCTTCAGCCTGAAGGACCCCAGCCTGCTGGCCGAGATCCGGGACGCGGGCTATGTGACCCCCACCGCCGCGGCCCGGCTGATGGGCATGTACTGCGATGCCGTGGCCCAGGGCGCGGACGCCATACTGAACATCTGCTCCTCCGCGGGCGAGATCGCCGACGCCTTCCAGAGCGCGGCGAAGTACATCGGCGTGCCCGTGGTGCGCATCGACGAGGAGATGTGCCGGGAGGCCGCGCGCCTCGGCGGGCGGATCGGCGTGCTGGCGACGCTGCCCACCACGCTGGAGCCCACGAAGAACACCCTTCGCCGCGTCGCCCGGGAGATGGGCAGGCACATCGAGTTGGTGGACGGCCTTGTGGACGCCTTCGGCGCGGACCAGGACCGCTTCCGCGCCCTGCTGATCGACGCGGCCCGCAGCCTCGCGGATGACGTGGACGTCATCGTGCTGGCCCAGGGCAGCATGGCCTACGTGGAGCGGGACATCGAAGCCGCCGTGGGCAGGCCCACCCTGTCCAGCCCGCGCTTCGGCGCCGCCGCCCTGAGGGACGCGCTGCGCGGAAAGGGTTTTGCGCTATGATCGCCGATACCTCCCGCTCGCCCTTCGCCCGGGCGGCTTCGGTCCCCTATCGGGACGTGGAATGGACGGGCGGCCTGTACAAGGAGCGCTTCGACACCGTCGCCGCTGTCACCGTTCCCCACCTGCAGCGCATGTTCGAGGATAAGGACGTCAGCCACGTGGTGGAGAACTTCCGCATCGCCGCCGGCGAGGCCGAGGGCGACTTTGCCGGCACTGTGTTCGGCGACGGAGATTTCTACAAGTGGTTCGAGGCCGCGGTCTACACCGCCGTCAGGACCGGCAACGCGGCGCTGCTCGACCGGCTGGAGGCCTATGTCGCCCTGTTCGCCCGGGCCCAGCAGCCCGACGGCTACCTGTCCACCAAGCAGATCATCGGCGAAAGGCAGGGCAAGGGCCCCATGCGCCAGGGGGATATCAACGACTTCGAGGTCTACAACATGGGCCACATGTTCACCTCGGCCTGTCTCTACTACCGCCTGACCGGAAGGGACAGCTTCCTGCGGGTGGCCGAGGGCGCGGCGGGCTATCTCAAGAACATGTATGAGGAAGCGGCCCGCACCGGCGAGGTCAAGACCGCCGTGTGTCCCAGCCACTACATGGGCCTGGTGGAGCTGTATCGCACCACCGGAAAGCCGGAGTACCTGGCCCTCGCGCGGCTGGCAGTGCAGCTTCGGGACTCCGTGAAGGACGGCCTGGACGACAACCAGGACCGCCTGCCGCTGAAGCGGCACCGGAAGATCGTGGGCCACGCCGTGCGGGCGAACTATCTGTACGCCGGCCTGGCCGACCTGTACATGGAGGAGGGCGACGGGGATTACCGCGCCGTGCTGGAGAGCGTGTGGAACCACCTGGTCACCCAGAAGCTGTACATCACCGGCGGCTGCGGGGCGCTGTACAACGGCGCGTCGCCCTACGGCAATTTCTTCCATCACCAGCTGGTACACCAGGCCTATGGCTACGAATACCAGCTGCCCAACGTCACCGCCTACAACGAAACCTGTGCCTCCCTGGGCGGCGTGTTCTGGGCCTGGCGCATGTTCCTGATGGCGCCGAGGGCCAACGTCATGGACGTGCTGGAGCGGATGCTGCTGAACGTGAACATGGCGGGCGTCAGCCTGGACGGCAGGAAGTTCTTCTACGAGAACATGCTGCGCCGGGCGGGAAAGCTGTCCTACGAGCTGCTGTGGGGGCAGAGCCGCACCGAATACATCACCAGCTACTGCTGCCCGCCGAACCTGGCCCGGACGCTCTCCCAGACGTCGGAATACGCCTACGCGGTGGACGAAGGCGGCGTGTGGACGGGCCTCTACGGGGCAAACACCGCCCGCTTCCACTTGAAGAACGGCGCGGCGTTCACGCTGACCCAGGCCACCGACTATCCCTTCGACGGGCGCGTGACCTTCACCGTCAGTGAAAGCAACGGTGTGCCCTTTGAGCTTCGCCTGAGGGTGCCGCACTGGGCAGGCGGCGCACGGCTCTCCGGCGTGGATGTGCCGCTGGAACCCGGTTACCACACCGTGAGGGTCGACACACCCAAAGGCTTCTGCTGTGAACTGGGCCTGCCCTTTTTGCCCCGGCTGACCGTGGGGCACGACCTGATCGAGGAAGCCCGGAACCAGGCCTGCGTGGAAATCGGCCCGCTGGTGTACTGCCTGGAGAGCGCCGGCCTGCCCGAGGGCGTGCGGCTGCCTGACGTGCTGCTGCCCGTGAACGCGGAATTCACGCCCGTGCCGGAGGAGATCGACGGCCGGAACGTCCACGCCTATGAAGTCGGCCTGCTGTGGCAGCCGGTGGACGAGGCGGCCCAGGAGGCGCTGTACAGGCCCATGGGCGCGCCGACGCTGAAGCCAGTGACGGCGCGAATAATCCCCTACTACGCCTGGGACAACCGGGGCTGGGGCGAGATGAGCGTATGGCTGCCCCTGGCATGGAGGAGCTGAACCCAGATGGACGAGCGAAACCTGAAGCCGCTGGACGCGGCGCAAGCCTTCGCGGCCTGTGAAGGCCTTTGGCGGGAAGGCGCAAAGGACGCGCTTCGCGCCCTGTACGAGGCGGAAGCGCCCGATCCCCAGTCGGTCATCATGGTGCTGGACGACGATCCCACCGGCGTGCAGACCGTGCATGACGTGGACGTGGTGACCCGCTGGGACGCGTCGACGCTGACCGGCATGATGAAAGGCAGCGCGGGGATGTTCTTTGTGCTGACGAACTCCCGCAGCTTTTCCACGGAAAAGACGGCGCGGGTCCACAGGGAGATCGCGGAAAACGCCCTGCGGGCCGCTGCCACGGCCGGACGCAGCCTGACCGTGATCTCCCGGGGCGATTCCACGCTTCGGGGGCACTATCCCCTGGAGACCCAGGCGCTGCGGGACGCGCTGACGCCGTCCATGGCGCTGAGCGGCGAGATCCTGTGTCCCTTCTTCGCCGAGGGCGGGCGCTTCACGCTGGACGGCGTGCACTACGTGCGCGAGGGCGATATGCTGGTTCCCGCGGCCCAGACGGAATTCGCGAAGGACCGCACCTTCGGCTACCGGCACTCATATTTACCCGACTACATCTCAGAGAAGTCCGGCGGCGCCATTCCGGCGGACCGGGTGGAGGTCCTTCGGCTGAGCCAGCTGCGGGGCCTGGAATTCGACGACATGGAGCGACGCCTGCTGGCGCGGGAGGATTATGCATATATCGCCGCCGACGCCATGGGGGCGGACGACGTGCGGGTGCTGGCGGTACTGCTGGCCCGGCTGGCCCACAAGGGCCGCCGCTACCTGCTGCGGACTGCCGCCGCGGTGCCGAAGGCGCTGGGGCACATATCGGACCGGCCGCTGCTGACCCGAAAGGAGCTCTCCGAAGGCGATCCCTCCAAGGGCGGGCTTGTGATCGTGGGCTCCCACGTTCAAAAGACCACCGACCAGCTGAAATGCCTGCGCGCAAGCGACGCGCCGCTGGAGTTCATCGAATTCGACGTAACCGGCTGGCGCGAGGCCGGCGCGCTGGAGGCGGAGACGCGCCGCGCGACCGCCGCCGCGGATGCCGCGATGCAGCGGGGAGTCACCGCCGTGGTCTACACCTCCCGGGCGGTCGCGTCCCCCGAGGGGATGGACGCCGAGGCCCAGCTGGCAATCTCCACGCGCATCTCCGGCGCCCTCACGGCGGTGGTATCGTCCCTCTCTGTCCGGCCCCGCTTCCTGATCGCCAAGGGCGGCATCACCTCCAGCGACGTGGGCACCCAGGCCCTGGGCGTGGTGCGCGCCACGGTGCTGGGCCAGGCCGCCCCCGGCGTGCCCGTCTGGCGCATCGGGCCCGAGAGCCGATTCCCCGGCATGGCCTACGTCATCTTCCCCGGGAACGTGGGCGGCGTGGACACGCTGCGGGAGATCGTCGAAAGGCTGGCGTAGAGCGCGCCTTCCGGCTTCATACTCGCGCGTCGCGCGGGACAACCTTCGAAAGGAATCTGAAATATGGCTCGCAAGATCATCATTTCCCTGGCCCCGGTGAAGGCCGGAACGCCTGTGGACCGCGCCGCGCTGGCCGAAGACGTGGAAAAGTGCGTGGCGCTGGGCGCGGGCATGTGCCACCTGCACTGCCGCCGCCCGGACGGCGCGCTGACCCCGGACACGACGGAGTTCGTCGCCACCTTCGAGGACATACTGGCCCGAACGGACGTGGTGGTCCAGGCCTCCACCGGCGGCATCTCCGACATGACCATCGAGGAGCGATGCCGCCCGCTGGACTATCCGAGGGTGGAGAGTTCCTCGCTGAACGGCGGCAGCACCAACCTGAACGGCGCGGTGTACGTCAACACCGACGCGGACATCGACTACTGCGCCCGGCGCTCCTACGAGCGGGGCATCATCCCGGAGGTCGAGGTGTTCGACATCGGCATGATCTACAACGTGGAGCGCAGCGCCGGCACGCAGCCCTACCGTCGGCCCATCTTCTACAACCTGGTCTTCGGCCACAAGGGCGGAATGCAGCCGGACATGACCTGCCTGCAGGCCTTCCGCAGCGCCGTACCCGCCGACGCCCGCTGGGGCGTCACCCACTATGGCCGGGACAACTGGGACTTCCTGGCCGGAGCCATGGCCATGGGCGCCAGCATCGTGCGCATCGGCTTTGAGGACAGCGCCTGGCTCGCGCCGGGCGTTTACGCCGAACACAACTGGCAGGTGGTGGAACGGCTGGTCCAGCTGATCCACGCCATGGGGCTGGAGACCGCCGCGCCCGACGAGGTCCGCGAGATCATGGGGATCCCGCCGAGAGCGCAAAGGTGAGCCATTGGCTCAAAGAGGTCTGCCCCGAAGCGAGGCCGAGAGGATGCTTTCACAGCATCCTCATACAGAAAATGGAAAGATCCTTCGCCGCGTTCATGATGACAGGCGGTCAACCCTCAGTCATCCTGAACGAAGTGAAGGATCTTTCACATGTTTTTCCACGGCGAGACCTCAGTCCTCCTGCCGCATCCTGGCGCACTGGATCGCCAGCCGCCACGCCTCGCGCATCGCCTTGCGCTGCTCCACCGCCATGCGCGGCGCGTAGCGCGCCCCCTCGCCCTGGCGCGCGGGAATGTCCTCCAGGGAGTTGAACAGGCCCACGGCGATGCCGGCCATCCAGGCCGCGCCCAGGGCCGAGAGCTCGCTGAACCTGGCGCACTGCAATTCGCAGTCCGCGAGGTCCGCCTGGAACTGCATCAGCAGCGTGTTTTTGCAGCCGCCGCCGTCCGCCATCAGGAGGGGCACCTCAAGGCCGCTTCCGGCGCGAATCGCCTCCAGCACGTCCGCGGGCCGCTGGGCCATCGCCTCCAGCGCCGCCCTGGCCACGTGGGCCCGGGTCGCTCCCCGGGTCATGCCCCGGATCAACGCCGTCGCGCCGGTGTCGAAGAAGGGCGCGCCGAGTCCCGCCATGGCGGGCACCAGCTGTACGCCCAGCGCGTCCGGCACGGTCCTGGCCAATTCCTCGATCTCCTGGGGATCCCGAAACAGCTCCAAGCCCTCGCACAGCCAGATGAGCGTGTCCCCCGAGCAGGTGATGTTCCCCTCCAGCTCGTAGGCCGTCCGCCCGCCAAAGCGCCACGCGACGGCGGTGGTCAGCCCGTTCTCCGGGATCAGCGCGTGCTCGCCGAGGTTCACCATCACCGAGGTACCCGTGCCGTAGCTGATCTTCGCCGTGCCCGGCGCGTGGCAGCCCTGGCCGAACAGCGTGCCGAAGCTGTCCCCCAGCACGCCCACGATGGGCATGCCGCAATAGCTGCCGAAGTCCCCGTCGCAAGGCAAAACCTCTGCGAGCAGGCCCTCCGGGATGCCGAACAGGGACGTCAGCTCCTTCGACCATTCGAGCCGGTGGATGTCCATCAGCTGGGTGCGGCTGGCGTTGGAGGCGTCCGTCACATGCCGCCCGCCAAGCTTGAAGGCGAGCCAGCTCTCCATCGTGCCCATGCACAGCTCCCCCGCCTCCGCCCGCCTGCGCAGCGCCGGGTTCTCCCGCAGCAGGACGCCGATCTTCGAGGCAGGCAGATAGGGCGACAGCGCGCTGCCCGTCAGATCCCGCACCCGGGCGTCGTGGCGTATCAGTTCTTCGCAAAGGGGTTCACCCCGGGTATCCTGCCACACCACCGCGGGGCAGGCAGGCTCCCCCGTCCGGCGGTCCCAGAGCACCGTGGTCTCCCGCTGGTTGGTCAGCGCCAGAGCGGCCAGCTGGTCCGTGGGAATGCCCTCGGTCACCTCGGCGATGATGGCTTCCACATTGTGAAAGATCTCCCCCGCGTCCTGTTCCACGCGCCCCGGGGCGGGATAAAACTGGCGGTGCGGCCGGGAGGCCCTGCGGACGATCCCGCCCTGTTCATCCACCAGAAACGCCTTGCTGGCGGAGGTGGACTGGTCCACCGCAACGATGTACTTCACGCCTCCAGCACCTCCTTCATCACCTCTGTGCCCTCGTCCAGCCAGCCGATGTCCCAGAGCATCGACGTGGACAGGTATCGGTCCCGGATGTCCCGGGAGCAGACGAAGGCGTCCAGGGCGTCCTCATCCGATATGCCGATGTCCCCGGGCCGCATGGGCAGCCCCAGGGCCTGCATCCGCCCGCGCAGCGCGTCGGCGTCCGGCAACTCCTCGTCCATGATCTGAGCCAATTCCTCCCAGTGCTCGATGATCCGCGCCGCCCGCCGCCTGCGGCCCTCCGGGTCGTTCTTGCGCTGGTCGCGCTCCTGGGCGATCAGCGGCTCCGCGGTCCGGCCAAACACCCGGCGCAGGTTCGCTTCCCAGGCCTCCCCGTCGAAGGCCGATATTACCGCCTCCACCCGGGCCATGTCCGGGCGCAGCGTCCTCATCCACCGATAGACGGGCAGCGCCAGCATTGTCCCCACGCCCACCTGTATGCCGTGCAGGTCGTAGGGACGGCCCCGCTCCAGGGCCATCATCTCCCAGATGTGGGAGAAGCAGTGCTCCAGCCCCGAGGCCGGGCGGGAGACCCGGGCGAAGGACATGGCGACGCCGGCCAGCACAAGGCCCTCGGCCACGGTCCCGATCGCCTCCGGGTCCCGGGCCGCGATGCCCTCCAGGCTGTCCGTGACCCGCGCCAGCGCGCCGCGCATCATGCCCGCCACGCCCTCGCAGTAGTATTCGCCGTTCACCACATGGCTGATCCGCCAGTCGCAGATGGAGACATACTTGGCGATCATGTCCCCCACCCCCGCCAGCAGCATCCGCTCCGGCGCGGCGGCCATGATCTCCGTGTCGCACAGCACCCCAGCGGGGCAGGGCGTGTAGATCGTCTTCTTGACGCCGCCGACCTCCATCGCCCCGGAGTTGGATGCGAAGCCGTCCATGGAGGGCGCGGTGGCCACGATGGCCGTGGGCACGCCCGCCGCCTTGCCCATCAGCTTGCACAGGTCGTTGATGACCCCGCCGCCCACGGCCAGTATGCAGTCGCAGGCGGGATCGAAGCGCATGGCGATGCTGCCCAGCTCCCATTCGGCGGGCATCAGCCGCTCCCGGGTATCGAAGCGGCAGAGCCGGTACTCGATCCCGTCGCCGTCCAGAATCGCGCAGGCCCTTTCCCCCGCCGCGTCCCAGGTGTTCAAATCGCAGACGACCATGGGCCGCCTGCCGCCGATGGCGCTGAGCATCTCCGGCAGCGCCTCTACGGCGTTCCTGCCGATCTTCAGCCAGCGCAGGTCCGTGCGGTGCCGCCTGCCGCAGCCGCATTCAAAGCCGTCCCTTGAAAGCAGCGCGCTCAGCGGCAGCTTCGAAAAATCCATCGCTTATATCCTCCTCAGGTTCCATTTCCGTGACACAAGCGTCCCCCGCCCTGCCCTACGGCCGGCGGGGGACGCCTTTTATGCCTATTCCAGTTCCCGGATCATGTTCAGCACCAGTATGTTCCAGTTGATAAAACCGCCGTTCATCACGGGTTTGCCGGTAAAGGGATCGTAGTACTCGTGCAGACAGCCGGTGTTTGCCAGATCGTCGGCCAGCAGACGCGCGGACCGGGCGCAGAGCTGTTCCGCCTCGCCCCGATAGCCGTAGTTCATCAGGCCCTTGAAGGCCACGTAGTTGGCCACCAGCCAGATGGGACCCAGCCAGTTGGAGGGGTTGTTGGTGGCGGACAGGTCGAACATCTTCTCATCCTTCGCCATGGTGCAGATGCCGTAGTCCGAGGCAAAGGTGGCGGGGTCGAACATGTGCCGCGCCAGCGCCGCCGCCTGCTCCTGCGTGGCGAACCCGGCCCACATGGGAATGAAGCCGGACCACACGCGGATCTTGATGGGCAGCGTCTTCCAGAACACGCCCAGGCCCTGGTGGAACCAGTCGAACTTGCGGGTCTTGACATCCACGTCCACGGAGTAGAAGAACTGGTCCCGCCTGTCCCAGCATTCCGCCTGGATGGCCTCGATCAGCCGATCCCGCTTCTCCAGGTAGTGGGCCGCGCGGTCCTGCCGCCCGGTGGCGGTCAGGTATTCCGCCATGCGGGCCAGCTCCTCCACCATGAAGCTGTTCAGGTAGATGTTCGCGGTGGAAAACTTGGGCCGCCCAAAGGTGGCGGGGTCGTTGTCGCCGCCGATCATGATGTCGTCGATCCACACGTACAGGCCGCAGTTGTCGTTGAAATACTCCCGGTCGTAGCACGCAAAGTACTTTTCCAGCTGCTCCGCAAAGCCCGCCGCCCAGCTCCAGTCGCCGGTGAAGCGGCTGATCAGGGCGATCTGGCCGCAGAGGAAGGGCTTGTGCATGTTCATGCGCACGCCCCGCTTGCGCATCATGTTCAGGTAGGGCTCGGGCCAGTTGGCCACCTCGATCATCATGGGGATGTAGCCGTCCTCCAGCTGGTGGTCGAGGAAGTTCAGCACATTGCCCCTGGCGTGTGTCACGACCTTCTCAAGGGTCTCCCTCGGCAGGATATCCGCAATGCCCAACAGGCCGTAGACCGACCAGTAGGTGTCCCAGTCCCACACGTTGCCGTCGTAGACGGAGCCGGGATCGATGAAGGGATGGTGTATGAAGCTGCGCGGCTGCTTCAGCACCTTGTCCACGTTTTCCAACACATAGCGCTCGATCGCGCCGCGTTCCGCGTCAAATCGCATACTCATCATCCTTTCACCGCTCCGGCGGTCATGCCCTCGATGACGGCCTTGTTCAGCGCGAGGTACATGAACAGCATGGGCATCACGCTGATGGACACCGAGGCGAATATCGCGCCCCAGTTCTTGGAGCCGAACTCGTTTTCAAAGTACAGCAGGCCCGTCTGCATGGTCTTCAGGGAGGACTTGCTGGCGAAGGTCATGGAGTAGATCAAGTCGTTCCACTTGAAGAAGAACTGTATGACCAGCACGGTGATGATGGCGTTCTTCATCAGCGGAATCACGATGGAGATCATCAGCCGGTAGATGCTGCAGCCATCCACGATGCCCGCCTCGATGATCTCGTCCGGCAGCGCCCGCAGGTAGCCGGTGATCAGGTACACGCTGAAGGAGATGGCGGAGGCGGTGTACACCAGCACCAGGCCGGTGCGGGTGTTGTACAGGCCGGTCTTCTGGAAGATCTGCGCCAGCGGGATCAGCGTCGTGGCCACGGGCACCATGATGCCGAAGCCGAAGTAGGCAGACATGAAGTCCTTCAGCTTCCACTGCATCTTTGTCAGCGCGAAGGAGATGGTCACCGAGAAGATGACGATCAGCACCAGGGAGAGCAGCGTGTTGATGAGGCTGTTGACGAAGTAGACGCTCATGTGGCCGCGCGTCCAGGCGTCCACGTAGTTCTGGACGAAGAAGCCGCTGTTCAGCGCGTAAGCGGGCTTGGACACGAACTCCGTGGGCTGCTTGAAGGAGGCGGTGATCATCCAAAACAGCGGGTAGAGGAACACCAGCACGATCACAACGATCAATGCTGTCTTCAGCACCTCGGCCAGCTTTTGCGTGTTTTTGCTCGACATGCCTGCCACCTCACTTCCTGTAGTCCCAGTCGAAGAACCGGATGATGCGGGAGCCCACCACGCAGATCAGGAATATGACCAGCGCGATGGTGCTGCCGTAGCCCGTCTTCATGTAGGTAAAGGCCGTGTCGTACATGTACATGGACAGCGAGCGCGTGGCCGTGCCGGGACCGCCGCCGGTGAGGGCCAGGGCGGATTCGAACATCTTCACGGTTCCGGTGAAGCTGAAGATCACGCAGGTGACCAGTATCGGCCGCAGCAGCGGCGCGAGGATGTGCCGGAACAGCTGAAAGGCGCTGCAGCCGTCGATCTGCGCGGCCTCGATGATCTCGCTGGAGATGTCCAGCAGCGCGCCGTAGATGATGACGGAGTAGAAGCCGATGGCCACCCAGATGTCCATCGCAGCCAGCGCGCCCAGCGCCGTCGACGACTTGCCGATCCAGGGCTGCACCCAGCTTTCGAGCCCGAGGCCGGCGAGCAATGAATTGAGCAGGCCGTAGTGGGGCTGGATCTCATATATCTTGGCAAACAGCTGTGCCACCGCAACCGTCGGCAGCACGACCGGAAAAAACACGATTGTGCGCACCAGGGCGCCGAATTTCTTGACCCAGAACTTGAAGATCAGCGCCATCAGCAGGCCGAAAAAGACCTGGCCGGCGGTGACCATCAGCACATAGCGCATGTTGACGCTCAGGGAATTCAGGAAGTTCTTGTCCTTGAACAGCTTCCCGTAGTTTTTCAGCCCCGCGAAGGCCCAGTTCTTCATGCCCGCGGTGCCGTCGAAAAACGAATAATAGCCCGACCATACGATGGGCAGTATGACGAGCAGCGTGTAGAGAATGAGGCCCGGCACCACAAACGCGGCAATCGCCTTCTTATCCCGCAAGACCTGATTCATGGGGTACACCTCGTTTCATGACGCTTTGGAGAATGATTGTCAGCGCCATCCTTCGGATGTCGCCGACCCGGAAAACGTTCCGTTTTCCTAATCATGCACAATTATCGAAAACCGGGGGCGACCGTCGGAGCGATCGCCCCCGATAGGGACCGTTTTTCTGTGCCTGGCTAATTTCTATCAGTTGTTGGCATCCCAGACATCCTGCATGGACTGGGCATACTCCTCGGCGGTCATCTCGCCGTTCATCAGGCTCTGGACGTTGACCTGAGCGATGTTGGACAGCTCGCTGCTCATGGCCGCCTCGAACCAGGTGCTGGTGCCGGTGACCTTGCCCATCTCCTCGGCGACGAGGATGGAGTACTTGCTCATGGTCTCGGGATACTCGTTGATGACGTAGCCCTTCAGGGCGCCAAACTCGGACATGGCATAGTCGCCCAGGTTGGTGACGATGTACTTCAGCCAGTCGGCGGTCTCCTCGTCATACTTGTCCTTGCTCAGGCACAGGATGGTGCCGCAGTTCATGGAGTACTCGGTCAGGGTGCCGGGGCCGCCTTCCACGGTGGGGATGTTGAAGAAGCCGATGCCGTCCTCGCCCGCGGGGTTGGTGGGCGCCACCAGGTCCTGGGTGTACCAGCTGCCGTTGTAGATGATGGCGGCTTCACCGGCCAGGATCATCTGCGCGGCGGTGTTCTGGTCAACGGTGGTGGGGCCGACGCCGAAGTAGCCCTTGTTGCACATATCCTGCAGCATCTGGGCGGCCTCGATCATGCCGGGGTCGGTGTAGGACAGCTCGCCGGCCGCCATCTTGTTCATGGCGTCCACGCCCAGCTTGCGCATCACATAGGCGTTGATGATGCGGGTGGCGGGCCACTGGTCCGCGCCGCCCACGGCGAAGGGCTGGATGCCCGCGGCCATCAGCTTCTCGCAGTCCTCGAGCATCTCGTCCCAGGTGGTGGGAGCGGCTTCGATGCCGGCCTGCTCGAACAGCGCCTTGTTGTACCAGAAGCTCTCGATGTTCAGGCCCAGGGGCAGGTCGTACAGGTCCTCGGTGCCAACCAGGTTGGTCAGGAAGCTGTAGGCGCCCGCGTCGATGTAGTCTTCGACGCCCAGCTCACGCAGCGCCTCGGACACATTCAGGACGTAGTCGTTCTCGATCATGGTCTTCAGCGGCGTGCCGGATTCATAGGCGAACACGTCCGGCAGGTCGTTGGAGACGGCCAGCGTGGCCACCTTCTGCTGCAGGTTGTCCGAGGAAACCAGCTCCAGCTCGAAGTCGAAGTCCGGGTGCTCCTCCTTGTACTTCGCGGACAGGTCGGTCAGCAGCTTGCCGTTGTCGTAGTCCTCCGCCCAGATGGAGAGGAAGGAGATCGTCTTGGCCTGCGCCATGGCGACCATGCCGATCGCCAGCGTCAAAGCCAGCACCAGTGCCAATACCTTGCGTGTCATGTAACAAACCTCCCGTCAACATTTTGCCGAGTATACTTCGGCGACAGTTTTATTATAGCGGAGAGGTTAAGGCACCGTAAAGCTGTAAATTTTTGCTTAAAACTGTAAATTTTTACGTTTTCCCATCCCGATATTCGCTGGGCGTCACGCCCACGTTCTTCTTGAAGACCTTGCAGAAGTAGTTGTAGTCGCGATAGCCCACCTTCTCCGCCACCGTCGAGGCGCGCTCGCCCTGCAGCAGCATCCGGCAGGCGTTGTTCATGCGCACCGCGGTCAGGTACTTGACGTAGCTGGTGCCGGTGTTGCGCTTGAACAGGTCGGACAGGTAGGCCGGGGTCATGTCCACCAGCTTGGAGAGCTCGTCCAGCCCCAGGTCCTGGGCATAGTTGGCGTGGATGTAGCGCAGCACCTCCCCCACCGCGCTGTTCTGGGCGTCGGTGCGCTCCTGCTGCCGGACGGCGTCCACATGCCGCACCCTGTGCACCTTTCGGCGCAGGTCCAGCACCTCTTCCGCCCGGATGAGGGCGGTGACGACGCTCTGGGTGTCGATGGGCTTTTCGATGAAGTCCATCACGCCCAGCTTCAGCGCCTTCTGGGCGTACTCGAATTCCCGATAGCCGCTGATGACGATGAACACGCTCATCGGCAGCTCCTCGATGGTGCGCTCGATCAGGGACAGGCCGTCGATGCCAGGCATGCGGATATCGGTGATGACCACGTCGGGCCGCGTGTCCATCACGACGCGCAGGCCGTCCACGCCGTCGGTGGCGGTGCCGGTGATTTGGTAATCCAGCCCCGCGCGCCGGACCATCGCCCCGATGGCCTCCACCACCACGCTCTCGTCGTCGATGATGACTATCGATTTCACGCCTCTGCCTCCTCCCCACTCTGAGCTTCCCCATCGATCACGGGCACGCGGATCTCAATGACCGTCTTCTGGCCCGCCACACTCTGCACCGAGATGCCGTACTCCTCGCCGTAGAACAGGTGGATGCGGTCCACCACGTTGGTCACGCCGTAGCCCCGGTAGATGTCCTCCGGGTCCTCCATGCCCACGCCGTTGTCCTCGATCTGGAAGTAGATCACGTCCTCCAGCAGTTCGCCGCGGATCTCGATGTAGCCGCCGCCCAGCTTGGGCTCCAGGCCGTGGTACATGCTGTTTTCCACGAAGGGCTGCAGGATCAGCTTGATGATGCGCTTGTCCATCAGCTCCTCGTCCACGTCCAGGATCATCTCGAACCGGTCGCCGTAGCGCAGCCGCTGTATGGCCATGTAGCGCTCCACGTGCTCCAGCTCCTGGCGCACGGTGATGACGGTGTCGCCGTTGCTCAGCGCGGCCTTGAACAGGTTGGACAGCGCCAGCACCATGCCGGCGACCTCGTCGTTGTTCTGGACCAGCGCCTTGCAATAGATGGAATCCAGCGTGTTGTACAGGAAGTGCGGGTTGATCTGGGACTGGAGCAGCAGAAGTTCCGCCTCGCGCTCCTTCACCCGCGACGCGATCAGGCGCTCGCGCAGTTCCAGGTTGTTGTCCACGGTGCGCTTCAGCGCCTGGCCGACCTGGCCGATCTCGCCGTCGTCAAACTCCGCCGCGACGGGTTCGCCGTCCTTCATGTCCTCGACGGCGCGCTTGAGCACCTCCAGCGGACGGTTGATCCGCCTGGTGAGCAGCTGGGCCAGCAGCGTGGTGATCAGCAGCGAGAGCACGATGATCAGCGGCGTCATCACCCGGATGTAGCGGCTGATGCCGTTCAGGTCCGCGCGGGAGATGCTCACCAGCGTGGTAAAGCCCGTCAGGTCGCTGCGCATGGCCTCGAACAGGTAGCCCGGGTCCTGCCGGCGATAGGCCTCCAGCACCGCCCTTCCGTAATCCGCGCCGCGGTTGGCGAAGATCAGCCGGTCCTCCGCGTCGAAAACTGCGTAGGTCTCGCTCTCGAAGTCGCTTTTAGTGAACATGGACGAGCGGAACAGGTTGGGCATCAGCTGGACGACCAGATAGCCCACGGGCCGGTAGTCCCGGGGGCTGATCAGCTGGCGGGCAAAGGTGATGCTGCTCCTGTCCGCCTCAGGCGCCAGCAGGTTGTAGCCGTAGAACACCGCCCTGCCCCGGGCGGCGGCGACCTCGTCCAGCCAGGGCAGGCCCTCGAGGGCCCCCGGCTCGTAGTAGCCCGCGTACCAGCTCGCGTTCCTGCCGGCGCGCTGCCGCTTGTAGAAGCGGCCCTTCAAATCGAACAGAAACACGCCGCCCACGTATTCGTTCTGGTTCTCGATCATCGACCACATGTCGTCCAGTCGGTGGCTGTTCAGGCTGTCAAAGGATGTGACGCCGTCGGGGTTCTCCGTCTCGAGGATATCCAGGAACATGTCCGAAACCGTGACCTCGCGGACCTGCGTCACGGCGTCCTCCAGCTTCATCTCGATGATGCCCTCCACGATCTGGAGGTCCTTTTCGCTGTTGGCGGTGTAATTGCGCTCGATGTTGCTCTTGGCCGCGCTGTAGGAGGCGATGCAGCAGCTGATCGCCAGCACGACCATCAGGGCCTGCATGGAGGCCATGATCTGCGTGCGGATGCGCCATTTTTGAAATTGTAGCAGCTTGTCCATCGGCGTACCTCCCTGAACCAGTCACGCCCATTATAGCCTATCAGGCCCCCGTTTTCAGGTTCAGCGGCCATACGCAGCCGGTGTCGGGAGCAGGGTCAGGCCGCCATGGTTTATCTTTCAAACACCACGCCGCCGGCCTCCGTCGGGTGGTCCATGTAGACGATCTCCTTCGCCGCGCTCCTGTACCCCAGGATCATACTGATGATCATGATGTCCCCCGCCGCGCCGTCGGCCATGATGATGCCAATGAGCAAAAGGTCAAGATTTCCAATGGCGATGGCCACGATCATCGGCAGTATTCCGAGAAGAATGAGCGGCATCACGGTTCCGAACACATGCTGCTGTTTTTTCAGCGGAACAAGGCACGCGCAGTAGGGCGTCATCGACGGCTTCATGATGCCGAACTCGATGTCCTTGAAGCGGTGCGGCGTAAACAGGCTCCAGCATGCTCCGTGAATCAGCTCATGCACGACCGTCAGCGCCACAATCGCGGCGATAAAGATCAGCGGATTGAAGTCGGAAAACTCCAGGCCGCGATTGACGAGATAATACAGTCCGAACCCGACGACGACCAGCGGGATCAACAGCAGTATGGCGAACATGTTGGCCTTTCCCATGCCCACGGTCAAATCGTGTCGAACGTAGCCCTGGCGTATCATGTCCTCCGAAATCTTCTCAAACCGCTCCAGCCTTCTCTTTTCCGCGTCAGTCAGCATGCTGCCGTTTTTTTCCTTGCCCTTCATTTGTCTTTCTCCTTAAAATACAAACTGCGTCCCTTTTCCGGGATCATTGCCCTTTAAGATCCCGCAGCGCCGGGAAGCCATAGGCCCCTTCGGCGTTTTCCACGGCCCGGAGGATCGCCTCGCTGACGACCTCCGCCGCGATCGCGCCCACCAGGTCCTGGTCCGCCGCGACGTCCCCGATGGACGCGGCGTAAATGCTGTCACCATCGGCGGAGGTATGCACGGGATTGATGGATCGGGCGTAGCCGTCGTGGGCCATGCCGGCGATCTTGCACAGCTGCGCCTTGTCGAAATGCGCGTTCGTGAGCACGACGCCAATCGTGGTATTGCCGGTGAACTTGTTTTCGACCACGGCATAGCTCTGCCGCATGTACTCGGCGGTGGAACGCAGGCCGTCCTTCTCTTCGTTCAGCATGCCCGCGACCTGCGCGCCGGTCTTCCAGTCGTAGACGTCCCCCAGGGCGTTCACAGCCACGACCGCGCCGATTTTCAGCTCTCCGATCTCAACGGCATAGCTTCCGATGCCGGACTTCATGCAGTAGTCCATCCCGGCAAGCTTGCCCACGGTCGCCCCGCATCCCGCGCCATAGTTGCCGTCTTGATAGTTCGGCGCTTCCATGGCCAGGCGGGCGGCTTCGTAGCCCATCGCCGCGTCGGGGCGAACGGACGCGTCTCCCACGGACAGGTCGTAGATGTCGGACTGCGCCACCAGCGGCACCAGCGCATAGCCCGTGTCGTAGCCGATGCCGTTCTCCTCCAGATACCGCATCACGCCATTCGCCGTGCCCAGGCCGTAGGCGCTGCCGCCGGCCAGGACGATGCCGTGGATGCTCTGAGCCGCCATCAGCGGGTTGAGCAGCTGGCTCTCACGGCTGGCCGGGCCGCCGCCGCGCACATCCAGCCCGGCGCGCATGCCCTGCGGCGCGATGAACACCGTGCAGCCCGTCGCGGCTTCGGAATTTTCGGTCTGGCCGATGAAGATCGGCCCCACCTCTGTCACCGGGATCTCACGCATGGCAAAGCCTCCTTCCGCAAGAAACCATCGGCAGCAGGAACGCCGCCAGCAGAACGCAGAGCACATTTATCTTCTTTCTCATCACAGCCACTCCCCTTCCACGTCAATCCGTCAATCCCAGCTCCGCGCACAGCTTTCCGCATCGCTCCCGCTCGTGGGGCTTGACTTCCTTCGTCGGATCTGAAAGGCTGTGATCGATCACGTCCGCGTCCTTGAGGATCTCATCCATGGGGCCGTCTGTCTCCGCCTTGCCGTCGTGGTGCCAGATGGCCGAGCAGATGACCTCCGTCTCCGCGTCCGTCGTCATTCCCAGCTTGTTCAGCAGCTTTCGCGCGTACTCCGCGCCGAGATGGGCATGGTCGTCGTAGCTGCCGGACTTGTAGGCGTACAGGTCGTGGAGCAGGCCCGCCATCGCCGCCAATTCGGCGTTCTCCCCGCGCTTCTTCGCCAGCACCGACGCCGCCAGCGCGACGCCGTGCAGATGGGCGACCGCCTTTGACCGCTTGTCGCCATCCCCCATCTTCCCCAGGACCTTGTGCACCTGCTTCTGCAGATCCTTGATCCGGCTCATGTCTCTCCCTCCATCCATTCCTTCGCCCGTTTCAGTATCGGCAGCTCCCGGTTGGCGATGAGCCTGCCCAGCGGGGTGCAGGCCCGCCTTTCGTATTCCGCCGCCGCGTCCTCAAAGCTGAGCTTCAGTGTGGAGAGGTGGAATTTGTCCTTCTCATCCTCCGTCAGATGCCGGTTGCCGAAGGATTTCGCGCGGCAGAGGAAGTAGTGATTGACGTTGTGCCTATGGATCAGGTTGTAGTAATCGCTGACCACCCCGATCTTCCCGAGGATCTCCACCTCCGCGCCCAGCTCCTCCCGAAGCTCCCGCCGGATCGCCTCGCGCAGATCCTCGCCCGGCTCGACGCCCCCTCCGGAGGTCTCGATCAGCGTCGCCGCGCCGAATTCGTCGTCCCGGACCGCCCGGACAAAGTAATAGTTTCCGGCGTCGTCCGCCACGATCGCGCGGACGATCATCCTGTCGTGGTCGATGCAGGTCTGCGGCCACTCCGCGTCCCGCAGCTCAATGCTGATCTCCGGCAGCACTTTCATTCGGACATCCACCTCCCGGTCACGCCTGTTGTCATCTTTCGCGGACCTGCGCAGCGCCCCTGTTTCCCGCATATCGCAGGCGCTGCTGTTCCCGTCTATTGTACCGCATGCCGTCCCTGCGTTCAACGACACCGCCGTCGTTATAAGAAATTATTATACATGGGGTCTTTATATTCGCTTACCGGAAACGTTGTGAACGCGTCGACCGCGTGACGACCAGAGCCTACGCAACGGCGACGCACATGGGCATAGCATAGCATCACGCGCCGCCATGCCTTGATCGGGCAATATCCGATGTACTCCCGCGTCGGCATGCTCCCGCGAGGCTTGCCGCGCCTGAAAGCGTTTCCTTTTTCTTTCGCGGCCCTGTCCGACAGAAATGGCCCGGACGAACGTGAAAACACTCGTCCGGGCCATTTCTCTGTCTCCAGGGGCATCAGATACCGGCGGTCTTGATAATGAACTGGGTGACGCCGCTCTTGCCCTCGGCGATGCCGGAGAAGCTGTCGTAGCCCTTGGCCAGATCGATCATCGCCTCCGCGCGGTCCGCGAGGCCCTTGATGTCGCCGTCCAGATAGCCAATCAGCTTCTGGATGGCCTCGTCGTTGAACTGGTACAGGCCGTCCTTCAGGTCGCCTGCGCCGTCATACAGCTTCTTCACGCCGTCCACCAAATCGCCGGTGCCGTCGTACAGCTCCTTCGCGCCCTCAACCAGCTTCTGCGCGCCTTCCTTCAGTTCGCCCGCGCCGTCGTCCAGCTTCTGCGCGCCTTCCGCCAGCTTGTCGGCGCCGTCGCTCAGTTTCACGCTGCCATCGTGCAGCTCCGCCGCGCCGTCCCTGGCCTTGCCCACGGCGTCGGTGTAGTCCAGCACGCCCTGGTAGAACGCGTTCACGTCCTCCAGGCTGTTCAGCAGGTCGGCCAGGGAGCGATAGGCCTCGCCATTCCGGCCGTTCTCCTCCAGCGCCTCGGCGACGCCGTTCAGGTAGGCGGACCTCGTCTTCTGGTCGGCGATGTTCTCCGCGATGATTCCCTGCACCTTGCCGCTGCGCATCTGCTCATTGATGGCCTGGCGGATCTGCTTTTTCACTTCGTCGCTGTGCAGCTGCTCCCGGATGTTCTGATCGATCAGCGCCTTGACCTCCTGGGAGTTCATCTGCTTCTCGATCTCCGCCTCCACCAACCGGGCGACGTTATCCGAATCCATCTGCTTTTCGATCTCCGCCCCGATCATGGCCTGGACCTCGTCGGACTGCATCTGCTTATCGGTCTCGTCGTCGATGGTCGCCTGGATCTCCGTGGATTCCATCTGGGCCTGACAGGCCGCTTCGATCTGTCCTTTCACGTCCTCGGACTGCATCTGCTGCTCGATGAGCGCCGCGATCTCCTCCTCGGACAGGTTCGCAATGCGATCCCGGATCTGCTGCTCAGCTGCCGCCCTCACCTGCTCGCGGACCTTTTCCTCGGCGGCAGCCTCGGCCTGGGCCCGCACAGCGGGGTCGCTCATCTTCTCCGCGACCGTTCCGTCGATCGCCGCCTGGGTATCGCCAGCGTTCATCTGGGCCTGCACAGCCTCGTCGATCTTCGCCTGGACGTCGGCGGTCTGCATCTGCCTGTCGATCTCAGCCTCGATCATGCCCTTGACCTCGTCGGAGGCCATCCGCTGGCGGGTCAGCTCGTCCACCTTCGCGTCCAGGTCCTCGCCGTCCGCGTAGGCCGCCGGAATCAGCGCGTTCAAAGCGCTGAGCACGGCGTCGTTCGCGTCTTCGGGAGCTTCCTCTGCGTTTTCATTCGAGACAGCCTCGTCGCTCGCTTCCTCGTTGGAAGTGACATCACTGACGGTTTCTTCGTCGGTGGATTCCTCGTTGGAAGCGGCTTCACCGACGGTTTCTCTGTCGGAAGCGGCTTCGTCAGCCTTTTCTTCGTTGGACGATTCCTCGCTGCCAGCGGCATTGTCGTTCGCGTTTTCTTCAGACTGCCGGTTCGCATCGTTCGCGTTCTGGTTGCCATTGGCGCTGTTCTGGTCAGTGCCCTCGCCCTGCTGGGATTCGGCATTCTCCGCCGAAGCGCTGCCCTTGTTCTGCTGCGCGTTCGCGTCACCGGACTGGCCGCCTTCGCCGGACTGGCCGCCCTC
>JAUMVG010000036.1 GCA_030530315.1 Clostridia bacterium | reverse complement strand
GGCGTTGCGCCGCCCGCCCAAAAAGAAGTTGCCGGTTTCCGGCGGGCGGCGCAACGCCGCCCCTACGGATTCTCCCGCGAACAACAAACCGGAAAATCGTGGAATATCTGCCCGGAAAGTCCCAAAGCCGCTCCCTCCCGGAGGGGAGGGGGCGGCAGGGACATGGGCTTAAACCATAATTCGGAGAGGAATTACTTGGCGGCCTCGACCATCTTCATGGTCTGGACCTCGGACAGCCATCCCCAGAAGGTGGTGACATCGCCGGTGACGGTGGGGATGTCCACGCGCTCGGAGCTGGCGATGACGATGTTCTGGCGCTGATAGGTGGGAACCTCAACCGCCCAGTCGATGATCTCGTCCAGCGCGGCCTTGTAGACCTGCTTGCGGTAATCCTGGTCATCGGACTGACGGGCATCCACGATCAGCTGATCCAGAGCGTCAGACTGGATGTGATAGTGGTTGGAATCGGAGCCGCCGCGGCCCACGATGCCGGAGGAGTGGTACACCTGATACATGTCGGGATCGATGGTGGCACCCCAGGCCGCGCACCACATGTTCTGAGTGCCGGCGTCCAGAGCATCCCACAGCACATTGCTGTCAGCGGGGTCATTGATCTTCAGCTCGATGCCGATCTTGTCCAGGGCGTTCTTGGCGTCGGTCAGCACGGCAAAGGCCGGGTGGTCACCGGTGCCGTCGCCGGGGATGATGGCCTCATAGGACAGGGAAGCGCCTTCGGGAGCCTCGGTGAACTTGCCGGTGGCCTCGTCGAAGGTGTAGCCGGCGGCCTTCAGATAGCCGATGGCGGCCTGCAGAGCGGCCTCGTACTTGGCTTCCTGATCCATGTCGGCGGTGTAGATGTCGTTGCCGTCCACGTCCACGGAGAAGGCCACCTTGTAGCCCTCGTCGGTGGCCTGCGGGGCCGCCCAGGAGGTAGTGGAGATGGGATAGTTGATGACCGCCGCGGCGTCGCCGTAGTAGCTGTCGATGGCGGTATCGCGGTACACGCTCAGGATGGTGGCGAAGGCCTTGCGCAGGTTCTTGGAAGCCTCGCTGCCAGGCTCGCCCGCCACGTTCATGGTGTCGGCGTTCATGCCGATGTAGCCATAGCCCAGGTTCGCCACGGAGTAGGTGGTCACGACGTCGCCGGTCACCTCGCCGTTGCTGTTGAAGGAGCGCAGCATCTCGAAGTTGGACTTGGAGCCGGTCATCTCGCCGCCGTCGGCGGTGCCGGTCTGCACAGCGGTGGCAACCTCAGTCGCCTGGGTCTCCTTGTACTGGAAGCTCTTGATCTCGGGAGCACCCAGATAGTAGTTCTCATTCGCCTCGTAGTACACGACGCGGTTCTCGTACTTGACGAACTTGTAGGGGCCGGCGCCCATGGGCTCGGCGTTCTTGGCCTGGATCAGGCTCAGGTCGCCGAAGGGATGGCCGAACTGGTTGTTCTCATAGTCGTACTGGGCGGGATCGCCGTAGTAGTGCAGAGGAGCGATGGACAGGCCGAGGATGCTGTACACGGCGGGGGCGGAGAAGCCCTTCACCTTCACTTCCACGGTGTAGTCGTCCACGCGCACGATACCGGAGATGTTGGGAACGCCAGCGGACATATCGACGCCCGCGTCCTCAGCGACCTTGACCATCAGGGCGCCGTTGATCTCATCGGCGGTCGCGCCGGTGGCGGACTCGACGGACAGGTAGGAGTCCAGATCGCCGGCATACTGGGCGAACACGGAGGCGAACAGGTCGTCGATGGTGGGCTCGTCGCCCTCGACGGTGAAGCCCCACATGGCAGCGCCGAAGGCGACCTTCGCGCCGTCGGAAGCGCCGACTTCTTCAGCGGTCATGCCCATGATGCTCTCGGCATAATCGGCAGCGTAGTTCTCATAGACATAGTCCACGATGCCCTGCAGGTCTTCCTTCCACAGCTGGGTCGCGGCGGCGGCATAGCTGTCATAGGCTTCCTGGGTGAAGGGATCGGACTCGGTCACGGTGTAGCCCTCGCCGTTGGCCGCATAGGCCTCGCGGACGGCAGCCGCCGTGGCGCTGGTCTCCTCGACGGAGGCCTCGGGGATCTGGGTGCGGTACGCCTGCAGGCCCACGATGTCATAGCTGTTCAGCGTGGTGGAGCCGTTGTAGGCGGGATCCAGGAACACATAATAGTTGAAGATGACGTCGTCGATGGTCATGGGCTCTCCATCGGAGAACTTCAGATCGTCGCGCATCTTGTAGGTGTAGGTGGTGATGTCGGCTTCCTCGTCGTAGTTGACGGCCAGGTCGCCGGTGCCATAGTAGGTGTAGTCGGTGCCATTGTAGGAGTGGGTCTCACCCTCAATGCCGTTGTAGATGATGCCGCCGGTGCGGTCGGTGGTCATCATGGACGCCTGGGTCATGTTGACGACGTCCTGGTCATAGGCCGTGTCGGCAAAATAGGGGGAGAACTTCTCGGACAGGGTGGAAGTCGCCACGACCAGGGGAGTGCCCTGCTCCGCGGTTTCTTCTGCCACCGCGCCGATCACGCTCAGGAGCATGACGGCGGCCAGCAGCATCGCCAAAAGCTTCTTCATGTTGGGTCAACCTCCTTGTATTCACTTCGCGCATTGCGCAGAAGTATTCTGTTTAACTATACCACAGTTTTATTAAATGTCAATGTTCAGTTGAGGATTAATCCCTGCCAGATTGCCACATTTTTTTCAGGAAACCGCATTATTTCCCCGGTTCTTTCCATTTTGTTCGGAATATGTTATACTGAGATGAGCAAATACGCGCATCGGAGGTGTCCCCCATGAAGGAGCGCAGATACAGGAAGAATTTCCGGGTCGTACCCGGTGAAGGCGGCGGAAAGCGCCGGGTGGAGTACGTCGGCGAATACTTCCGCTACCTGGCGGGCGGCCCCTCCTCCCGGGACCGGGCCCGCTTCCCCGCCGCCTCTGCCGGCGCGTACTGGATCGCCTCGCTGGCCTACCTGCGCACGGCCCGGGCCACGTCGCGGTGCCTTTACGCGGCGGTGCCGATGATGATCGGGCTGCTGCCCGGGGTGTACCTGGTGCTGGGCCTGGCGTCCATGCTGGGCGCGCCGGAACGGCTGACCATCGTCCAGAAGGAGAACGGCCCGGGCCGCCTGACCCGCGCCGCCCTGGGCTGCGGCATCTTCAGCGCCATAGGGGCCGCCGGATGCGCCGTGTACCTGTCCATCCACGGCCTGTGGGCGCCCGCCTGGCACGAGCCGCTGCTCGCCGCTATCGCCGCCGCCGCCGCGTGGGCGGCCTTCGCCCGCGCCAGGGAAAGCTACCGGGCGCTGGAGAAAGCATAGCCCTTTCCTTCCGAAAAAACCTTTACACCTGTCAGGAAAACTGATATAATGCAGTTGAACATTTCATTTTATACTACAAGGAGGAAGCGACCATGCAGGAAGTCTATGAATTTCTGAAAAAATGCGGCACCTACTACCTGGCGACGGTGGAGGGCGATCAGCCCCGCGTGCGCCCCTTCGGCACCGTGGACCTGTTTGAGGGCAGGCTCTACATCCAGACCGGCAAGTCGAAGGCCGTCTCCCGGCAGATCCAGGCCAACGGCAAGGTGGAGCTGTGCGCCTTCGCCGGCGGCAAGTGGCTGCGCGTGGCGGGCACGCTGGTGCGGGACGACCGCGTGGAAGCCAAGGCCCACATGCTGGACAGCTATCCGTCGCTGAAGAACATGTATTCCGCCGAGGACGACAACACCGAGGTGCTCTACTTCAAGGATGCCGTCGCCACCTTCTCCAGCTTCACCGAAGCCCCCAGGACCATCGAATTCTGAAAAAACAGGAGCCGAAAGGAGAAACCTAAAATGCCTGAGATCATGCCCGGCGCCGGCGGCGAGCGCTACGTCCCCTATGAGGAGCGCACCGGCAACGAATCCATCGTCTACTTCACCCGCGACCTCTCCGCCGAGGGCCTGCGCAAGCTCTATGCCCGCGTGAACGGCCAGATCTGCGGCAAGGTGGCCATCAAGCTGCACACCGGTGAGCAGTACGGCCCGAACATCATCCCCCACCAGTGGGTGGAGGCGCTGGTGAGGGAGGACCTGCCCGAGGCGACCATCGTGGAGACCAACACCTTCTACGAGGGCGACCGGGACACCACCGAAAAGCACCTGCAGACGCTGAAGATCAACGGCTGGACCTTCTGTCCGGTGGACATCACCGACGCCGAGGGTACCGTGGACCTGCCCGTGACCGGCGGCAAGTGGTTCGACCACATGACCGTGGGCAAGACGCTGCCGAACTACGACTCCCTGGTGGTGCTGACCCACTTCAAGGGCCACACCATGGGCGGTTTCGGCGGCAGCAACAAGAACATCGGCATCGGCTGCGCCGACGGCAAGATCGGCAAGCGGATGATCCACGCCCGCGACAGTGAGGACCCGGAGCTGGCCTGGAGCGTGGACATGGAGGAGCTGATGGAGCGCATCAGCGAATCCACCAAGGCCACCGTGGACCACTTCGGCAAGCACATCACCTATGTCAACGTCATGCGGAACATGTCCGTGGACTGCGACTGCGCAGGCTGCCTGGCGGAGCAGGTGGTCACCCCGAACATCGGCATACTGGCCTCCACCGACATCCTGGCCCTGGACCAGGCCTGCATCGACCTGGTCTACGCCCTGAAGGACGAGGACGGCGCCGCCCTGCGGGAGCGCATCGAGACCCGCCACGGCCACCGCCAGCTCTCCTATATGCAGGAGCTGGGCATGGGCAACCGCCGCTACCTGCTGCTGGACACCGACCACGCGGACGCGCGCATCCAGCCCGCCGATGCGGTGGAGGGCGTGGTGCCCTTCGTGGAGGATCCCAAGAACGCCGAGCGCCGCATGCGCGCGCTGGCAGCCATGGCCGCGGCGCAGGCTGCCGCCGAGGCCCCGTCCGCTGAATAACGCCCCACCCCGACCTTGCAAAGCCCCGCCCATCCAATGGTATGCGGCGGGGCTTTTTGCATCTTCGGTCGTCGCTTGATGCAAAGTGTGGGTTAATTATGACGTCAAACCCTTGACTTTCATTGCAGTGTTACTATAATAAAGTAAAATGCATGGTCGATAGAGGCGCGGGATTCATCAGTAGCGCCGCGGAGCCCCTCCAGGGGCGCTGACGCGGCGGGAAAGGGGATTTCGCCGAAATCCGTCGGGGCTGGAGGCCCGGCGGGTTGGGGAATCGCAGAACATGCGGTTCACTGTCACAACGATCGTTGTGGAGCGCTATCTCTGATCTCAATGTGAATTGCCCCTTCAGGGCGGTTGTCGTGTGACCGGAGTATAGAACTTCGGCCACATTTTCTATTTCAACCTTTTGAGGAGGCAATCACCATGAAGAGAATCGTCACCATCCTGTTGGCCGCCCTGATGCTGCTCAGCGCCTGCGCCTTTGCCGAGGGCCAGTTCCGCGTGGGCATGGAATGCGACTATCCCCCCTTCAACTGGACCCAGGTGGAGGCCGATGACAACAGCGTGCCCATCGACGGCGGCATGGGCTATGCCGGCGGCTACGACGTCGAGATCGCCAAGCGCATCGCCGAGGCCCTGGACAGGGAGCTGGTCGTGGTCAAGATCGAGTGGGACGGCCTGATCCCCGCCCTGAACTCCGGCATGATCGACGCCGTCATCGCGGGCATGTCCCCCACCGCCGAGCGCAAGATCACCGTGGACTTCACCGACGCCTACTACAACAGCGACCTGGTGGTGGTCGTCCGGGCCGACGGCGGCTACGCCGACGCCCAGACCCTGGCCGACTTCGCCGGCGCGAAGATCACCGCCCAGCTGAACACCTTCCACTACACCGTGATTCCCCAGCTGGAGGGCGTGAACCAGATGCCCGCCATGGAGACCTTCCCGGCCATGATCACGGCCCTGACCTCCGGCGCCATCGACGGCTACATCTCCGAGCGTCCCGGCGCGGTCTCCGCCTGCGCCGCCAACGCCGACCTGACCTTCGTCACCCCGGGCTTCGAGGCCTCCGAGGAGGACACCTCCATCGCCGTAGCGCTCAAGCAGGGCCAGCCGGAGCTGATCGAGCAGATCAACGCCGCCCTCGCCGAGATCAGCGCCGACGACCGCAACGCCCTGATGGACAACGCCGTGCTGAACCAGCCGGTGACCGCCGAATAAACTGCGTTTTGAATTGAGAATTGAGAATTGGGAATTGATACTAAGACCTGATTAAAATGAGACTGAATCAGCGAGGGCTTTTTTGCGTTGGCAAGGCGAAGTCCCGCAGGCTTGCTGGCGCATAGCAGTCGCGCCACTGCCAGAGGCAGGCGCGACCAGCCCGCGTCGGAATCCGAAGGATTCACGCGGCGCTGCCGCCGCTTCCGCAGAGCGGAACAGCGGCGGTGCGTAAAAGTCAAGGGGCTTCAACGCCGCCAACGCGGAAAAGAACCGCTGAAATGTCTTATTTTAGTCAGGGATTAGTATAAGCAAGCCGAACAGCTGCCGCTCGTTCCCCGTTCCCTTTCCCCGCTTTTTGCGGGTTTCACTTTACCACGAAAGGTCTGATTCCCTTGCCGACCGCGCAATCCGGCTTCTTTGAATGGGTTTTCTTCTTCATAAAGACCTACGGCCCGCTGTTTCTGCAGGGCGCGGGCACCACGCTGCTGATCTCGCTGACGGGCACCGTCGTGGGCTTCATCATCGGCCTGGGCGTGGGCTACGTGCGCGCCATGCCCTGTGAAAAGGAGAACGGCCTTGCGCGCTACTGGCTGCTGAAGATCGCCCGCACGCTGCTGGGCGTCTACATCGAGGTCTTCCGCTCCACGCCCATGATCGTGCAGGCCATGGTCATCTTCTACGGCATGGCCTCGGTGCTGCACATCAACCTGCCCCACCTGCTGGCGGGCTTCGTGATCGTGTCGATCAACACCGGCGCGTACCTGTCGGAGATCGTCCGCGGCGGCATCCAGAGCGTGGACCCCGGCCAGCAGGAGGCCGCGCTGGCCATCGGCATGACTTACGGCCAGTCCATGCTGAACGTGGTGCTGCCCCAGGCCATCCGCAACATCCTTCCCGCCCTGGGCAACGAGTTCGTGGTCAACATCAAGGACACCTCCGTGCTGAACGTCATCTCCGTGACGGAGTTGTTCTTCGTGTCGAAGTCCGCGGCGGGCACCTACTTCAAGTACTTCGAGGTGTTCTTCATCACCTCCTGCGTCTACTTCGTGATGACTTTCACGGTCACCCGGCTGCTGCGGTGGCTGGAAAAGAAGATGGACGGCCCGGAGAACTACGTCATGCACGGCTCCCAGACCGTGCCGGACGTGGAACTGATGCTGAAGGGAGGCGAGAAGCATGCCTGAGACGCGCAACGGACAGCCTGACGGCGCCATCATCGCCGTGCGCCACCTGAGCAAGTCCTTCGGAGACCATCAGGTGCTTCGGGACGTGGACTTCTCCGTCAGCAAGGGCCAGGTCGTCTCCATCATCGGCTCCAGCGGCTCCGGCAAGAGCACGCTGCTGCGCTGCATGAACCTGCTGGAAAAGCCCAGCGGCGGCGAGGTGCTCTACCACGGCCAGGACATCCGCAGCCCCGGCTTTGACCTGCAGATGTACCGCGCGAAGGTGGGCATGGTGTTCCAGCAGTTCAACCTGTTCAACAACATGACTGCCCTGGAAAACTGCGTGGTCGGCCAGATGAAGGTGCTCAAACGCGGCCGCGCCGAGAGCGAGAAGATCGCCATGGACTACCTGGACAAGGTGGGCATGGGCAGCTTCGTGAAGGCGAAGCCCCGCCAGCTCTCCGGCGGGCAGAAGCAGCGCGTGGCCATCGCCCGCGCCCTGGCCATGAACCCGGAGGTGCTGCTGTTCGACGAACCCACCAGCGCCCTGGACCCGGAGATGGTCGGCGAGGTGCTGGCCGTCATGCGGGACCTGGCCCGCTCTGGCCTGACCATGCTGGTGGTCACCCATGAGATGGGCTTCGCCCGGGATGTCTGCGAGCGCGTGGTGTTCATGGACGGCGGCGTGATCGTGGAGAGCGACACCCCCGAGGTGATCTTCACCCGGCCCACGCACCCCCGCACCCGGGAGTTCCTGGCCCGCATCCTGGACAAGGTGCCCGAGGAATAGGCGGCGCAGGATATCCCGAGCAGGGAAACGATTCCTTGCAAACGCCACGTTTAATACTAAGACCTGATTAAAATGAGACTAAATCAGCGAGGGCTTTTTTGCGTTGGCAAGGCGAAGTCCCGCAGGCTTGCTGGTGGCAAGTCAAGGGGCTTCAACAACGCCAACGTGGAAAAGAACCGCTGAGATGTCTTGTTTTAGTCAGGGATTAGTATAACATTCGGTTCTTGCGTTTTTCGCCGCTTTGCGGCATAATGGAACCGCTTGGAGGTGATGCGCATGGCCGGACTGCCCAAGGACCCGATCATACTGTTCAGCGTGCTGAACATGAAGCTGCGGGACTTCTACGGCTCCCTGGACGCCCTGTGCGACGACATGGACGAGGACAAGCAGCAGCTGCTCGACACCATGGCCGCCGCGGGCTTCCGCTACGACGCGGACAGGAACGCGTTTGTATGACCATATAGACCGGCGAGGCCGGGGCATTTGCCCCGGCCTCGCCTTGTTTCACGGTGTGCTGTTATATCCTTTATTTCGCGATCATGAACATGAACTCGCCGGACGCGCAGAGCTCGTCGCCGACGCGGGCCTCGCCCTTGACGACGAAGAGCGGTCCCTTGCTCCGAACCAGCTGGGAGTGCACCGTGAGGGTGTCCCCCGGGCGCACCGGGCGGCGGAACCGCACGCTGTTGATGCCCGCATAGTAGGGCGTCGCGCCGGGAATGGCGTCCTTCATCAGCATGCAGGAGGCCTGGGCGATGATCTCGCACTGGATGACGCCCGGTACCACCGGGTTGCCCGGGAAGTGGCCGCGCAGGAAGAACTCGTCGCCCCGCACGTGGTAGATGCCCTCGGCGGTGCCGTCCTCCAGCAGGGCGGCCTCGTCCAGCAGGGCCATGTCGTCCCGATGGGGCAGGATTTCCTTGATCTGTTCGCGGTTGAGTCGTTCGGTTGCCATATCGTTTCCCTCCGATTGAAGTAAAGGGCAGGCTTGACCGCCGGTTCGCTTCCCCGGCATTTCCTGTTCCCTGTTCCCTATTCCCTGAATACTGATTTTCTACGAAAATCAGTATTTCCTCAACGCCACCACGGCGTTGTGTCCGCCGAATCCCAGCGAAGAGGACAGGGCCAGCTCCACGTCCGCCTTGACGGCGGCGCCGGGCACGTAGTTCAGGTCGCACTCGGGGTCCGGCTCGGTCAGGTGGATGGTGGGCGGCACGACGCCGTTCTTCAGCGCCAGCGCGGAGGCAATGGCCTCCACCGCGCCCGCCGCGCCCAGCATGTGGCCGGTCATGGACTTGGTGGAGCTGATCAGCGCCGCGCGGGCGGCGTCCTCGCCCAGGGCCTTCTTGATGGCCAGGGTCTCCACCTTGTCGTTCATCGGCGTGCCGGTGCCGTGGGCGTTGATGTACAGCTTCTCGCCCTGCCAGCCGGCCTCCTCCAGCGCCAGCTTGAAGGCATTGGCCGCGCCGACGGCTTCGGCGTGGGGCGCGGTGATGTGGTAGGCGTCGCAGGTGTTGCCGTAGCCGACCACCTCGGCGTAGATCTTCGCGCCGCGGGCCAGGGCGTGCTCATACTCCTCCAGCACCAGTATGCCGGAGCCCTCGCCCATCACGAAGCCGGAGCGCCGGGCGTCGAAGGGCAGGGACGCCGCGTCGGGGTCCGTGCTCTCGCTCAGCGCCTTCATGTTGGAGAAGCCCGCCACGGCCAGGGGAATGATCGTGGCCTCCGCACCGCCGGCGATGATGGCGTCCGCGTGGCCGTACTTCACGGCCCGGAAGGCCTCGCCGATGGCGTGGCTGCTGGTGGCGCAGGCCGTCACCACGGGCAGGCAGGGACCCTGGGCGTTGAAGCGGATGGCGATGTTGCCCGCTGCCATGTTGCCGATCATCATCGGCACGAAGAACGGGGACACCCGCCCGGGGCCGCGGTTGAGCAGCTTCTCGGTCTCGGCCACGAAGGTCTGCATGCCGCCGATGCCGCTGCCCACGTACACGCCGAAGCGCTCCGGGGCCACGCCGCCCTCGATGCCGCTGTCGGCCACGGCCTGGATGGCCGCCGCCATGGCGTACTGGGCGAACAGGTCCATGCGCTTGGCCTGGGCGCGATCGATGCCGAAGGCCTCGGGATCGAAGTCCTTCACCTCCGCCGCCACCTTGGCCTTGTAGCCCTCGGTGTCAAAGCGGGTGATCGGGCCGATGCCGCACACGCCCGCGGTCAGGTTTTCAAAAAAGCGGTTCGCGTCGTTGCCCACCGGGGAAATGACGCCCACGCCGGTGATCACTACTCGTTTCATAAGAAGTCCTCGTATCATCCGAATCGTTCAAACCAATTTCCAGGGAGCGCCAAGGGCGGAAATCCCCTCGGCTTCCAATCGAGCTCGGCGGCATGTGCGCCGCGTTCGGAGCCATTTTTCAGGAGGGAAATCCCATTTACCCGAATGAAAAATGGCCTCCTTGCAGATTTGCCGCCCCGAAATCACCCGGGATTTCAGGCAAATCTGGAGGGGTGGTCGTGTGGCGGGGGAGCTTGCTCCCCCGCCCACAATCACCGCATAAAGAATCCGCCGTCCACGTTGATCACGCTGCCGGTGATGTAGCCCGCGTCGTCGCTGGCCAGGAAGGCGGCCAGGTTGGCCACGTCCTCAGGCTTGCCCATCCGGCGCAGGGGGATGCTCTTGCAGGCCTCCTCCAGCGCGTCCTGGTTCATGCTCGCGGTCATAGGCGTCTCGATGAAGCCCGGCGCGATGGCGTTGCAGGTGATGTTGCGGCTGGCCAGCTCCCGGGCGATGGTCTTGGTCAGGCCCACCACGCCCGCCTTGGAGGCGGAATAGTTCGCCTGGCCCGCGTTGCCCATCAGGCCGGAGATGGAGGCGATGTTGATGATCCTGCCGCTGCGTCGGCGCATGAAATCCGCGTACAGGGCCTTGATCATCAGGAACGTGCCCTTCAGGTTCACGGAGAGCACCGCGTCGAAGTCCTCCGGGGTCATGCGCAGGGCCAGCTTGTCGCGGGTGATGCCCGCGTTGTTCACCAGGATGTCCACGCCGCCCAGCGCTTCCTTCACCTGGGCTACGGCGGCGGTCACCTGATCGTAGTCGGTGATGTCGCACCGCGCGGCAAAGGCCCGCACGCCCAGGCCGCGAATCTCCTCGGCGGTCTGCTCAGACAGCTCCAGGCTGCCCGCGTCCAATATGGCGATATCCGCGCCCTGGCTTGCCAGCTTCAGCGCGATAGCGCGGCCGATGCCGCGCGCGCCGCCGGTGACGAGCGCAATTTTACCGTTCAGCATAATTGTTCCTCCGGTTTGTGATATTGAGAATCAGGAACGCCAATCACCGGGAAAACAACCCGGAGATTAGGGAACAGGGAACAGGAATAGCTGCCGTTTTAATTTCCCTGCATGGGCATTCCCAGGCACACTTTAATTCCCAATTCCTAATTCTTACAGTACCCTCTCCGCGGCCCTGTTCAGCAGCGCCTCGCAGCCCTGCATCAGGTCCTCGACGATGTCCTTCGCGCTCTGCTCCTGCTTCACCAGCGCGGCGATCTGGCCGGCCAGGAAGCTGCCCTCCTGGAGGTTGCCGTCCACGGCGGCCTTGCGCACGGCGCCGGTACCGAAGGCGGAAAGCTCCTCGTCGGAGACCTCGGGGCTGCGCTCGAGCTCGGCGAACTTATTGACGAAGGGATTGCGCAGGGCGCGCACCGGATGGCCCAGCCTGCGGCCGGTCACCTGGGTGTCGATATCCCGGGCATCGATGACCTTCTTCTTATAGTTCTCATGGATGCCGCACTCGTAGGCGGACAGGAAGCGGGTGCCGCACTGCACGCCCTCGGCGCCCAGCATGAACGCCGCCGCCATGCCGCGGCCATCGGCGATGCCGCCTGCCGCCAGCACGGGGATCTTCACCGCGTCCACCACCTGGGGCACCAGGGCCATGGTGGTCAGCTCGCCCACGTGGCCGCCGGACTCGGTGCCCTCGGCGATCACGGCGGTGGCGCCGCTGCGCTCCACGCGCCGGGCGATGGCCACGGAGGGAACCACGGGCACCACCTTGATGCCAGCCTCGATCCACGCCGGCATGTACTTGCCGGGCAGGCCCGCGCCGGTGGTGACCACCGGCACCTTTTCCTCGGCCACCAGCTTCGCCACGGCCTCCACATGGGGGCTCATCAGCATGATGTTCACGCCGAAGGGCTTGTCGGTCAGCTCGCGGCACAGGTGGATCTGGTCGCGGACGTAGTTCTCATCCGCGTTCATCGCGGAGATGATGCCCAGTCCGCCCGCGTTGGAGACGGCCGCCGCCAGCTTCGCGTCGGAAACCCAGGCCATGCCGCCCTGGAAAATCGGATAGCGAATGCCGATGGCTTCGCAAATTCTGGAGCGCAGCATCAGCCCTTGATCCTCTCGATCAGGTTCACCAGGTCCTGCACGGTGGTGACGCCCTCTTCCAGCTCGATGGTGATGCCGAACTCGTCCTCCAGGGTCATGACCATCTCAGCGATGTCCAGGGAGTCCACGTTCAGGTCCTTGAAGCTGCTCTCGGGAGTGATGGAAGCGGCGTCGATGCCCTTGGCGTCCACGATGGTGTCCACGATCTTCTGAAAAACGTTGTTCATTGTCAATTCCTCCTGACTGTTTTGTTCGTGATGGGTGATATGTCAATGCCGCGGGCGCGGTTCACCGTGCGGTCGTGCCTGTGGTCAGATCCTTCGCTTCGCTCAGGATGACGGGCGTTTCGTTGCGCCGTCATTCAGAGTGGAGGCGGAGAGGATCCCCAGGACGACCTTACCAGGTAAGCAGCGCCGTACCCGTGCACAATCCCGCGCCGAAGGCGTTCAGGATCACGCGGCAGCCCGGTTTCAGTTTTCCGGAGCGGTTCAGCTCGTCCAGCAGCACCGGAACGGTGGCCGAGGACGTATTGCCCGTGCGCTCGATGTTGTGGGGGAAGCGGGTCTCATCCACCTTCAGGCGGGTGCGCACCGCCTCGAGGATGCGCATGTTGGCCTGGTGCAGCACGTAGAAGTCCACGTCCTCCGCCGCGAGCCCGTGGGCCTCCAGCATCTCCCGGATGTCCCGGAAGGAGTGGGAGACCGCGAACTTGTAGACCTCCTGGCCCTGCATCTTCAGGTACTGGGCGGGCTTGGGGTCGATGGCAAACGGGCTGTTTCCCGGCGGGGTGCTGGCGCACAGCACATCCCGGCGCGGCTCGCTCTTGAAGCGGATGTCCTCAAGGCCCTCGCCCTCGCCGACCACCACGGCCCCCGCCGCGTCGCCGAACAGCACGCAGGTGCTGCGGTCGGTCCAGTCCGCGAATCGGGACAGCGCCTCGGCGCTGATCACCAGCAGCTTGTGGGCCCGGCCGGAGGCCAGCAGGCCCTCGGCCACGGACAGCGCCGCGATGAAGCCGGTACAGCCGCCGTTGAGGTCCATGCCCATGCACTTCAGGCCCAGGGCAGGCTGGACGTCGCAGGCCAGGGCGGGGCTGAGCGTCTCCGCCTGCACGGTGCTCACCAGCACAAAGTCGATCTCCTCCGGGGCGACGCCGGCGTTCTCCAGCGCGGCCTGCCCGGCCCGCTCCGCCAGCGATTGCAGCGTCTCGTGGGAGAGTACCCTGCGCTCCCGGATGCCGGTGCGGGTGGATATCCACTCGTCGTTGGTGTCCAGGAACGCCGTCAGGTCGTCGTTGGTCACGACCTTTTCCGGCAGAGCGCTGCCGGTTCCAAGTATTTTCAAAGGAAAGCCCCCCTTGTGAAGATTGTATTCAGACTGTACGCAAATGGATCCCGCCGATGCCCTCTGCCTGAAGACTATTTCAGTTCATCCATCTTCTGGCGGAAGAATTCGTTCAGGCTCTTCAGCGACCGGACCAGCACCTCGGCGTCATCGTCCTCGAAGCTCCTGCGCACGGCGTTAATCATCTTGCGCTGCGCGAACAGGTAGCCGATGTAGGCGTGGGTGCCCGCCTCGGTCAGGCGCACGCGCACCTGCCGGCCGTCCTCGAGGCTGCGCTGGCGGGTGACATAGCCCTTGGTCTCCAGGCGCTTCATCATCGCCGTCACCGAGGGCAGCGTGATGTCCAGCTCCTGGGAGATCTCCGTGACGGTCCTCCCCCGCTGCCGGCCGCTCCCCACGCATTCGATGGCGCGCATCTCCGACATGCTCAGCTTCCCGTCACTCAAATCCTCCAGCATGATCTGCTCGATCTTGCCGGCGGCGCGGTAGGTGTCCACCAGCAGGCGGTTCAGCTCGTTGCCCAGCGCATCCATCCTACGCGCCTCCCCCTTTTTTTCCGGATGTCACATTTCCGTCGATAGTTAGTTAGACAAGCTAATTATATACCAATGAGCACAGAAGTCAAGTTAAAGGTTGGCTCGCATTTAACCGGCCCTTTTCAATGGGCGCAAAAGCGGCGTGCGCCATTGGCACACGCCGTTCTATTCATCACACGTATCAACGCTTTTCGTCCAACACCTTTGCGATACGCTCGGCCACGGTTCGGGCGGCCCGGCCCGACTCGTGGACGCCGAAGAAGTCCAGCACCGCCCGGCAGTTCGCCGCGGCGTCGATGGGCTTCGACAGGATATCCAGCAGTTCCTGCTCGTCGTGGGCCACGATCAGCGGCGACTGGTCGGGATCGAAGTAGAGCCCCCGCTCCGCGTCGTAGTCCCCCCGGTCCGGCTGAAAGTAGATCACGGGCCGATTCAGCAGCATGAAGTCGCCGCCGATCGAGGAATAATCGGTGATCAGCATATCCGTGGCCAGCAGCAGCTCCGAGGTCTCGGGGTAATCGCTCGCGTCCATGGCCGCGTTGGAGCGCACGCCGCTGTTCAACTCGTGGCTGCGGGTCACGCACAGCCACTTTTGGCCGGTGGTCTGCTCCAGCCGCGCCCGCACCTTCTCCAGGTCCGCCCCGGCCTCCTGGCTGTCGCCGGTCTGCTTGCTGCGGAAGGTGGGCGCGTACAGAAGCACCCGCGTCCCCTTCGGAATGCCAAGCTCTTCCCGGACCCGCGCCGCGATATAGGGATCGCCCCTCACCAGAAGGTCGTTCCGGGGACAACCGCACTCCAGGTTCTCCCCCCTGTAGCCGAAGGCGCTGCGGTTGACCCGGCTGCCGAAATCGGAGCCGGAGGTCATCAAATCGAGCCATTCCGCCTCCCGCTCGAACTGGCGGCTCTTCTTTCTGTCCAGTCGGATGCGCTTGAAGCCCCGGTCGCCGTGCCAGGTCTGCACATAGAACTGATCCGGGAACTTCGCCATCCAGGGCAGCATGCCCGCGTTCTTTACCAGCACCCTGGCCGTTGCCATGACCTTCAGGGCTCTCAGCGAGTACCTGGGCACCTTCTCGATGTAGTCCGGCACCCGGGGATCCCTCATCGCCTTCCCGTTCAGGCGGAAGACGAGCTTTGCGGAGGGACGCAATTCATGGAGGGCCTCCGCCACATATCGGGGGTTGTCATTGTACTGCATGCCGTTGAAGCTGGAAAAGTACACCGTGTCCGCCGAGATGCCGCACCGACCGTGAAACGCGCGCATCAGGGCCCGGGCGAGGGCATGGGGCGCCTCCCCCGCCGCCTTCACGGCGCGGTAGACGGCTTTGCTCTTCTTGATCATCGATTTGACTGACATTCGTGCCTCCCGTCGCAGGACTTGCCCTGCGCAGCAGCTGTAATCAAGGGCCGGGGCTTCTCAGAAGCGCAGCCTCGGAACGACCTTCCGGTCGTAGAACCGCTGGACCCAGTAGGATCCCACCAGCAGCGCCGCCATCAGCAGCGCGGCGAGGGGCAGGCCGAAGGGCCCCAGCAGGTAGTAGCACAGCCCGAGCCACTGGCGGTGGAACAGGTAGGCCGCCATGCTGCCGTAGCTGATCCAGGCCAGCGCCGTGGACAGGGGGCGGACCCTGGCGCACAGCTTGCCGACGGTCAGGATCAGCACCGCGCCGGCGACGCCCACCGCGACCTCCCGGGGATAGGCGGGCACCCACCCGCGCACCGGCGTAAAGCTCAGCAGCGCGATCACCGCGGCGGCAGCCAGCGGCGGCGCGGCCCGCAGGGCGTCGTCCAGCTTCACGCGATCCGCCAGGATCAACGTGCCGAAGTAGACCGCGGTATAGCCGTACAGCCGGGAATCCACCGGTGCGCCCAGCAGGGCGGCGCCCCGGAAGGCGGCCAGCAGCAGGGCCAGCCCGGCAAAGCGCAGCAGCATGTCCCCCGCGCCGCGTCGCCGCTTCCAGCAGAAAAGCGGCGTCAGCAGCCAGAACAGCAGCAGCATGCTCATGTACCACATGGTCCTGGGCGCGGGGCCAAAGACCATGACCAGGCCCGTCAGCGTCAGCAGCAGCTGGCGGATGCCGCTGAAGTACTTTCCCACCACCAGCGACACCACGAACAGCGAAAGGCAGCCCAGCAGGAACAGCGGGTATGCCCGCACCAAGCGGCTCTTGTAAAAGGAAGCCGCGTCGCCGGGGACCTCGAAGCGCTTACGACCCAGGAAGAGGGCCGAGATCGCGGTGAAGGCGCACAGCGCCGGCGCGGCGTGGTTCGCCAGCGCGTCGATCACCGTGCCCGGCCTCACGAAGCTCTGCATGTGGTGGATGCCGATGATGTACAGCATGCTCAGCGCCCGCGCACAGTCCACGAACGCCACCCGCCTGCTCTCCGCCATGCCGCGCCCTCCCTTCGTCTCCGGGCCGCAGCAGCGCCCGGACACGCATAATTCTCTTTATAGATCATATCCCTTTCCCGGCGGCCTGTCAACTGCCCAGCGACAAAGAGCGTCCTGACCGCGCATGGGAATTCCGCGTTGACGACGCCTGCAGACACACGCGCGCCACAATCCTTTCATTTCAATATCCGCGCAGATACCGGAAAGCGCCACAAATATCGTGTATTATTATGAATACAATCGACTTTATTTGCTTACTTGGAGGTATATGGCCTTGAAAGCGGGAATCGTCAGCATCAACTTGCATACCGGCCGTCTGAACTATGGCGCAGTGCTGCACAGTTGGATCTTCCAACAGCTCATGCTGCGCCGTGGAGACATTGAAGTCTGTGAGATTCTGGATTACCTGCCCGACGCCAAGCGTGATTTCAGCCCGTATACCCACTTCATACGTCACAGGGGGCAGAAGCTGCACAAGCTGTTGGGTTCGTTGCTGCTCACTCCCGGTTTCGTCTGCCGGTACAAGCGCTTCCAGCGCTTTTTCGGCGAACACCTGCAGGTATCGGAGCGCCGATACACCCGCGAGATCCTGGATTCCGAAGTGCCGCCCTATGACTGCGTGTTCTTCGAAAGCGACGTGATCTGGTCCAAGCGCTACTTCAACGGCAGGTTCGACCCGGTGTTCTTCGGCGCGTCGGAGGGCCTGCGCGGGATCCCGAAGATCGCCTATTCCGTCAGCATGGGCGAGGCGAAGTTCAACGGTAAGGACCTGGACGCGCTGCGCGAGCTCCTGAAACTGCCGGACCACATCTCCATGCGCGAGCGCTACGCCTCTGAGATCGTCCGCGGCCTGACCGACAAGCCCGTCGCGGATGTGCTCGACCCGGTGCTGCTGGCCGATCCCGGCGACTTCGACGCCATCACGGCCCCGCCGATCGTACATGGCAGCTATCTCCTGGTCTATTACACCGTCAATCCGGACCCATATATGGTGCGTTGCGTGAACCGCTTTGCCAGGGCCAGGGGACTGAAGGTGGTGGAGGTGTCCATCTTCACCCACCATAAGCTGAACCACAAGACCTACAACGCCGCCGGGATCGAGGAATTCCTGTCTCTGGTGCGCAACGCCGCGGTCATATTCTCCAACTCGCTCCATGCCACCTGCCTGTCACTGCTCTACCACAAGGAGTTCTACGCCCTGCAGCACGGCAACAGCGGACACAAGTACCGGGACCTGTGCGAAAAGTTCGGGCTTGCTGACCGCTTCATCCACAAGGATGCCTTCAAGGAGGCCGCGCCCATCGACTGGGCGCGCATAGACGCCTTGCGGGAGGATTACAGGCGAGCCTCCCTCGAATGGCTGGACGCCGCCATCAGCGCGGTTTCCGCAGGCAAAACAAACATGTCATGAACCCCTATGCGCCTCCGCCGCCGGCGAACCGCCCCTCCAACCACAGGTCCGCAAAGCAGTGCCTCGACCGCAAACGGACTCCCCGCTTTGCGAACACGGCCATGCCCGGAGGAAAAACCTCAAAGCGGCTGCCTCTGTCTTTAGCGCTATAATACAGACAGGTCAAGGGTTTCCGGACCGCAGACGGGTGTGGAAACCGAGACACTGCAAGTCTCCCCAAACGGGAGGCAAGACAGGAGGCGACCATCATGAAGCGCATCAAAACCATTCTGCTGGTATTTCTTTCGCTGGCGGTATGCCTGTCCATGACCGCATGCGGCAAGCCCGTTCCCGGAAAGAACCGGATCATCGACGACATCATGGCGAACGACTCCCACTTCAACGGCAGCGGGCTGAAGGTGACCTCCTTTGAGATCACCCAGCGCCAGACCCGAGAGCGGGACATGGAGGACCGGGTGTGGGTCACCCTGCGGGCGGAAAACCAGTACGGCGCCTACGAAGCCAGCTACGAGCTGCTGTATGTGCTGTACAACGACGGCTGGAAGCTGGAGGACTGCGACCGCGCGGATTACACGGTGACGCCGAACACCTACCCCACCGAGGAGGAACTCATGCAGAGCGTGATCGACGAGGGCTACACCGATGTCACCGTCGTGAACACCGTCTTCGGCGAGACCACCGTCGGCGTCGCCTTCACGGGCTACAGGGAAGGCCGGTGGTGGGACATCAGCCGGGGCTGCAAGTTCTCCCTCGCGTCCGGTTGGTCCGAGCCCACGGGGATTGCCATGACGCGGCCGGAGTGGTGATCGCCAGGGACCGTGAGCCCGTACACAAGGCCTGATCGACGCGGCGCGCCTCCAGGAAGACCTGCGGGCGCGCCGCGCCAGGTTAAGAATTGGCAACACCCATTGACAAACCTACTTCACCCGTCTATAATTTACCCAACTAAAGTATGAAACTTCGGAGGTACCCCATGGTCCGCACCGCTTACAGCTTTTACTACTTTTACTTTATCGGCTTTGGCAGATAAAGAGCTTTGCTGTACCGCGGATTCAAGCCAGACTTGCAACGGCCCTGCAGTAAAACTCACTGCGGGGCCGATTTTATTGAGGGCAACCTCCGGCGCGACGCCACGGCGCGCAGAAAGGAAGGCACGGCATGATCATTCTGTTGAAGGACAAGGTCAACGAAAAGCAGGTGAAGAACCTGACCAACTGGCTGGAGGGCATCGGCTTTGACCTGCACATCTCCAAGGGCCAGAACCAGACCATCATCGGCCTGATCGGCGACACCAGCCGGGTGGACATGGACCTGATCAGCTCGCTGGACATCGTGGAGAGCGTCAAGCGCATCCAGGAGCCCTTCAAGAGCGCCAACCGCAAGTTCCACGAGGAGGACTCCGTGGTGGACTGCGGGGGCGTGAAGATCGGCGGCGGCCACTTCCAGATCATCGCTGGGCCCTGCTCGGTGGAGACCCGGGAGCAGATCATCGCCGTGGCCCAGAGCGTGAAGGCCAGCGGCGCGGGCATGCTGCGGGGCGGTGCGTTCAAACCCCGTACCTCTCCCTACGCCTTCCAGGGGCTGCATGAAAAGGGCCTGGAACTGCTCAGCGAGGCCAAGCGGGCCACCGGGCTGCCCATCGTGACGGAGATCATGGAGGCCGCCCACCTGCCCCTGTTCGAGGACGTGGACGTGATCCAGGTCGGCGCGCGCAACATGCAGAACTTCGAGCTGCTCAAGGAGCTGGGCCAGACCCGCAAGACCATTTTGCTCAAGCGGGGCCTCGCCAACACGCTGGAGGAGCTGCTGATGAGCGCGGAGTACATCATGGCGGGCGGCAACGAGAACGTCATACTCTGCGAGCGCGGCATCCGCACCTTTGAGACCTACACCCGCAACACCCTGGACCTGTCCGCGGTGCCCGTGCTGCGGCGGCTGACCCACCTGCCCGTGGTGGTGGATCCCAGCCACGGCACCGGCCACGCCTACCTGGTGCCTTCCATGGCCATGGCCGCCACCGTCGCCGGAGCCGACGGCCTGATCATCGAAGTGCACAACGACCCGCCCCACGCCCTGTGCGACGGCAAGCAGTCCCTCACCCCCGAACAGTTCGACGACCTGGCCCGGCGCATCATGGCCGTGAAGGAATACGCGGTGAGATAGAAGGAAATTGAGAATTGGGAATTGAGAATAAAGGATGCGACGCCTGGGGCGCGCAATCCTACACCGTAAGCAGGCGGCCATTGACCGCCCCTGCAGTGGTCGCGGCAGCAGCCATTCCTGTTCCCTGCTTCCCCTGTTCCCTATTCCCTTTTCCCTAATCCCCAATCCCTGATCCTGAAGGTGAAACGCAATGAAGATCGGCATTATCGGCCTGGGCCTGATCGGCGGCTCGCTGGCCATGAGCATACGCAAGCACACCGACCACGCGGTGTTCGGCTGTGACATCGACCCGGAGGTGGTCCTTCGGGCGAAGGCCGTGGAGGCCATCCACGACGAACTGACGGAGGACATGCTGCCCGCCTGCGACGTGGTGCTGGTCAGCCTGTTCCCCCAGCTCTGCGCGGACTGGATCGCGTCCCACGCGGACGCCTTCGGTCCCCATGCCCTGGTGATCGACTGCGCCGGGGTGAAGCGGCACGTCTGCCGCCAGGTGGAGCCCGTCGCCGCCGCCCATCCCTGGACCTACATCGGCGGCCACCCCATGGCGGGCCGGGAGTTCTCCGGCTTCGCCTACGCCCGGGCCAACCTGTTTGAAAACGCCTCCATGATCCTCTGCCCCTCGGCGGAGGTGCCCATCGAGGCCCGGGAGGCCGCCAAGGCGTTCTTCCTGGAGTCCGGCTTCAAGATGGTGCGCTTCTGCACCCCGGAGGCCCACGACCAGATGATCGCCTACACCAGCCAGCTGGCCCATGTGGTGTCCGGCGCCTACGTGAAAAACCCGCTGGCCGCCGACCACAAGGGCTTCTCCGCCGGCAGCTTCCTGGACATGACCCGCGTGGCCCGCATGAACGAGACCATGTGGACGGAGCTGTTCCTGGAGAACAACGACCTGCTGCTGCCCGCGCTGGACGACCTGATCCTGCGCCTGAACCAGTACCGGGACGCCCTGGCCTCCGCCGACCCGGACGAGGTGCTGCCCGTGCTGCGGGAGGGCCGAATCGCCAAGGAAGCGCTGGATTAGTGAAAAGAGTTGAGCGTTCAGCGTTAAGAGTTGAGATTAAAATGCATGGGCGCCGCTTCCACGCTTCCCAGGCTGACTCTATCTGAACTCCAAACTCTTAACTCTGAACTCTTCAAACAAAGTATAAAGGAGATTGTCTATATGAGCATCGTCGTCCGCCCCGCGCGGCGGGAGGAGCTGGCGCGCGTCAACGAACTGCGCAGGCAGGTGAACGACCTGCACGTCGAAGGCCGTCCCCGGCACTTCAAGCCCGGCTTCGGGCCTGAATTGCAGGCCCACGTCTACGATCAGCTGGAATCCGACCGCTTCGACGTCCTCGTGGCCCTGGCAGACGGCGAGATCGCCGGCTTTGCCACGGTGCAGTTCGTCCGCCGCCCCGAGGGGCCCTACACGCTGCCGCTGGACTTCTACCACGTGGAGGAGTTCGGCGTGGACGCGGCCTTTCGCAGAAGGGGCGTGGCCACGGCGCTGGTGGAGTACATGAAGCGGGACGCCCGTGAGCGCGGCTTCAACCGCCTCGATTTGGACGTGTGGGCCTTCAACGACGACGCCCTCGCCTTCTACGAGGCCGTGGGCTTTCAAACCTACCGCCGCTACATGGAGCTGAATTTGTGAACAGCCGCATCCCGTCCGGTTCCAGGGCCTCCTTCTATCCTTTGGAAGCGAACCTGTAATGCCCCGGTTTCCTCAATTCTCAATTCCCAATTCACAATTTTCAATTAACGGAAGGGGTTTTCCCATGCGCACCGTACACGTCAACGCCTCCACCGCCTACGACGTCCTGATCGGCGAAGGGCTCATCGACCGTTCCGGCGAGCTGACCGCGAAGGTGATCCGGCCCTGCAAGTGCGTGCTCGTCACCGACGACACCGTGGAGGAGCTCTACGGCGACCGGGTGCAGATCAGCTTCAGCTACGCGGGCTTCGAGGTCGTTCGCTTCGCCTTCCCCGCCGGGGAGGCCAGCAAGAACCTGGACACCCTGACGGAGCTGCTGAACGCCATGGGCAAGGCAAAGCTGTCCCGCGGCGACCTGGTGGTGGCGCTGGGCGGCGGGGTCGTGGGCGACCTGGCCGGGTTCGCCGCCGCCATCTACTGCCGGGGCATCCGCTTCGTTCAGCTGCCCACCACGCTGCTGGCCGCCGTGGACTCCTCCGTGGGCGGCAAGACCGCCGTAGACATGCCCTTCGGCAAGAACATGGTGGGCGCGTTCCACCAGCCCAGCCTGGTGGTCACCGACACCGACATCCTCCGGGACCTGCCGCCGGAGCAGCTCTCCAACGGCGCGGCGGAAGCCCTCAAGTGCAGCGTGCTGAACGATCCGGCGCTGTTCGCGCTGCTGGAGGGCGGCGACTGGCGGGACACCATCGACGAGGTGGTGGAGCGCTGCGTCGCCTACAAGCGGGACGTGGTGGCCGAAGACGAGTTCGACACCGGCAACCGCGCCTTCCTGAACCTGGGCCACACCTTCGGCCACGCCATCGAGGTCTGCTCCGGCCTGGGGATGCTCCACGGCCAGGCGGTGGGCATCGGCCTGTGGATGGCCGCGGTCGCCGCGAGCTGTTCCGACGCGCTGATCCTGCGGCTGGCGAACGCCCTGCGGGCCAACGGCCTGCCCACCCACTGCGCCTACCCGGCGGCAAGGCTGGCGGAGGCGGCCCTGTCCGACAAGAAGCGCTCCGGCGGCACGGTGACGCTGGTGCTGCCGGAGGACATCGGGCGGTGCGTGTTGAAAAAGATACCCGTCGCCGAGCTGCCCGCGCGTTTCGAGCGGGCGCTGGCGGCGCAGGAGGCGCTGGGCCTATGAACATCGTCATTGAGCCGGGCAGGCTGGCCGGGACGGTCCGCGTCCCCGCCTCCAAGTCCGCCGCCCACCGGGCGCTGATCTGTGCCGCGCTGGCGGACGCGCCCACAGAGATTCGCCTGAGCGCCGCGAACCGGGACATCGAGGCAACGATCCATTGCCTGGCCGCGCTGCTGGGGACGGACATCCGCCCCGTCGAGGGCGGTCTCCGCGTGACGCCGGGGACCGTTCGCCCGCAAAGGGCGCTTCTGGACTGCGGCGAGAGCGGCTCCACGCTGCGCTTCCTGCTGCCGGTGGCCGCCGCCCTGGACATCCCCGTCCGCTTCACCGGGCACGGTCGGCTCCCGGAGCGCCCCAACGCCGCGCTGGCCGGCGCGCTCCGCGCCCACGGGGCCGGCGTCGATTCCGACACGCTGCCGATGGCTGTGCAGGGGCCCGTTTCCGGCGGGCGGTGGACGCTCCCCGGGAACGTCTCCAGCCAGTACGTCACCGGCCTGCTGTTCGCCCTGCCCCTGCTGCCGCAGGACAGCGAGATCGCCCTGACCACGCCGCTGGAGTCCTCGGGCTACGTGGATATGACGCTGGACGCCCTGAGGCAGTTCGGCATCGAGGTCCTCCCCGTCCCCGGCGGCTGGCGCGTTCCCGGCGGACAGGCCTATCGCTCCCCGGGACGAGTGGAGGTGGACGGCGACTGGTCCGCGGCGGCCTTCTGGCTGGCGGCCAACGCCCTCGGCTCCGACGTGCGCCTGGAGGGGCTTCGGCCGGACAGTCCCCAGGGCGACCGCGCCTTTCCCGAACTGGCTGGTCGCGAGACGATCGACGTCCGCGATGTGCCCGACCTGGTGCCCGCGCTGGCGGCCGCGGCGGCCCTCGCGCCGCAAAGGACGCGCCTCACCGGCGCGGCACGGCTGCGGCTGAAGGAGAGCGACCGCCTCGCCACCACCGCCGCCATGATCAACGCCATGGGCGGACGGGCGGAGGCCGAGCCGGACGGACTCGTCGTCGACGGGGGGCTCCCGCTGGCCGGCGGCACCGTGGACGGCGCCAACGACCACCGCATCGTCATGGCCGCGGCCATACTCGCCGCCGCGGCGCAGGGACCGACGCGCATCACCGGCGCGGAGGCCGTGGAAAAATCCTACCCGGACTTCTTCCGGGACTTCAATCAGTTGGGAGGGCGCGCGCATGTCGAATCGCCTGGGCAGTAAGTACGTGGTGCAGATCTTCGGGCAGAGCCACTCGCCGATGATCGGCGCGGTCATCGAGGGGCTCCCCGCCGGCATCGTGCCGGACATGGATTTCATCCGGGCCTTCATGGCCCGCCGCGCTCCGGGCGGGACCCTGTCCACCGCCCGCCGGGAGGCGGACATCCCCCGGATCATCTCCGGCCTCAACGACCGGGGCGAGACCTGCGGCGCGCCGCTGTGCGCCGTCATCGAAAACGGCGACGCCCGCAGCCGGGACTACGACAGCCTGCGGGACGTGCCCCGGCCCGGGCACGCGGACTACACCGCCGCCGTGAAGTTCGGCCGCCACAACGACATCCGGGGCGGCGGCCAGTTTTCCGGCCGCCTCACCGCGCCGCTGTGCTTCGCCGGGGCCCTGGCGCTGAAGCAGCTGGAGCGGGCGGGCATCCGCGTCCGCGCCCGGGTGCTCAGCGTCGCCGGCATACGGGACGCGGACGTCGACCCGGCCCACCCCCCGATGGACGGGCTGTGCGCAGGCGCGCTGCCCTGCGTGGACCCGGAGGCCACCCGCCGCATGGCGGAGGCCATCGAGCAGGCCCGCGCCGGGGGCGATTCCGTCGGCGGCGTGGTGGAATGCTTCGCCGACGGCCTACCCGCCGGGCTGGGCGACCCGATGTTTGACGGCGTGGAAAACCGCGTCGCCCAGGCGCTGTTCGGCATCCCCGCAGTGCGGGGCGTGGAGTTCGGCCTGGGCTTCGCCGCCGCGGAGCTGCGGGGCAGCGCCCACAACGACGCCTTCATTGTAAGCGGCGGGCGCGTGGTCACCGAGACCAACCGCCACGGCGGCGTCCTGGGCGGCATCACCAGCGGCATGCCCCTGGTGGTGCGGGTGGCCTTCAAGCCCACGCCCTCCATCGCTCTGGAGCAGCGCTCGGTATCCCTCAGCCGGGGCGAGGCCGCGCCGCTCGCCGTCTCCGGCCGCCACGATCCCTGCATCGTCCCCCGGGCCGTGCCCGTCGTGGAGGCCGCCGTGGCCTGCGTGCTGTACGACCTGCTGCTGAACGACTGACCGCGAAAAGGAGTGTCACCATGGAACTGAATGAGATCCGCCAGAACATCGACGCCATCGACGACCAGCTCTCCGAGCTGTTCGCCAAACGCATGGCCTGCTCCGCCGCCGTCGCCGAGGCCAAGCAGCAGACGGGCCGCCCCATCCGCGACCACGCCCGGGAGCGTGAGATCGTCAACCGGCTCACCGCCAGGGCCGGGTCGGAGCTGGCTCCCTATGTCGACGCCCTCTATTCCCACATCTTCGACCTGAGCCGCAGCTACCAGTCCGCGCTGTGGGAACGCAAGAGCCCGCTGACGGACAAGATCGCCCGGGCCCTGTCTGAAACCGAGGGGAAGCGCCTGCCCGAGCACGCGCTGGTGGCCTGCCAGGGCACCGAGGGCGCCTATGCCCAGCAGGCCTGCGAGCGCCTGTTCCCCTACCCCGACATCCTGTACTTCGACAGCTTTGACGGCGTGTTCCGCGCCGTGGAGAGCGGCATGTGCCAGTACGGCATACTGCCCATCGAAAACAGCACCGCGGGTTCCGTCACCCAGGTGTACGACCTGATGGAGAAGTACCACTTCTACATCGTGGGCGCCCAGCGGCTGCGCATCGACCACCGCCTGATGCGCAAGAACGGCGCGTCAAATACTCCCATCCGGGAGGTCGTCTCCCACGAGCAGGCCTTGCGCCAGTGCGGCAACTTCCTCGCGTCCCAGCCCCAGATCAAGGCGACGGTGATGGAGAACACCGCCGTCGCCGCCGAATACGTGGCCAAAAGCGACCGGGACGACCTGGCGGTCATCGCCTCCCGCGCCTGCGCCGACCTGTACGGCCTGGACATCGTGAAGGAGGACATCAGCAACAGCCCCAACAACTACACCCGGTTCATCTGCATCTCCCGGAAGCTGGAGATCTATCCCCACGCCCGGAAGATTTCGCTGATGCTGAACCTGGCCCACGAGCCCGGCGCGCTGAACGCCGTGGTGTCCCGGCTGGCCATCGCGGGCATCAACCTGCTGAAGCTGGAGAGCCGCCCGCTGCCGGGGCGGGAGTTCGAGTTCCGCTTCTTCTTCGACATGGCCGCCTCAGCTTCCGAACCGGATACCGTGCGGCTGCTGGGCGAGCTTGAGGCCCACTGCGATAAGTTCACGTTCCTGGGATGCTATGACGAACAGTGACCTGGGATTTGCGGAGCAAATTTTAAGTCACTGAGAGTGGAGAGTTTAGAGTTGAGAGTTGAGATACAATCAGCCGCGCACAAATCATGTCTTAACAAGGCAACTGTTCCCGCGAAGATACCTGAATTGCTTGGCGGGCAGCATAGCTTCGTTCTTCGGCATTCTTGATCTAGAGTCTGTTTCTAAAATGCCTGAAGCGCATTTTCGGCGTATTAGGCTGCATTTCCCAGCATTTAGAAACACACTCTAAACTCTTAACTCCAAACTCTTAACTCTCGTGTTTAGCCCAATAGCTTTCAATTTGCCCTACGGAGGGAGGTCGGCACACTATGGACTACGGCCTGATCGGCGCGAAGCTGGGCCACAGCTATTCCCCCGCCATCCACGCCCAGCTGGGCGACTACGACTACCGGCTGGTGGAGCAGTCGGAGCGGGAGTTCACCGAGCTGCTGGCGCGGCGCGACTTCAAGGGGCTGAACGTCACCATTCCCTATAAGAAGCTGGCGTACAGCCTCTGCGACGCCCTGTCGGACACCGCCCGGGAGGTGGGCTGCGTCAACACCCTCGTCGTCCGGGCGGACGGCAGCCTTTACGGTCACAACACCGACATCGGCGGCTTCATCGCCATGGCCCGGCGGGCTGGCGTCGAAATCGCCGGGAAAAAGGCGGTCATACTGGGCAGCGGCGGCACCTCGCTGACTGCCCGGGCGGCCTGCCGCCGGCTCGGGGCCCGGGAGATCGTCGTCGTCTCCCGCAGCGGCCCCGTGGACTACGACGCCCTGTACCGGGACCACGCCGACGCCCAGGTGCTCATCAACACCACGCCGGTGGGCATGTACCCGAAGAACGGCGCCTCCGCCGCGGACCTCTCCCGCCTGCCGGCGCTGACCGGCGTGCTGGATGTGATCTACAACCCGGACAAGACCGCCCTGGTCCTGGACGCCGAGGCCAGGGGCCTGCCCTGCTGCGGCGGGCTGTACATGCTGGTGGGACAGGCCAGGGAGGCCGCCGAGCTGTTCCTGGGGCGCTCCATCCCGGAATCTGAGACCGAACGCATCCACCGGCGGCTGCGGGACGAGGCCCTCAATTTGATCCTGATCGGCATGCCCGGCTGCGGCAAGAGCCGCGTGGGACAGGCGCTGGCGAATCGCATGGGCCGGACCTTCGTGGACCTGGACGAGGAGATCGTCCGCCGCGCGGGCATGTCCATTCCGGAGATCTTCGCCCGGGACGGGGAAGCCGGCTTCCGGGCCCTGGAGGCACAGGTCGTCGCCGAGGTCTGCCGGGAGAAGGGCCGGGTCGTCGCCACCGGCGGAGGGGCGATCCTGCGGGAGGACAACGTGCGGGCCATGCGGCAGAACGGCAGGCTCATCCTGCTGGAGCGCCGCCTGGACGCGCTGAGCATGGACGGGCGGCCGCTGTCGAAGTCGCCGGAGGCCCTGGAGGCCATGTGGCAGGCGCGGAAGGAGAAGTACCGCGCCGCCGCGGACGCCGCCGTGAACAACAACGGCGCGCCGGAGGAAACCGTCGCGCGGACAGAGGAGGCATACCATGAAGCTGTTGATCGTTAACGGGCCCAACCTGAACCTGCTGGGCATCCGGGAAAAGCACATCTACGGGGACAGGGATTACGACGCCCTGTGCCGCTACATCCGCGCGGAGGCGGAGCGGCTGGGCTGCGAGGTGGAGCTGTTCCAGTCCAACCACGAGGGGGCCATCGTCGACCGCATCCAGCAGTCCTACTTCGACGGCACCGAGGGCATCGTGATCAACCCCGCCGCCTACACCCACACCTCGGTGGCCATACTGGACGCGCTGAAGGCCGTCCAGCTGCCCGCGGTGGAGGTGCACCTCTCCGACGTCAACGCCCGGGAGGAATTCCGCCGGCTCTCCTATGCCGGCATGGCCTGCGAGGCCCACTTCATCGGGCTGGGCTTCGAGGGCTATGCCCGGGCGATGGAATACCTGTGCAAATTATAATTTTACATACTTTCCCCCTACGCCGCTTGAAAAAGCGGCGTAATTGGCATAAAATGATCGATAACAGCGCATATATATCCGGCGAATGTTCGCCTTTGGACAGGCATTCGCCCGGTGAGGAGGAATCAGCGTGAACGACATCGCCAACCGCTTTGCCAGCAAGGTATTCAACCTTTCCACCATGCGCCAGCGCCTTCCGAAGGACACCTACCGGGAGATGCTGCGCTGCATCAACGAGGGCAAGCGCCTGGACCTGTCCGTGGCCAACATCGTGGCCAACGCCATGAAGGACTGGGCCATCGAGCAGGGTGCGACCCACTTCACCCACTGGTTCCAGCCGATGACCGGCATCACCGCCGAGAAGCACGACGGCTTCATCTCCCCCAGCGGCGACGGCGGCGTGATCATGGAGTTCTCCGGCAAGGAGCTGGTGCGGGGCGAGTCCGACGCCTCCTCCTTCCCCTCCGGCGGCCTGCGGAGCACCTTCGAGGCCCGGGGCTACACCGCCTGGGACCCCACCTCCTTCGCCTTCATCAAGGACACCGTGCTCTACATCCCCACGGCCTTTTGCAGCTACGGCGGCGAGGCCCTGGACATGAAGACCCCGCTGCTGCGCAGCATGGAGGCCATCGAGCGCCAGGCCCGCCGGGTGCTGACGCTGTTCGGCCACGAAAACGTCACCCCCGTCACCACCGTGGGCTCCGAGCAGGAGTATTTCCTGATCGACCAGAGCGTCGTCAACGCCCGGGAGGACCTGCTGCTGTGCGGCCGCACGCTGCTGGGCGCGAAGCCCCCCAAGGGCCAGGAGCTGGACGACCACTACTACGGCGTCATCAAGCCCCGGGTACAGGCCTTCATGCAGGAGCTGAACGACGAGCTGTGGCAGCTGGGCATTCTGGCCAAGACCGAGCACAACGAGGCCGCCCCCGCCCAGCACGAGCTGGCCCCCATCTTCACCACCGCCAACATCTCCGTGGACCACAACCAGCTGACCATGGAGCTGATGCAGAAGGTGGCCCACCGCCACGGCATGGTGTGCCTGCTGCACGAAAAGCCCTTCGAGGGCGTCAACGGCTCGGGCAAGCACAACAACTGGTCCATCGCCACCAGCACAGGCGTCAACCTGCTGGATCCGGGCACCACGCCCTTTGAAAACGCCCAGTTCCTGCTGTTCCTCTGCGCGGTCATCCAGGCCGTGGACGACTATCAGGACCTGCTGCGCATCTCCGTGGCCACCGCGGGCAACGACCACCGCCTGGGCGGCAACGAAGCCCCGCCGGCTATCATCTCCATGTTCCTGGGCGACGAGCTGACCGAGGTGCTGGAGGCCATCGAGCACGAAGCCGCCTACGGCGGGCGCGACAAGGAGCAGATGAAGATCGGCGTGCACGTGCTGCCGCGCTTCCCCAAGGACAGCACCGACCGCAACCGCACCTCCCCCTTCGCCTTCACCGGCAACAAGTTTGAGTTCCGCAGCCCGGGCTCCAGCCAGTCCATCGCCAAGCCAAACATCGTGCTGAACACCGCCGTGGCGGAGAGCCTGCGCCAGTTCGCCGACGCCCTGGAAGGCGCGGAGGACTTCCAGCAGACGTTGCACGACCTGATCCGCGACACCATCGTGGCCCACAAGCGCATCCTGTTCAACGGCAACGGCTACGACGCGAGCTGGGTGACCGAGGCCGAGCGCCGGGGACTGATGAACCTGCGCACCACGCCCGAAGCCCTAGCCCACCTGCTGGACGCCAAGAACGTGGCTCTGTTCGAGCGCCACGGCGTGTTCAGCGCCGCCGAGCTGCGCTCCCGCTATGAGATCCTGCTGGAGAGCTACGTCAAGGTCATCCGCATCGAGGCCCAGACCATGATCGACATGGTCCGCCGGGACGTGCTGCCCGCCGTGTCCACCTTCTCGGCCCAGCTGTGCCGCAACGCCGAGGCCAAGGCCGCCGTCGCGGGCGTGGCCTGCGGCTACGAGAAGTCCTGCTGCCGGGAGATTTCCTGCATGACGGACCAGATCTACGCCATCTGCTGCACCCTGGGCGAGGCCATCCATCACGCGGACGCCGCCGAGGACACCCTGGAGCGCGCCATGCGCTACAAGGACGACGTGGTCCGGGCCATGCAGGCCCTGCGGGATGCCTGCGACGCCTGCGAGGCCATGACGCCCAAGGGCGTCTGGCCCTACCCCAGCTACACCGACATACTGTTCAGCGTGAAGTGAGATCGCCAAGGGTCCTTCCCCTTCGCCTGACCCAAAATGATTGTCGGCGTGTTCTTCCAGAACCCGCCGACCTGGAAAACGTTCCGTTTTCCTGATTATACACAATTCCGACAAACCGCCTCGGGGCATGCTGAAATGCTCCGAGGCGGTTTGTCTTGGCCTTCTCCATGCCCGCGCGCGCAAGACCGTGGCCGCGCTTGCCCGCGTCAGACCTCCAGCCGCGCGTGGCTGTCGCCCCGGGCGCTGCGGGTGACCACCACCCGGCGGTCAATGCGCTGCTTCAGCAGCTCCACGTGGCTGATGACGCCCACCAGGCGGCTGCCCTCGGCCAGGCCGTCCAGCACCGCCAGGGCCCGCTCCAGGGTCTCCTCGTCCAGCGTGCCGAAGCCCTCGTCGATGAACATCGTGTCCAGCTGCACGCCGCCGCTGCGGGCCTGCACCACGTCGGCAAAGCCCAGCGCCAGCGCCAGCGATGCCACGAAGGATTCGCCGCCGGAGAGGGTCTGCACGTCCCGCACGCGGCGGGTATAGCTGTCCAGCACATTCAGGCCGAGGCCGGCCATGCCCGTGCCCTCGCCGTCGTCTTTCCAGCACAGCCGGTACCGGCCCTCGCTCATGCGGTCCAGGCGGCGATTGGCCTCGGCGATCACCCGCTTGAAGTAGTATTGCAGGATGTAATTTTCGAAGGGGATCTTCCGCGCGCCGGGCACGCGGCCGATCACCGTCAGGCGCAGGTCGTCCAGCACCTGATGGGCCTCGTTGGCCGCCTCCACCCGCCTGGCGCAGCGCTTCAGGCCCTCCAGCGCCTCCCGGTTCCGCACCGCGAGGCGGCTGAGCTCGCCCTCCTGCCGGGAGAGCCCGGCGTCCCGGGCCTTCAGCGATTCCAGCTGGCCGTTCAGCGCAGCGGTGTCGATCGCTTCTTTGTCCGCCCACTGGGCGGCCAGGCTGTCCAGCTCCGCCCGGACGGCGCGGCAGTCGCCCCGGTAGCGGTCCAGCTCGGCGGCCTTTGCCCGAAGGGCGCTGTCCGGCAGCCGCGCGGACTCAAAGCCCGCCTCGTCCTCAAAGCCGTTGTCCGACAGGGCGTTCTTCCAGTCCTCTCCGGCCCGCGCCGCGTGCTCCCGCTGATCGGCCAGCTGGGTCGCGCAGTTTTCCCGGAGGGTGCGGGCCGCGGCCTGGGCCTGCTCCGCCCGGCGCAGGGTCCTGTCCGCCCCGTAGAAGTCCCGCGCGAGGCCGTTCAACCGCGCCTGTAGCGCCGCGATCTCCGCCGCGCAGGCGGCTTCCCCGGCGGGGTCGCCGGCGCCCGCCGCGGCCTCCAGCTGCTTTTGCAGCGATTCCGTCTTCTGCCCGCTGCGGCTGACCGCCTCGGCGGCCCGCAGCGCCTGCTTGTCCGCCCGGTCTCGGGCGGCCTCCGCGCGCTTCACCTGCTCCAGCGTCGGCGCGGCGTCCATGTGCGCCGCGGGAGCCGGGTGCTCCAGCGAGCCGCACACCGGGCAGGGCGTGCCCGGAGCCAGCCGGTCGGCGAGGATGCCCGCCTGGTCCCGGATGTAGCTGTCGAAGGCGCGGGCATGGGCGACCGCGGCCTCGTCCCGGGCCCTCTGCGCCGCCTCCAGCGCGGCGGCGTCCGCCTCCAGGGCTTCCCGCGCCGCCCTCAGCTGCCCGAACAGCGGCAGCGCCCTGCGCAGCGCCTCCAGGCGCTGCTCCAGTCCTGGCTTCACCGAGAGGGCCGCCTCCGCGGCCGCCCGGGCCGCGGTCGCCCTCTCCAAGTCTCCGGCTGCGGCGGCCAGACCTGCCTCGGCGTCGGCCAGCGCCGCGACGGTGCGGTCCCGCCGCGCCGCCTCCTTTTGGGCAGCTTCCCTCAGCGGCGCGATGGTTGCGGCCCTGCGAGCCTGCTCCACCCGCGCCTCCAGGGCATCCATTTCTTCCCGACGCTTCTCCAGCGCCGTCCATCGGGCCCGGCAGTCCGCCAGCTGGGCGACGCCCTGGTTCTGAGCCTGAGCCAGCGCCAGCTGCACGGAGACGCCCCGCAGCGCGTCGGCGCTGCGCTCCCGATCCTTTCTCAGGGACGCCAGCGCCGCCTCCTCCCGCTCCAGCCGCGCGGCCAGCCATTCCGTCAGCTGCCGGGCGTGGGCGGGCGAGCCCGTCAGCGCCGCCAGGGCGTCCTCCTCCCCGGGGGCCTCGACCTGCGCCGTCAGCCGGGCATACTCCGCCGTGGCGGCCTCGCTCTCCTGTCGGGCAGCGCTGCAGCGCTCCTTCACCGCCTCCATGATGTCCTTGTAGACCTGGGTATCGAAGATCTGCCGGAAGATGCGCTGGCGCTCCTCGCTGGAGGCGTGGAGGATCTTCAGAAAATCCCCCTGGGCGATCATCGCCACCTGGCCGAACTGGCTCTCCGTCAGCCCAATCAGCTCCGTGACCTTCCGCTCCACCTCGCGGATGTTGTTCCAGGTGCGCCCGTCGTCCAAGCACTCCATCTCCGCCTCCGCCTGCACCGCGCTCTTGCGGCCGGGCTTGGTGTACTCCGGGCTCCTTCGGATGCGGTAGCGCCCGCCCCGGTGCTCGAAGGTGAACTCCACCCAGGTCTTGTCCTCGGGCGCGGCGAAGTCGCTTCGGAAGGACTTGCTGCTGCGCCGGCGGCTGCCGCCGCTGGCCTGGCCGTAGAGTGCAAAGCACATGGCGTCGAACAGCGTGGTCTTGCCCGCGCCGGTGTCGCCGGTGATCAGGAACAGCCCCCGCCCGCCCAGCGGCGCGAAGTCCAGCGTCTCCTCCCCGGCATAGGGCCCGAAGGCCCGCATCGTCAGCTTAATCGGCCTCATGGCTGCCCTCCTCCACCTGTTCGATGATTTCCCGCATCACCGCCAGCCGCCGCGCGTCCGGCGGCACCTGGTTATTCTGCAGGGTGTAGAAGTCCACGAAGTGCTCCAGCGGCCCCTTGTTCTCCGCGATCTCCAACTCCCCGACATCCATTTCGATGTTGGTGCGGGAGTTGCGCAGGGCCATGTGGATCAGATTGGGGTACACGGTGCGCAAGGCCCCCAGTGGGTCCGGCGGCAGCAGCTCGTCCGTCACCACCGCGCCGACGAAATCGTCGCTGTACAGGGTGGGGTCGGCGATCTCCGCCAGCGGCCCGGTCACCGTGCGCACGTCCCGCAGCGGCGCGATGGGCTCGGTCTCGACCTTCAGGCTGCCCCTTTCGCCCAGCGTCACCACCAGGGCGCCCTTGCGCTGCCGCTCCTCGGACAGGGCGTATTTCAGCGGGGAGCCGCTGTAGCACACCCGACCGCCGCAGAATCTCTGCGGGCTGTGCAAGTGGCCCAGGGCCACGTAGTCGAAGCCGGCAAACACCTCCGCGGGCACCTGCTCCAGCCCGCCGATGGCCCGCTCCTCGGAATCGGAGGTCTCCGCGCCCAGCACGAACTGGTGGGCCACCAGCACGTTCCGGGCCTCGGGATCCAGGGGCGTGCGGGCGATCGCTGCGCGGACGGCGTCCTCGTAGGTCTGTATGCCGTCGGCGTCCTCCCCCAGCCGGCGCAATGCGGCGCGGACCTGGATGGGCTTCACGAAGGGCAGCAGGTACACGTGCACCTCGCCCCATTCGTCCCGGAGCACGTGCCGTTTCAGCGTGCCGTCGTAGACGCCCGCCACGTGGACGCCGTTGTGCTCCAGCAGCCCGCCGCAGTAGTCCACCAGCTCGCCGCCGTCGTGGTTGCCGGAGATGGCGAACACCGGCCGGCCCTTCTCCGCCAGCGCCGCCAGGAAATCCCCGGCCATGCGCACGGCCTCGCCCGAGGGCTGGGCCCGGTTGTAGACGTCGCCCGCGATCAGCACCGCGTCACAGTCCTCCGCCAGGGCGACGATCCGCTCCAGCGCGTGCCGCTGGTCCTCCGCCAGGCCGATGCCGCCCAGGCGCCGTCCGATGTGCAAATCCGCTGCGTGCAGAAATATCATGTCTCATCCTCCGGTAACTTTGATTTCGTAATGGTGTATGACAACTTGGAATTTGTCGGGCTGACGCCCAATTGAGAATTGAGAATGGAGAATTGGG
>JAUMVG010000115.1 GCA_030530315.1 Clostridia bacterium | reverse complement strand
GTGAAGATCTTGCCCGGGTAGCTGAGCAGCTTGTAGAGCAGCATGAACTCCTTTTTCGGCAGGGTGCGCTCGCCTTCGGGCGTGGCCACCGACAGGGCGTCGTAGTCCAGCGTGGTCTTTCCCACCGTCAGCCGGTGCTCGTTGACGATGCGGGAGCGGCGCAGCAGGGCCGCGATGCGCAGGATCATCTCCTCTTCATCCACCGGCTTGACCATGTAGTCGTCCGTGCCGATCTGGAAGCCCTTGTGCTTGTCCGCCGGCTTCTCCTTGGCCGTGACCATCAGGATCGGCAGCTCATTGCCGGATTCCCGCAGCGTCTGGGTGAACTCATAGCCATCCATGCGGGGCATCATGATGTCCAGCACGATCAGGTCCACGTGCTTGCGATCCAGCACGTCCAGCGCCTCCACGCCGTCCCTGGCCAGTATGGGCTGATAGCCGTGCTGGCTCAGCACCGCTTCCATCAGCTTGCGGGTGTTGGCGTTGTCCTCCACCACCAGGATATTAAACACGGTCCTCACCTCGAACGCGCCGAAACGCGGTATTCCCTGCTTCTATTCTTCCACACGGATATAAACTGATTTTAAACCGGGCCTTGCCAATCCCGGCCCGGGGTGGTACAATCAAGAAAACGCGGCCGCTGGCCGATGAATTTCACCGCCAACGGCAAAGGAGACCGACTATGGATCAGCAGAATCAGAACCAATCCGGCGCGGAGCCGACCGCGCCGCGCCACATGCCCACCGCCGAGGAGATCGCCCGGGCGGAGGCGGAGGCCGTCGCCGCGATGCAGCGGGGCGAAGCGCCTGTGAAGGCCGCCGCTCCCCAGGCCGACGCCGCCCCGGAATCCCCCGCGCAAGAGGCCGCGCCTTCGGGCTTCGTGCCCTATGTGGACGACGTGCCCGAGCCGGAGGTCATCGCGGACGCCGACGACGAGGACGACGACGAGTACATCCCCAGCGAGTGGGAAAAGCGCATCGACGCCCTGTCCCCCCAGCAGTGGAAGCTGTTTCAGATCATCGGCGGCGCCGGCGTGGGCATCGCCGCCATCGCCGCGCTGTTTTTCACCGGCGAGGAGCTGGCCACCTACGGGCTGATCGTCGCCGCGCTGCTGGCGCTGCTGCTGCCCCGATACCTGGAGCGCGCCTGGCGGCGCAAGCTGACCGTGGCCAAGCGGGCCATGCTCATCGCCATGGTGATCGGGCTGGCCGTGATGTTCGTGGTCACCGGCATGCGCACCGGCTTCTCCTTCACGGGCGGCAACTGACCCATTCCCGCCCGCGCAGCAAAGATATGCCGCAAAAGCCCGCGGCCGCGGAAGCGCCGCATCCGGATGGGGTGCGCCTCGCGCCTCCGCGGCCGTAAATCGTATGACGGGCCGGGCTTCACGCCCTTACAGCGGTCAGCCGCGCAGCTCCCTGCACAGCGCCGTGGCCGCCGCGGACTTCTCGGTGATGGCTTCGAAGTCGCCGGCATTGATCATGTCCTTGCTCACCATCCAGCTGCCGCCGACGGCCAGCACCTTGGGATTCTTGAAGTAATCCGCCGCGTTGGCCTGGCTGATTCCGCCGGTGGGGATGAACTTGATCTGCGGGAAGGGGCCGCTGAGCGCCTTGAGGGTCTTGAGGCCGCCGTAGCTCTCCGCCGGGAAGAACTTGAACACCTTGATGCCCAGCTTGAGGCCCAGGATGATCTCGCTGGGCGTCACGACGCCGGGGATCATGGCCACGCCCAGCTTCGCCGCCTCGGAAATGACATCCGCGTCGGAGCCGGGAGAAACGATAAACTTTGCGCCGGCCTCCACCGCGTCGTGCAGCTGCTCCACGTTGATCACGGTGCCCGCGCCAACGATCATCTCCGGCACCTCCGCCGCCACCTTCGCGATGGACGCCTTCGCGGCCGCCGTGCGGAAGGTGATCTCCATGGCGTTGATGCCGCCCTTCAGCAGGGCCTTCGCGGTGGGTACGGCCAGTTCCGCGTCATCCAGTACGACCACCGGCACCACGCCGCAGGCCGCCGCCTGTTCCACAGTAAGCATGAGTAATCCCCCTTATAATCAGATTTTACGGAATAATTATAGCATCTGCGGCAAGCGGCTGTCAATCCCGGAACCGGCGGCAGCGGCCCCGTGTCAAAGGAATAGTTGCCAATCGGGAGGAAAGAGAAAATGAAGCGAATCCTTGTCACAATGATGGTCCTGTCCCTGCTCCTCGCCGCCGCGGCGGCCCGCGCTGAAACCGTACTTCCGGAGGACTCCGTGATCCCGATGGGCGTCGAGCGCTCCGCCGACCTGGACGGCGACGGCGCGCCGGAGACCCTCCTCTGCACCCTGGACGAGACGGACTACGACACGCCGCTGACCGTGACCGTAACGGGCGAGGCGGGCACCGCGACCTATGCCACCGACATCCTGAGCTATGCCTCGGCATACCTGGTCGACCTGGACGGCGACGGCCTCACGGAGGTGCTCGTCACCGGCGACGAGATGTCCGACGACTACTGCACCTACTGCCTGCGCTGGCAGGACGGCCTGCTGTACGAGGTGCTGTTCCCCGACGCCAGCCGGTCTGACGAGAACCGGGACTGCTGGTTCCGCAGCGGCTACGGCCTGATCACCGCCGTCGACGGCAACCGGCTGACCCTCACCGGCACCCAGGACGTTCTGGGCACCTGGATGGCCTCCCGGGACGTGACCCTTGCCTCCACCGGACGGTTCGAGTTCTGCGACGACGGCGTGTGGGTGCGGGACCTGGGAAACATGAACGACGACATCTGGGAGTACGCCACGCTGACGCTGACCGCCCCGCTGTCCTACGTCGACCAGTACGGGCAGACCGGCGAGCTGGCTCCCGGAGACCGAATACTGATCTACGCCTCCGACAAGCGGGAGTACGCCTGGTTCGCCACGCCGGACGGCATCACCGGCGTACTGGCCATTTCCCCGGATTACGAGCGCGGCTGGGGCTGGCTGGTCGAGGGCAGATCCGAGTCGGAGTGTTTCGAGTACGTCCCCTACGCTGATTGACACGTTTTTCAAGGATTTTGGAATAAAATAGAGCGCCATCTGCCGTCAATCTCGAATTAATAGACACGTATTCGATACAAACATCATAAAATAGATTGGTCCTTTCCCGGCCAAAATGGGTATAAAGGGACTGTCTCAAGGCAGCATATCGCGAAGAAATCATCGGATGGATGATTCAGAATACACCGTAGGGGCGCCATGATTGGCGCCCGCGGACGGCATTTCCGCCGTCCCTGCGAATGGATTCCGCAATGCTGTTTTGAGACAGTCCCTTGTGTTTTGCGCGGGTCATTCCTGGAACTCGTCCACCTTTTCGATGGCACTGACGGCCTTCCGCGCCCGCTGCTCCAGGGCGTCCAGCTCAATCTCGGCCTGGCCCAGCCGCTGGCGCATGCGCTGGATGGACTCGTCGAGGTGGGCGAAGTCCTGCTTCATGGCGGAGAGCAGATTCAACACCTCGCCGCTGCGCTTCTCCAGCGTGCAGGTGCGCAGGCCCATCTGGATGCTGGTCAGCAGCGCGCACAGCGTGGCCGGTCCCGCCACCAGCACCCGCCAGCGCTCCTGGACGCGCTCCAGCAGGCCGTCCCTCCGGGCGACCTCCGCGTAGAGGCTCTCCGTGGGCAGGAACATCACCGCGAAGTCGGTGGTCTGGGGCGGGCGGATGTACTTGTCGTGGATCAGCTTCGCCTGCTCCAGCACGGCCCGCTCCAGCTGGGCCGCGCAGCGCCTCGCCAGCTCCGCGTCCCCGGAGGCGGAGGCCTCCACCAGCCGCAGGTAGTCCTCCTGGGGGAACTTGCTGTCGATGGGCAGCAGCGGCTCGCTCTCCCCCGCCGTGGGCATCCGCAGGGCGAACTCCACCCGGGTCTGGGAGCCCGCCGGGATGGCGGCGTTCTCCACGTACTGTCCCGGGGCGAACACCTGCTCCAGCAGGGCCCGGAGCTGGGCCTCACCCCAGACGCCCCGGGTCTTTACGCCGCCCAGCATCTTCTTCAGGTCCGTGACGCCCAACGCCAGCTCCCGCATCTCCCCGAGCCCCCGGTGCACCCCGGCCAGCTGGCCGTTGATCACCTGGAAGGACTCGCTGAGCCGGCCGTCCAGCTTGTCGGTCACCAGCGCCTGCATCTGCTCCAACCGGCGCTCGTTGGCCTGGTTCATCAGCTCCATGCGCTCGTCCAGCGTCCGGCGCATGCGGTCCTGCCGGTTCTCCATGGACCCGGAGAGCGCGTCGATCTGCCGCACGGCGGCGTTCAGGTTCTCTCCAAGCCGCGCAAGGGCCTGGGCCTGGCGGTCCGAATCGTGGCGCAGGCGGCCCAGCGCCCGGGCCTGGCGGCGCTCGGCCCCCCGGGACAGCAGCGCGGCCGCGACGATGGCCGCCGCGACGCCCAGCACCAGCACGATCACCAGCACCGCCGCCAGGTTTTCATTGAGGAACGCCATCACTGCTTGCCCATCTGCAGCGTCTTTTCGTATGCGGCGACCACGGCCTCAAAAGCGGCGCTGCGGAAGCCCCTGGCTTCCAGCGCCCGCACGCCCTGGATGGTGGAGCCGCCGGGGCTGCACACGGCGTCCTTCATCGCGCCGGGATGCTCGCCGCCCTCCAGCGCCAGCGCCGCCGTGCCCAGCAGCATCTGGGCCGCGTAGCGCTGGGCCTTGGCCCGGGGCAGCCCGCAGGCCACGCCGCCGTCGGCCAGCGCCTCGATCAGCATCGCCGCGAAGGCCGGCCCGCAGCCCGCCACCGCGCTGCCCGCGTCGATCAGCTTCTCCTCCACGAAATCCAGCGCGCCGGCCCCGGCGAGGGCGCGGCAGAAGCGCTCCATGCGCGGGTCGCCCGCGTCCAGACCGTCCACGCAGCACAGCACCATGCCCTGGCCGATGGCCGCGGGAGTGTTGGGCATGATGCGGATGATCGGGAAGTCCACCCCCGCCATGCGGCGCAGGGTCTCCACGGTCAGGCCCGCCGCCATGCTCACCAGCACGCAGGGCGCCTTCCGCGCCTCGAGGGCGGGCTTCAGGTCCTCCAGCACCCCTGCCATCATCTGGGGCTTGACCCCCAGGAACAGGTAGTCGCTCTCCGCCGCCGCCTCGCGGTTCCCCCGCAGGCAGGCGTCTCCGCCCACGGCCTCAGCCAACGCCCGGGCCTTCTCCGGCGTGCGGTTGCACAGCAGCAGCCGCGCCTCCGGCATCGAGCGCCGCACCGCCCTGGCCAGCGCGCCGCCCATGTTGCCGCAGCCGATGAATCCAAATGTCACATTGCCCATCTTTGTTTCCTCCTGTCTTCCGCCATACGGCCACAGGGACGCCGCCGCGCCGCCGCCCCCGCGATGCGACTTCGCGGCGGGCGAACGCCGCGGCGGCGTCCCTGCGTGTAGGTCGATATTCCATCCCCGGCGCGACGGTCAGCGCGCGCCGTTTACGTAGCGAATCTCCCCGGGCATAATCATGCCCAGCTCGTCCCGGGCCATGCGGATGATGTAGTCGTCCGTCTGGGCGAATTCCAATTCGTCCGACAGAGCGCTCACCTGCAGGATCAGAGCGTCCCGCTCCTCCCGCGCCTGGCGCAGCTGCCGCGTGCCCTGATTGTAGCGATGCTGCATGACGATGAAGCTGGTGCCGAACACCAGCAGCGTGACGGCGATCATGAACACCCAAAAGCGGGGCTTTATCCTGCGGCGCATATCGCCTCACCTCTCCTTCTCATCCGCACATCTGGCATTAATTTCGACATATCCTGTCCATTTCCTGTCATCTAAATATGACTTTAATCCAACGAAAACGACAAATTGTGACGAAAATTCGACAAACCCAGCCCTTCACGGCCCTCAACGCCTCCCGGAGGGGCAGACAGACGCCCACGGCGCACAGCCCGAAGCCCAGCAGCGCGGCCAGGACGGCGTACAGCCGGAACCTGCCGTAGTCCGCCGCCGTCAGTGCGGCGCAGAACAGCGCCGCCGCCCCGGCCCCGAAGGCAAGGTCCGCCGCCAGCGATAGCCAGAACCCCGCGGCCAGAAGCCTTCTCAGCGCCGCCAGCAGCCCGTACCACAGGCCGATGGCCGCCCCGGCGGCCAGCATCAGCAGGAATTCCCACCCCTGGCCGATCGTCGAGAACAGCACCTCAGCGGAACAGCCGGCCCAGCAGGCCGCCCCGCCGCTTGCCGCCGCTGTACTCCAGCGCGTCCACCTCGCCCTCCAGCTCCACGCGGCCGTCCTCCAGCGTCAGCTGGGAGATGTTCAGCCCCGCGCCGGTCACGGTCAGCGTGCCCAGCGGCGTGCGCAGCACCACCAGCTGCTCGTTGAAGCAGTCCACGTCCTCCACGCCGGTCACGCTCAGCTTTTTCCGGTCCACCAGCGTCAGGCTGTGGGCCTTGTCCCCTTGCACCCCATTCTGCATGTCCATCCCCCCTGACAGCCATGCTATGCGAACAAAGGGGGGCACATGCCGGCACAGCCGGCCTGCGCCCCCTTTGTTCATATTATTGCTCCGCT
>JAUMVG010000114.1 GCA_030530315.1 Clostridia bacterium | reverse complement strand
CAGCAGCGCCAGCAGCAGCGCGGTCAGCAGGGCAATCAGTTTCTTCATGTTTCCTCATCCTTTCGCGTTTTTCCGCAAAAGAAACCCGCATGCGCTTGGCGCACGCGGGGAAACGGGGACGCCGAAAATCGGCGCTCCGCTTCCCTACGGTGGGATTATCCACTTCAGGTTCCAAGGGACCGGACGTTTCCGCCCATCTCAGCCTTTCGGCGCCCCCAGCGGTCGGTACTATTGTAGGCTCACGCGAGCCCTGTGTCAAGTAAATTCTGATCGAATGTGTGGGCTTCAGTAACCGTAGATCCGGTGCCACTCCGTGGAGAAGCTGCCGTCGGCCTCGCGCAGCACCAGGGGCTCCAGCCAGTGCAGGCCCTCGCCGCCCTGCTTGACGCCCTCCAGCAGCACGAATTTTGGCGCGCGGCCCGCCACGCCGTGAACGGTGCGCAGGCGCTTGGGGGCGATGCCGCTCTCGTCCATGGCCCGCATCAGCTCGTAGGCCCGGGGCGCGGGGTAGACGACGCAGAACCGGCCGCCGTTTTTCAGCAGCATCGAGGCGCTTCGGGCCACATCCGAGGGGGTGAGGTCTCCCTCGTGGCGGGCGATGCGCTTGGCCTCGCTGAGGCTCTCCAGCGCCGCGCCGCTGCGGCCGTAAGGCGGGTTGCACACCGCCAGGGAAAAGCGGCCCGCGCCGAGGGTATGCCACGCCTCGCGCATGTCCATCTCGTGGACGCGCACCCGGTTGCCGATCCCGTTCAGCGCCACGCTGCGGCGGGCCATGTCGGCGATCTCCGGCTGGAGCTCCACGGCGTCCACCTGGAGCGTGGGCTGGTGGGCCGCCATCAGCAGGGCGATGGCCCCGGTGCCGCAGCCCAGGTCGACCGCCCGGTCGCCGCGGCGCGGCGCGGCGAAGTCCGCCAGCAGCACGCTGTCCGTGCCGAAGCGAAAGGCGTCCGGCCGCTGGATGATCTTCAAGCCGCCGGTCTGCAGATCGTCCAGGCGCTCGTCGGGATTCAGAGTGATATCCATATTCCAACTCCCAATAACGAACTTGCCGTATGAAAAGGCTTGTCTCTATTGCCCCTGCAAAACAAACCCGCCGGGGGTTCGGGGGCGGCAGCGCCCCGATATTCAATCGTCCCCGGCGGCATGTACGCCGGGGACGGGGCCTTTTTTCAGGAGGGAAATCCCATTTGCCGGATGAAAAAAGGCTTCCCTGCGGATTTCGTGGCCGGAGTTTTTCGCCCGTTTTCCCCATTTATCCATTCAGGGAAACGGGTGAAAAACTCAAACGAAATCCGGTGGGGGATGTAATGAAGGGGGAGCTTGCTCCCCCTTCATAAACTAAGTCGCGTCCCAGCAGTAGATCGTGGCGTTTTCCATCCGGTCCATGTAGCTGAGCACGACCCAGCCGCCGCTCTCGGTGGTGCCGATCAGCCTGCCGTCGCCCGCGCCGATGGCCAGGGTGATGGTCACGTTGTCGGCGGAGGCGCTCTGGAAGGCGACGATGTCGCCGGCGTTGACCGCCTCGATGCTCTCCGCCTGGCGGTCGGCCATGCGGATCAGGTCCTCCGGGAAGGTGATGGGCAGCCCGGCGGCCACGCAGACATACTGGACGAAGGAATAGCCGGGGTACAGCTCGTCGTCCGCCGTGCCGAAGGAGGCCCCCAGCAGCCCGGCGGCGATGTCGGCGACGGCGGCCTGGGTGTCCTCCCCGGCGGCGTCCAGGATCAACTCGAAGCGCTGCTGCACGGCGCTGTCCAGCGTGGAGGCGGCCGCCTCGCTCATCAGCAGGGACTGGGTCTGGGTGTCGGCCTCGCCGGTGGCGGTCATGCCGCTGGCCATCTGGAACAGGCGCACGGCGGTCTCGGTGGTGTAGCCGAACTCCCCGGTGATGTTGTGGTCGAAGAAGCCCAGCGCGTTCAGGCGCTCCTGCATTTCGCGGATGTTGTCGCCGCTGTCGCCTCGGCTCAGCACGCCCTCCGGGCGGACCGCCGCCGCGGCGCCGGTGTACAGGGCGGCCCAGGTGGCCGCGTCGGCGATGCCGGTGGTCTCCATGCCGCTGGCCTGCTGGAAGGCCTCCACGGCCTGCCGGGTCAGCTCGCCATAGTTCGAGGAGCAGCTGCCGGTGTAATAGCCCAGCTGGGTCAGCCGGCGCTGCAGCACATAGACGTTCAGCCCGGTGTCGCCCTCGGAGGCGCTCATTTCGGACAGCCACGCCGGCCAGGTGATGGGGGAATCCGCCATCAGCCGCATCAGGGTCATGCCGTCGGCGATGCCGGTGACCTGCAGGCCGTTGACCATCTGGAAGCTCTCCACCGCCAGGCGGGTGGCGTCGTTGAACACGCCGTCGCACTCGCCGGAGTAGTAGCCGTACTCCTTCAGACGGCGCTGCATCACCAGCACATCGTTGCTGACGCTGCCCTGCTCCAGCGGGTCCATCTGGGCGTAGGCGTTGGCGAAGCGGGCCAGGTAGTCCTGGCGGGAAAGGGCGTCGGTGTGGTTCAGGCGCTCCAGCGTGGCGGCATCGGCCTCGCCGGTGACGTCCAGGCCGTTAGCCTGCTGGAAGCTCTCCAGCGCGGAGCGGGTCTCCCCGTCCATCTCGCCGTCGGGCTCCGCCGAAAGGTAGCCCAGCTCCGCCAGGCGGGCCTCCATGGCCTGCACCTGTTCGCTGGTCAGCTCCTGGGACGGCTCGACGGCGGGCTCCGCCAGGGCGCAGCCCGCCAGCAGCGCGGCGGCCGTCAGCGCCGCCAGCCACCGCAGGGGCCTCGAGAGCGTTTTCAAATTCACCAGGATGCATTTTTGGCGTCCTGAACTAAATTTCCCTTGACTTGGCGCCAGACCGAGGGGCGGCGAAGGGCGTTTGTCGTTCATGGTTGAATCCTTCCTCCCGAAAAGGGGGCGTTTGATGCCCGCAAGGGCGCCGGCGCGTCGTCCGAAGCGGCGTTTTCACGGGCTCTGGACGGACGGCGCGCCGCCGCCCCTGGTGACATGGCTCTGGTCTTATCGCGTGGTTCAGGGCAGCTTGCGCAGAAAGCGCAGGGCCAGGAAGCCCTTCTGCTCGCTGTATTCCACATAGGCGCTGCGGCGATTGTAGGCGAATACGTGCACTTGCGCGCCCTCCGCCAGCTGGGCGATGGGCTCGCCGGAGAGGTCCGCGTCCTCGTAGAGGCCCACGGCGGCGGTGGTCACCGCCTCGCACTCCAGGTAGCTGATGCCGGTGTCCTCGTCGGGCGCGTCGGAGGCGGAGGCCTCCAGGTCCGTCAGCAGCATGAAGCCAGTGACGCCGTCGATGCGCACGCAGGCCCACAGGCCATTGTAGGCACCCAGCTGCACCACGTCGCCCTGGGCGAGGGTCGCCAGCACGTCGCCCTGCTCGCTCCAGGTGGCGTAGAGCTTCGCGCCCTCGCGGACGACCGTGGCGTACTGCTTTCCCCGCACGACGGTGATGTCGCCGCCGTCGACGGCCTGTGTCTGCCCGGCCAGGGGCGACTGCTCCGTCAGGCCCGAGCGCAGCACGAAGCCGGTGAGGCCGTTTGCCCGCACGCAGGCCCAGCGGGTGTTGTAGGCGCCCAGCTGAACCTCCTCGCCCAGGGTCAGGGTGGCGAGGATCTCGGAATCGGTGGAATAGGTCTCGTACAGGTTGAGGGCGTCCTCGGCCACGTAGCGCAGCGCCACGCCCTGCACGACGGTGATCTCGCCGCCGTCCGTCAGGTCGGGGTCCACGTCCTGGGGCACGTCCTGCACCGGAGACAGGCAGCTCAGCTTCATGTAGCCGGTCTCGTTGTTCGTGGTGCGCACGTAGGCCCAGACCTGGTTGTAGGCCAGCACCATCACGTAGGCACCCTTCTCCAGCACCACGCGGGGCTCCACGGAGTCGTCGCTGTTGATGTACAGGCCGGCGTCCTCGGTGAGGAGGGCGTACAGGTTTTCCTCGGCAGCCACGATGTCGCCCTCCGCCAGCTGGGCGCTCCCGGCCTGGAGCGTCAGGGCGGAGCGGGGGATGAACCCGGTGACGCCCTCGGCGGTGGTGATCATCGCCCACTGGTCGGTGTAGGCGTTCAGGCTGACGGTGGCGCCGGCAGACAGCCGGATCAGCAGCTTTGCGGTGGCCACGGGCAGCTGGAGCACGTCCACGGAATCGGCGTTGACCCGGGCGAGGGTCTCGTTGAGCACCTGGGTGGCGGTGGCGCCGTTCAGCGCGAAGGAGGTCAGCGCGTCGGCGCGAAGGAAGCCGTAGAGGCTCCCGCTGCTGACGGCGACCCACTCCTCCTGCACGGCGTAGACGTCCACGGTGGCGCCGGCGGGCAGCAGGTTCAGGACGCCGCCGGACGCGTCCGCCCGCTCGTAGAGCTCCGCCTTCTGGCTCAGCCGCGCGGTGGCGATGGGCTCCGCGGCGGGGGTATTGGCGGCGGCCGCTACGGACTGGCTGTCCGCGGTGGTGTCCGTCAGGGACAGGGTGCGGGGCGTGGTGCCGGGGTAGTAGTAGTCCAGGATCTCGGCGCAGGTGCGGCCGCTGCGGGCCATCACCTGGGCGCCGCGCTGGCTCATGCCCAGGCCGCTGCCGCTGCGGCGGAAGGTGATCTCGAAGGTCCTGTCGGTCTCCACGACCCACACGGTCTCGTTGTCGTCGGCGTTAATGCCCAGCTGGTACCAGTCCTCCAGCGCGCCGTAGGTGGGCACGGCCACGCTGACGGAGACCATTCGGGTGTCTCCGCTGGCGGTGGTGACGCTGGCGGCGAGGCGGAAGATCAGGTACTTGTGCAGGCGGCTGGGGGCGGGGTAGCGGGCGTCGCCCACCTGGATGCCCTCGATGGCGCTGATGCGCACGTCCTCCGCCGCGGCGGTGAAGCCCATCTGGGTCACCTGGGCCGCCGCGCCGTCGGCCAGCGCCAGGGCCAGCTGGGGGTTCAGGTCGGAGGCGTCCTTGCGCAGGGAGGCGGTCTTCTTCGCGCCCGCGCTCTCGAAGTCATAGGGATCGTCCCACATGGAGCTGTAGGGCAGCGCCGCGCCGGTCACGTTGGCGGAGGATTCCGTCTGGCCGCCGTTGGATTCGCAGTAGTAGCAGGTAGCCGGGGAATCGCCGTAGTAGAGCACCTCGCCCCGGGTGTCGTCCACGGCCTGTATGGACTGGGCGTACTCGGGGGCGGTGTTGTAGCCGCGGTAGGTGAGAGCGTCGCCGGAGTCGGACAGGTCGTAGGAGGAGCCGGACCGGGCGGCCTTCTGGCGCAGGGCGTAGTTGCGGGCCACGACAGCCTGGGCCTTCAGTGCCTCCAGGCCGCTGGAGGGGGGCATCTCACAGCCCACTACGCCGTAGAGGTAGTCCTCCACGTAGATGTGCAGTACGGTGACGATCACGTTGGAGGAGGCGGAAATGCTCAGATCGCCGCAGAAGCAGTTGGAGAGGGCGGGGGAGAGGAAGCGCAGGCCGCAGGTGCCGGGGGCGGAGCGCATCAGCCGGGCCGAGGGGCCCAGCAGTACGGTCTGCCCGTTGGCGGTGAGGGCAAGGCTGCCGCCGGAGGCGGAGACGGTCATCTCGGTGTCGGCGGGAATGCGCACGGAGGGATCCGCCGCCAGGTAGTAGTCGCAGTCGGCCTTCATCCGGATCGCCGAGGGCGAGCCCAGCCGGGCCAGCTTTACCCGCAGCATGCCGTCGCTCTCCGCCTGCGCGGAGACTGCGAAGAGAAGCGCCAAAAAGACCAGCGCCGTGAGCACCGCCCGGGCGCAAGCCGTCATCGCATCTTTCCGTTTCGTCATCAGCATGGAATGCCTCGCTCATCTTTTGTGCGGCTCGGCCTGCGTTCGCTGCCTCGCCATCTTTTAAAAATTCTATTCCGGCTCTGCATTTCCTGCCGTGAAATAGAATTGTGAGAATATCGAAAAGCTTTTGTCAGATTGTTTCCGGCCCGGGGCCTGAGTTCATAGTCCCGGGCAAAAGAAAAGCCCCGCCGAAGCGGGGTTTTCATAGGGTTTAATTATGCCTCGGAGGGAGCGCCAACGGGGCACACACCGGCGCAAGAGCCGCAGGAAACGCAGGTATCGGGATCGATGATGTACTTGCCGTCGCCCTCAGAGATGGCGGAAACGGGACACTCTTCTGCGCAGGCGCCGCAGGCGACGCACTCGTCACTGATAACATATGCCATGATAAGTACCTCCTGTTTTGTTGTTGAGGACATTATACACCCGAACGTACAAAAATGCAATATCCAATTCAAAATTATTCGTTTACTTCTAAAAAAAAGGGATTAATTTAGGCTAACGAGGGGAGTTAGTCATGAAAAACTGCAAGTTCGAAATGAAAATATGCAAATTTGAAAATCGGATTATTCATATTCGAGTTCCCCGGCGCGCCAGAGGCCCGGATTTGCAGTGCGGAAATTCCGACGGATTCAGAGGGGTATCGGCCATGCTTTGTCCCGGGAACAGCGCAATGAATGAGCGAAATGGCAGTTAACTATCATTTAACAATTGGCCCGCAAAAAAATCCCCCGCCCGAAGGGCAATGTCACTAAAATAGCGACAAGGTAAAAGGACTGATGAAGGAGCCGGCAA
>JAUMVG010000035.1 GCA_030530315.1 Clostridia bacterium | reverse complement strand
GCTCCTTTTGTCTACCTCGTTTCTGTCAATCCCACAACTTTCCGTGATGAACCCTGGATATAGTCAATCAAACAGGCATAGACAAAGCGCTGTTTGAACAACATTACACCGATGGCACGGCGGAAGCCGCCCTTCAAAATGACCTTTCATACGCGGCGCGGCTGGGGATCCGCTCGCTGCCGACCTGCCTGCTTCAATACAAGGACAAAGCCCTGCTGATGCAGAGCTTCTCCTATGAGGACTATGTCAGCGCCATCGAAGGATTCTGAGGCTGCGGATTCAGCATCCAGTTTTCAAAGGTGCAGATGTCCGGGCTCCGGTCGATGAAGTCCGCGCAGGAACTGGAATACGGTTCAACTGCTTCAATCGGCAAGGAAGGGCGCGGAGGATGCCGGGGCGGAGGTAAAGACGTTCGACCTCTACAGCCTCAACTATACGGGCTGCCGCAGCTGCCTGGCCTGCAAGCGCAGCGGGATCGCCGAGCCCTGCAAGTGCTACTGGAAGGATGAGCTGTCGCCCGTGCTGGAGGAGGTCTGTCATGCCGACCGGCTGATCCTCGGCTCGCCGATCTACTACGCGGAGCCCACGGGCATGGTGCGCTGCTTCCTGGAGCGGCTGGCGTTCCCGGCCATGTGCTACAACGACTACAGGAGCCTGCTCAAGGGCAGGGTCGACGTGGACATCATTCTTGCGATGAACGTGGATCGGGCGTTCTACGACGCGCACTACGCCGAAAGGATCAAGGAGTATTTCGCCCCGCTGCGATTCCTGAACGGAGAGGTCAGGATCCATCCCGTCTGCGATACCCTGCAGGTGAAGGACTATTCCCGGTTTGAGATCGGCTGCTTCAGCGAAGAACACAAGAAAGCGGTGCACGAAGCGCAATTCCCCAAAGATCTCGACATGGCTTATGAAATTGGAAACAGGTATTAAAGTATAAAGCATCAATAACCAGAGAAGCGTCGCTTCGGCGGCGCTTCAGACCGCTGACAAAGCCTGCAAACGCAAGAATCTCTGCCGACAGAAAAGAACGGGCAGAGATTCTTGCTTGCTGTGTTGGCTGCGCCTGCACAATGCGGTCACATGCGACGCAACCGCGCCCATATCGGGCGCGGTCTCAAACCGTTGACAAAGCCTGCAAACGCAAGAATCTCTGCCGACAGAAAAGAACAGGCAGAGATTCTTGCTTGCTGTGTTGGTTGCGCCTGCAAAATGCGGTCACTTACGACCGGGTAAGCTCACTTTTTTGCAGGCTTGCCGCCTTGCCTTGCAGACTTTCTCAACGGCCTCCAGTCTGTTGACTTTGTCAACATCCTGCGACCGCGCCCATATCGGGCGCGGTCAGTTTTCCGCGTCTGTGCGCCAGGGCCACGAAGGTTCCGTGCTGCCTGCATCGTAAAAGGCGACGATCATTTGTACAGTGATCCAGCCACAGACCGGGCCTGAACGCACAGAGGGCGTTCGGCCTATCCCATCGATACTACGCATTCCTCATATTTGAGGCGCAAGCTATGGCCAAATCAGGCTTGTTTGTAATCAATATGTCGACGCCTTCGCGGATCACCTTGGTGATGTCTTCATTGGTATTCACCGTCCAGGTGTTTACGGCGATTCCGGCCTTATGCGCGTCAAGGCACGCTCCTCCCGGGGTAATCACCGCGGAATAGTGGGGATGGATCGCGTCCATTCCAAGCGCCACGGCATAAGCCCAAGGCTTGACCAATGAAGCCTCATACAGCAATCCGCAAAAAAGCTCAGGACGGATTGCCTTCACCCGGAGCATGCTCTGATGGTTAAAGGATGAGAACAGTACCCTGTCCGTCATGCCCTCCCGGTCGGCAAGCTCGATGACCTTTCTCTCGAGGTCCGGGTAATCTATCAGGCTGTTCTTGAGTTCGATGTTCAGGCTGATTCTTGTTGGCCGGAGCCGTTGAAAGACCTCCTGAAGGGTCGGTATGCGCGCAGTTTGAAATTCAGGGTGTGTTTTGTTGAATTGAAGGCCCTTCAATTCCGACAGCGTCAGATCCTTGACCCACCCAAACCCGTTTGAGACCCGCTCTACGGTCTCGTCATGGGTGACCACCAGTTCGCCACTTTTACAGATGTGGACATCCAGTTCAATGCCGTCGGCGCCCATCTCCACCGCCTGATCAAAGGCTTCCAATGTATTCTCCGGAGCGTACGCTGAAGCGCCGCGATGCGCAAACACTTTCATCTTCATGGAACCCTCTTTCTCTGAGAAGCTGGATATAAACCGGTGGCAGCCCCTGTTCCTGTCCTGACATCAGCAGAACGGACCCCGGGCGACACCTGAAGGGACCGCTTTTCAGCCCTGTGTGCAGAAGCTGTTGTTTCGGCAGTCAGGGATGCCGCCGCCTTTGAGAGCCGCTGCGCCGCGTGAACCTGATGCGCCTATAGCCTTTTGCAGCTTCCGCGGCACTGCAGATGGACCGGGCACAGGACGGTGCGGGGAGCGCTGGTATCGTGGTGGATTCGCGCTTCGAGCAGCTCCATGCACTTTTCAGCCATCTCCACATAGTTGCCGCCCACGCTGCAAACGGTCATGGGGTAGGAGAGGGTGGTCCCGAGATCGTCAAAGCTGACGATGCTGAAGTCATTCGGCTGCAGGTCCGCGGTGTTTTGCAGCACCTCAAGGGCGTGCCACGCCTCAACATCGCAGAATACAAACAGGCCGTCAAACCCTGAAGCCTTCAGTTTGCACAGATCCGCTGCCAGCTTTTCCTGCCAGTCGGGGGCGGGGTGGCTGTTCAGTATGCTGTCGCTTGAAATGATGATGGATCGGTTTTCGGGTGTGATCCCACTGTCGTCGCAGGCGCGGGTGAAGCCCTTGATGCGCTGTTCGCTGGAAAAAACCACGGTGGTGGAGGAGATATACGCCAGCTTCCTGCATCCGCGCTCGATCAGATGGCGCGTGGCGAGGTAAGCGCCGCCGACTTCATCGCATACGACGCTGTCCGCTTCGCCTTCTGTCAGATATCGGGACATCAGCACGAAGGGCGTCCCGGAATCCCTGAGGCGCTGGATCGTGGCTTTGCTCCCCGCCGTGGGGAAGAGTATGATGCCGTCCACCTGCCGCGAGATGGCCTGTTCCACCAGCTTGAGCTCCAGTTCTGAATTGTCGCGGGCGCAGAGTATGATCAGCGAATAGCCCGCCGCCTGGGCCGCGTCCTGTATCGTGTCCGCCATGATGCCATAGAAGGGGTTGGACATGCCGCCGAGTATGACGGCCAGCAGATTTGTGCGCCCTGACCGAAGAGAGCTCGCGAGCTGATTGCCGGTATAGCCCATCTCATGGGCGATCTGGCGGATCTTTTCACCGGTCTCCTGGGAAATGTCGTCCTTGAATCGAAGGGCGTGAGAGATCGTGTTTATGGAATAACCGGTTTCCCGGGCAATATCCCGAAGGGTTATGGATTTGCTTTCTTTGCCTTTTCCCATTCCTGTTTCCTCGGCCTGATTGATTGTTTTCGACATTCCGTTAAACATTCTATCATATTTTTACATCAAATGTCAATTTGGGGGTTGACAATTCAGTGAGGGTTTTGTTATAATGCACTTAAATAAAAAGAACATTAACGATAATGTGAACGATAATGATTTGTGCAATGCGCCGATGTAACGAATTGCACTTTATGATGCGAATTGTTGGGCCCAATGACCCATCAAAATATAAGGAGGTATTCCCATGAAGAAACTGTTTGCAATGGCTCTGGTTCTGTGCATGCTGATCGGCACCTTCGCCGTGGCGTCCGCGGAAGAAGTGACCACCCTGACCATGTGGACGTTCATCGCCCAGCATCAGGAGTTCTTTGAGAAGGCCGCCGAGCGTTGGAACGGCGACAACCCCGATCGTCCCATCGCCGTCGAAGTGACCACCATTGGCTACGATGACATGCACAACAAGCTGAAGGTCGCCCTGCAGGCCGACGAAGGCGCGCCCGACATGTGCGACGTCGAGCTGGGCCAGTTCCCGAACGTTCTGGCTTTCTCTGACAAGCTGGTTGACCTGACCGACGCGATGGCGCCCTACATGGCTGACCTGGTTCAGGCCCGCCTGGAGATCTACGCCAAGGACGGCAAGTATTACGGCGCTCCGCTGCACGTCGGCGCGATGGTGTGCTTCTACGACCAGGCTCTGCTGGAGTCTGCTGGCGTCAACTACCAGGACATCAAGACCTGGGATGACTGGTATGAGGCCGGCCTGAAGCTGAAGGAAGCCGATCCGGAAGCCTGGATGGGCACCGTTGAGACCTCCACCCAGTGGGTCGCTTCCCTGATGCTGGCGCAGCAGGGCACCGACTGGCAGGATGGCGAGAGCGCTTTCATCAACACCCCCGAGGTGGCCAAGATCATCGACACCCAGAAGTCCTGGCTCGAGGCCGGCATCTGCGAGACCTGCCCCGGCGGCCAGCCCGACACCGAGGAAGGCAAGGCCTACATCGCCAACAACAAGATCGCCTGTGTCATCATGCCCTTCTGGTTCATGAGCCGCTTCACCGATGAGATCGGCGAGAGCTGCAAGGACCGCTATGTCCTGGCTCCCTGCCCGGTGTTCGAGGAAGGCCAGCTGCAGTCCATCGGCCAGGGCGGTACCGGCACCGTCGTGTATGCCAACGGCACCAACCCCGAGCTGTGCGCCGAGTTCCTGGCCTATGCCAAGGTTTCTCCCGAAGGCGAGGCTCAGATCTGGGACGTCATGGGCTTCGACCCCTGCAACACCTCCATTTGGGACGACGATTCGATCATGAAGACTGACGACAACAAGTTCAACCAGTACTTCATCGGCTATCCGATCGACGCTCTCCTGCCCATCAAGGACAGCATCGGCTACATCGTGTCCACCTCCATCAGCCCCACCATCAACAGCTACCTGGGCTCCACCTTGTGGAACGAGGTCTATGTTGACGGCGTGGACACCGCTGAGGCGCTGGAGACTGCTCAGGACGCCATCGACAGCGATCTGTTCTAATCCGGCTTCGGTCTGATCTGATCGCATCAGGTCGGACCCGGAAAATCCAATCCTCAACAGCATGGGAGCGGAGCTTTGCTCCCTCCCATGCTTTCGTGTCTCAGGAGTCCGCGCGAGGGCACCTGAAGCTGTGGGAATCGTACCCGTTCATTCTACCATTCAGAAAGGGGAAATCGACATGCAAGCATCTGCGGTTGTACCGAGGACGCGAGGCAACGGCAAGCGTGCGCTGATCCTGCTGATCTGCGGCGCGCTGTTGCTGGTGCTCGGCGTTGTGGGGCTCTTCTCCCTGCAGGGCAAGGCGGTGCGCTTTGACAAGGCCTACGACGAGAAGGGCGACCTCAGCCCATACTTCTTCGGCGCGCTGGAAGAGGGCCAGGGCTATTCCTTCATGCAGAACCTGTGGTTGGGCCTGGTCCGCTACAGGCTGTGGGTGATCGTGGCGGGCATCGTGCTGATCGCTGCCTATGTGGCGATGAACCGGGACCTGCTCTACTCCCAGAGCGTGGCGCCCTACGTGTTCGTGGCGCCGTTCATCATCACCTTCTCGGTGTTCTTCCTCTATCCCTTCATCTCCACCATCATGATGAGTTTCCAGGAGATCACCGGCGCCGGAACCCGGTGGATCGGCTTCAAGAACTACCAGGACATGTTCGCCAACAAAAACTTCTACACGGCGGTGCAGAACTCCATGGTCTACATGGTGCTCACCTGCGCGATCCTGATCCCCGTGCCGATGCTGCTGGCCTACCTGGCGGAGTCCAAGCTGTCCAAGGCAGGCGGCCTGTTCAAGACCGTGGCCTTCATGCCGGTGCTGTGCTCCGTTGTTGTCGCCGGTATCATCTTCCGCATGATGTTCTCCGAGCTGGACGGCGCCATGATGAACCAGCTGCGCGGGGCCTTCGGCATGAAGCCCATCACCTGGCTGAAGGACAAGAACGGCTCCATGTTCGCCATGGTGTTGCTGTGCTTCTGGCGCTGGACGGGCATGAACATGCTGTACTACATGGCCGGCCTGAAGTCCATCTCAAAGGAGCTGTACGAGGCGGCGGACATCGACGGCGCCAACGGCGTGCAGAAGTTCACGAAGATCTGCCTGCCGCTGCTGAAGCCCACCACCATCTACGTGCTGACCATCTCCATCTACGCGGGCCTTTCGATGTTCACCGAGAGCTACATGATCTTCGGCGGCAACAACAGCCCGAAGAACTACGGCCTGACCATCGTCGGCTACCTGTACCGCTACGGCTTTGAGAAGGTCGATAAGTTCGGCTTTGCCTCCGCGGTCGGCCTGGTGCTGCTGTTTGGCGCGCTGATCATCACCCTGATCCAGCTGCGCATCACCGGCGTGATTGGGAAGAAGGAGGACTGAACATGAAAGACGTCAAGCCGAATCCCGTCGGAAGAGTCCTGTTGACGGTGTTCTTTATCATCCTGTGCATCCTGTTCCTGATCCCGCTGTACGCGCTGCTGCTGGGCACCTTCAAGGGCGGCGCGGAGCTGTTTGTCAGCGGCTTGAACCTGAACCCCACCTTCGAGCTTCTGCACACGAAGGCCTGGAAGTACCTGTTCACGGGCGTGATGAGCAATGGCGAGTACAATCCCCACGACTACTTCCTGTGGTACCGCAACAGCCTGATGGTGGTGCTGGTGCAGGGAAGCCTCACGCTGCTGCTCAGCTCCATGGTGGCCTACGGCCTGGCCAAGTACAACTTCAAGGGCCGCAACGTGATCTTTATGTGCGTGCTGATGGTGATGATGGTGCCGCTGGAAATCCTGATGCTGCCCATGTATACCCAAGTGAATGCCATGGGCATGCGCAATTCCTACGCGGGCGTGATGCTGCCATTCCTGGTCAGCATGAGTGCGGTGTTCTTCTTCCGGCAGTTCCTGAGCGGCATTCCCTATGAAATGATTGAGGCGGGCCGCATCGACGGATGCACGGAGTACGGCGTGTTTTTCCGCATCATCGTGCCGGTTATGAAGCCGGCCTACGCCTCCATGGCGGTTCTGACGGGCATGGGCGCGTGGAACGCGCTGCTGTGGCCCATGCTGGTGCTCTCCGATATGAAGAAGTACACCATCCCGATCGGCCTGAACACTCTCTGGTCTCCCTACGGCAACAATTACGACCTGATGATCACCGGCTCCTGCTTCGCGATCCTGCCGCTTCTGCTGATCTACCTGTTCGCGCAGAAGTTCATCGTCGAGGGCATGACGGCCGGCGCAGTCAAGGGCTGATACAGAGTTTAGAGTTTGGAGTTCAGACTGAGCAGTCGTTCACTGAACTCCGAACTCTGCAGAAGGTCGAAGGATATGAAGAAGAGATTGGCACTCATCATCGCCGTGCTTCTTGTGGCGGCGATCCTTCCCGCCCAGGCGGCACAGGTGAAGTTCAAGAACGTCTCGGTGCACGACCCGTCCGTGTTGTATGACGATGGCATGTACTACATCTACGGCAGCCACATGCAGGCAGCGCGGTCCGAGAACCTGGTGGACTGGAAGATGTTCTCCAAGCTGGACAAGTGCAACCTACAGCCGAACTACGCCGTTCAGTTCAAGGAGGCTCTGACATTTGCACAGACGGGCACCTTCTGGGCTCCGGACGTGATCCGGCTGGCCGATGGCCGCTACTACATGTACTACTGCTGCTGCGAGGGCTCGAGCCCCCTGTCCGCCCTGGGCCTGGCGGTGTCCGACAGCCCGGAGGGGCCCTTTGAGAATGTGCAGATTCTGCTGAAGTCGGGCTATGAGGGCTACGACGCCACGAAGCTGCCCAACGCCATCGACCCCTGCGTGTTCTTCGACAAGACGGGGGAGCGGCTGTGGATGGTCTACGGGTCCTATTCCGGCGGCATCTTCCTGTTGGAGCTGGATCCGGCCACCGGTCTTATCAAAGAGGGCCAGGAGGAATACGGCATTCGCCTGCTGGGCGGCAATCACGCCCGGATCGAGGCCCCCTACATCATCTACAACAGGGATACGGATTACTATTACCTGTTTCTGTCCTTCGGCGGGCTGGGCGTCAACGACGGCTACAACATGCGCGTGTGCCGGTCGAGGAATGTGGAGGGCCCCTATGAGGACGCTCAGGGACACGACATGCGCGACTGCATGTGCAAGCCCGGCAATTTCTGGAACGACGACGACGTGGCCGGCTTCGGCGTCAAGCTGATGGGCGGTCACCAGCTTTGGGAGGACGGCGCGATCGTGCGCTCTCCCGGCCACAACAGCGCCATCGAGACCGAAGACGGATGGTTCCTCATCCACCACACCCGCTTCGCGCCCAGGGACGACCGCTACATCGTCCAGAGCCGCGGCATGTGGTTCAATGACTTCGGCTGGCCCGTGGTCGCCCCGACCCGGTACGTCGCGAATCTTCCGGAGGACGAGGCTGCCCTCACCGGGGCGTTCAGGGTGCTCTTTCACGGGCAGGACACCAATGCCGTCGAGCACCTCGCCATGGATGCCGAATTCCACGAGGACGGCACGGTTTCCGGGAGCGTCAGCGGCAGCTTTGAGGCCGGCGAAACGCTGAGCCTGAACCTTGACGGCGTTGAGTACCACGGCGTTTGCTGCATGGGTTATGATTCTGATCAGGACGCCTTCGTCACCACCTTCACGGCCATGTCCGAGGACGGGCAGACGGTGTGGGGCGTGCGGGCCGCCGAGCAGGATTGAGCAGAGGAGATACCGACATGAAGAAAGCATCCATCATATTGGATAAGGACTATATCATCGACCGCATCGACCCGCGCATCTACGGCTCCTTCATCGAGCACCTGGGCCGGGCGGTGTACGGGGGCATCTATGAACCCGGTCATCCCCAGGCGGACGAGCAGGGCTTCCGGAAGGACGTGTTGAAGCTGGTCCGGGATCTGGACGTGCCGGTGGTGCGCTATCCCGGCGGCAACTTCGTCTCCGGCTTCAACTGGGAGGACAGCGTGGGCCCGGTGGAAAACCGCCCGAAGCGGCTGGACCTGGCCTGGTTCACCACCGAGTCCAACGCCGTGGGCATGCATGAGTTCGCGGACTGGGCGAAGAAGGCCGACACCGAGGTGATGTACGCCATCAACCTGGGCACCCGCGGCCCGGAGCAGGCGCGCGACGTCGTGGAGTACGCCAACCACAGGGGCGGCAGCAAGTACAGCGACATGCGCATTGCCAACGGCAGGAAGGACCCGCTGGGCATCAAGCTGTGGTGCCTGGGCAACGAGATGGACGGCCCGTGGCAGATGGGCCACAAGACCGCCTATGAGTACGGGCGCATTGCCAACGAGTCCGCCAGGATGATGAAGTGGGTGGACCCCACCATCGAGTGCGTGGCCTGCGGCTCCTCGGCCTATGACATGCCCACCTTCGGCGAATGGGAATATACGATGCTGAACGAATGCTACGACAACATCGACTACGTATCCCTGCACCGCTACTATGGCAATCCCACGGGCGACACCCCCGGCTTCCTGGCCCGGAGCATGGACCTGGACGGCTTCATCAAGTCCGTGGTGTCGATCTGCGACGCCGTGAAGGGCAGGAAGCACAGCAAGAAGCAGATCAACCTGTCCTTCGACGAGTGGAACATCTGGTATCACTCCCTGGAGCAGGACGAGGAGATCAAGAAGCGGGACCGCTGGAGCCAGGCCCTGCCGCTGCTGGAGGACATCTACAACTTCGAGGACGCGCTGCTGGCGGGCAGCATGCTGATCACCTTCCTGCGCAACGCGGACCGGGTGAAGGTGGCGTGCCTGGCGCAGCTGGTGAATGTGATCGCGCCGATCATGACCCGCAACGGCGGCGGGGCCTGGGCGCAGACGATCTACTGGCCCTTCCTGCACGCCTCGAAGTACGGCCGCGGCGCCGCGCTGCGGGCGCTGGTGAACAGTCCGGTGTACGACTGCGCAGACAATGACGCCGTGCCGCTGATCGACGCCACCGCCACATTGGGCGACGACGGCAGCGTGACCGTGTTCGCGGTGAACCGGGACATGAAAGAGGACTTCTGTCTGGACATCGACCTGCGCGCCTTCGGGCCGCTTCAACTGAAGGAGCACATCCTGCTCCACCATGACGATGTCAAGGCCGTCAACACCGAGGAGAACCCGTGCAACGTCGCGCCGACCGCCGGCCCCGGCGGCACGGTGGACGGTGGCAGGGCGCAAATCCGCATTCCCGCGCTGAGCTGGAATGTCATCCGATTTGCATGACCAATGAGTGGGGATGGGGATGCTGACGTCTCCATCCCCTTTGTCGAGGAGAACGTCCATGAATCAGTATAACTACCGGCACACCGATTGGAACAGCCCCTTCATCGCCCAGCGGGCCGACCCCTATGTGCTTCGGCATGGGGGGAAGTGGTATTTCACCGCCTCCGTACCGGAATACGACCGCATTGCGCTGAGGTGCGCCGACACCCTGGAGGGCCTTCGGGAGGCGGGGGAGATTGTCCTCTGGCGCGCCCACGAAAGCGGCGATATGAGCCTGCACATCTGGGCGCCGGAGCTGCACTGCCTGGACGGCAGGTGGTACATCTATTTTGCCGCCAGCCGCAAGGACGATATCTGGGCGCTGCGTCCATGGGTGCTGCGGTGCGAGGGCGATGATCCCATGGCCGGGCCGTGGACAGAGTGCGGCATACTGAAGCGCGCCGACGGCGACGTGTTCAGCTTCACCGATTTCTCGCTGGACATGACGATCTTCGAGCACAGCCACAGGCGCTACTGCGTCTGGGCGGAGAAGGTCAGCGTGGGGAAAAAGATCTCCAACCTGTACATTGCCGAAATGGCTGACCCGCTGACGCTGAAGACGCCCCAGATGCTGCTGAGCGCGCCCACCTATCCCTGGGAAAGGCACGAGTTCTGGGTCAACGAGGGCCCCGCATTCATCGCCCACGGAGACCGGGTGTATCTCACCTACTCCGCCAGCGACACCAGCCCGGCCTACTGCATGGGGCTGCTTTGGGCGGATGCCGACGCCGACCTGATGGACATCTCGTCCTGGCACAAGCTGAACCACCCTGTGTTCACCACCGACGCGGAGAAGGGGCTGTTCGGCCCCGGCCACAACACCTTCTTCACCGATGAAGCGGGGGAGGTCTGCACCGCCTATCACGCCCGCCCCTACGATGAGATCATCGGCAATCCCCTCTACGATCCCAACCGGCACTGCTTTGTCATGCGCGTGCCCTTTGTGGACGGCCTGCCGATGTTCAGCCTGGAGAACCAACTGTTTCAACGATAATGGAGGACAATGGATATGAAAAAGCTGTACTTTATCCCCGGTTCTCAGGATCTCTACGGCGCGGAGTGCCTGCGCCAGGTGGCCGAGGACTGCGCGCGGATGGTGGATTTCTTCAATGAAAAGCTGGGCGACACCATTGCCTTTGAACTGCTGCCCACGGTGGAGACCTCCCGCATCTGTGTGGAGGACATGCGCCGGGCCATGGACGACGACGATTGCGTGGGCGTAATCACCTGGATGCACACCTTCTCCCCGGCCAAGATGTGGATCAAGGGCCTGCAGCTGCTGCGCAAGCCCCTGCTGCACCTGCACACCCAGGCCAACGAAAAGCTTCCCTACGGCGAGATCGACATGGACTTCATGAACCTGAACCAGGCGGCCCACGGCGACCGGGAGTACGGCTTCATCCTCGCCAAGCTGCGCATCCCCCACGAGGTGGTGGCGGGCTACTATGAGCACGAGGACGTGCTGGCCGGAATCCGGCGCTTCGCCCAGGTCGCGAAGGCCATCGATTACTCCCACAACCTGCGGGTGGCCACCTTCGGCAACAACATGCGGGACGTGGCCGTCACCGACGGCAACCGCCTGGAGGCGGAGATCAAGTACGGCTGGGAGATCAAGTACTGGGGCATCGGTCTGATCGCCAAAATTGCCGGCGAGGTCACCGAGGAGGAGACCGAGGCCAAGATGCAGGAATACGCCGACAGGTACGTGATGGACACCGACAACATCGCCGCCGTGCGGGAGCAGGCGAAGTACGAGATCGCCTTTGAAAAGTTCATGGCGAGGAACGAGTGCCAGGCCTTCACCGACACCTTCCAGGACCTGTTCGGCCTGAACCAGCTGCCGGGCATCGCTGCCCAGAACCTGATGGCCAAGGGCGTGGGCTTCGGCCCCGAGGGCGACTACAAGATCTCCGCCTTCTCAGCGGTGCTGATGAAGATGGCCGAGGGCCGGGACGGCGCGACGGGCTTCATCGAGGACTACACCTACGACCTGACCCCCGGCTGCGAGCTGGAGCTGGCCAGCCACATGCTGGAGGTGCCTGCCTCCTTCGCGGCGACGAAGCCGAAGATCCAGGTGCATCCGCTGGGCATCGGCAACAAGGCCGACCCTGCCCGACTGGTGTTCGACTCCGTCACCGGCGACGGCATCCAGGTGACCCTGGTGGACCTGGGCGACCACTTCCGCATCATCTGCGCGGACATCGAGCTGGTGAAGGTGCCCCATCCCATGCCGAAGCTGCCCGTGGCCCAGATCATGTATCGCCACAAGCCCAACTTCCGCATCGGTACCGCGGCCTGGTGCTATGCCGGCGGCGCGCACCACAGCGTGGTGTCCACCGCGCTGACCCGGGAGGACATCGCCATGTTCGCCCACCTGACCGGCACCGAGTTGATCGTCATCGGCGACGACACCACCGAGGCCGACCTCAGAGCGTGTTTCTAAAATCCCGAACATACATTTTCGGCACCTCGAACTGCATACCCGCGTTGATTTTCCTTGATTTGCCGCCAGCAAACCTTCAAGGCGACAAACCTTCAGGTTTGTCGGTCGGCCTGTGGCCGACTGCCGACGTCACAATCTCGTGGATTGGGAAGCGGCACCGCGAAAATCGCATTGAACTGCAGCCCGATGCACTCGAAACTGCACATCCTTGACTTTAGAAACACACTATGGGAAGATCTAAAGCAGAAAAAAGATATACCGGACAGGGGAGAAGATCATTCACCCTGTCCGTTTTTTGATGGAGGCGTGACCTATGGCGTGCTGTTGATTGTTTTATTTGATGTTTGATGTCTGCATTTTTACACGCTTGCGGTGTTGGGGATTCATATTGGCTGAGCGTTTCCGGAAACAATGGGTTCAACCAGAAATAAAAGCAATGTAAGCTTAGTATTAGAGCACGAGTCTGCACAAGTATGTCGGTATACCATCGATGGATTGACAGCCTTTGAAGTTGTTTATATAATGAATACATCGCAAACTCGCGCATACTTTGGGGACCGACCTGATCCACCGCGGATCCCGTGCGATGCCGTGTCAGCAGGCGGCGGCGCGTCCGCCAGAACGATCGCTCTCTACACACAAAGGAGGCTTTCCATTGAACAAGGTCTATTGCTGCTATCCCGGAGGCCGGCACAAGGCGCTGACCATGAGCTATGACGACGGACGCACCCAGGACCGGCGGCTGGTGGAGATATTCAACCGTTACGGCATCCGGGGCACCTTTCACCTGAACAGCGGCTTCCTGGGGGACGAACGGCACATACGCCCGGATGAGGTTTCCACGCTCTACGCCGGTCACGAGGTGGCTTGCCATACGGTGACCCACCCGACCATCGCCCGCTGTCCACTGCCGGAGGTGGCGCAGGAGGTGCTGGAGGACAGGAAGGCGCTGGAGGCGCTGACCGGGTATCCGGTGCGAGGAATGAGCTATCCCAACGGTTCCATGAGCGATGACATCGAGGCCCTGCTGCCCGCCTGCGGCATACGCTATTCCCGGGTCGTGGGTTCTACGGACGGCTTTGCGCTGCCGGAGGACCCGCTGCGCTGGATGGCCACCTGCCACCACAGCCATAACCTGATGGCCCTGGGCCAGCAGTTCCGGGAGCTGTTCAAGCGCCAGTACCTCTACCTGATGTACGTCTGGGGACACAGCTATGAGTTCGACAACGGCGACGGCTGGCGGCTGATCGAGGACTTCTGCCGGGCCATGGGCGGCCAGGAAGACATCTGGTACTGCACCAACATCGAATTGATGGACTGCCTGGACGATTTCAAGCGCCTTCAGTTCGCGGCGGACAACACCTTTGTTTACAACCCCAGCGCCAGGGAGTGCTGGATCCAGGTCAACGACGAAAAGCCGATCCCCGTGCCCGCCGGCAGGACCTTGTCACTGTAAGCGGGGACAGAGCATGAGCCTGTCCAGGCGCCTGCCATCGACCTCAAGGTCAAGGATCTGTTTCGCAACGCGAAGACCAAGGAAGCCATGGAGAAGCATTTCCCCGGCAGCACCACCAACCCCCAGATGAAGCTCTGCTACCGCATGACCTATCGCAAGGTCCTGTCCTTCCCCGAGGTGGGCGCCACCCCCGAGCTGCTCAAGGAGATGGACAAGGAATTCCGCGCCATCGAGGACTGGCGCGCTGACCCGGGGGGAAAGTTTCAGGGATCGCCGTGCCGTCTCGCGCGGCGATCCTGTTTTATACAAAAGAATAGGCTCTCACGGTTTTCTGGGGGATGCCCCCTCTCAGTCACGGTTTCGCCGTGCCAGCTCTCCCCCTCACGGGGGAGAGCCAAGCACAGAAACGCCATTATTCCTGGTTCTTCACGGAAAGTCGAGGGATTTGCAGAATGCAGCCACTCGACGCTTCGTACAGATCCTTCGCTCCGCTCAGGATGACAGCATTGCGTCGTTTGTCATCCTGAGCGGAGCGAAGGATCTGTACATTGCGTTGCCCTGCGGCATTGAGGGCTATGTTCTGCCATTACATCAATGCAACCCCCAACTTTCCGTGATGAGCCAAAAGAATAGGATCTTCACGGAAAGCTGGGGCTGACTCCCCTCGGACGCTACGATAGGCTAACGCCAGAAGGCCGGGCCGGTCAGGCCCCGTTAGTGGCCCGCAGGGCGGTTGAGGTGTTATCATTTCCCGGGTTTTCGGAAGAACTCAAAAAAGGCCACCTTCCGGTGACCTTTTTTGACAGGTTGAAACCCCGGCTGCGCCGTGGGATAATTATTGTTTTGGGCAAAGCCGGCTTCAGGCCGCGGCGCTGCGCTTGCGGAGCAGCTGCATCACCACGCCCAGGGCGATGACGCCCAGGCCGATGAAGTCGGTCAGCGTGCCGGGCACGATCAGCGCCAGGCCGCCGCCGATCAGCAGGACGCGCTCCAGCACGTTCATGTTGGTCAGCAGGTAGCCGGAGAGGCCCGCGGCCACGCCCACCATGCCGATGGTGGCGGTGAGGGTGATCAGGATGACCTCGTACCACACGGTGTCGATGAACAGCAGCGCGGGGCTGGCGGCGAACACGAAGGGGATGATGAACGCGCCGATGGCCAGCCGCGTGGCCGTCACGCCCGTCTTCATTGGCTTGCCCTTGGCGATGGCCGCGCCCGCGTAGGCCGCCAGGGCCACCGGCGGGGTGATGTCCGCCACGATGCCGTAGTAGAACACGAAGAAGTGGGCCGCGATGGCCGGAACGCCCATCTGGATCAGGATCGGGGCACAGGTGGAGGCCATGATGCAGTAGGTGGCCGTGGTGGGCACGCCCATGCCCAGCACGATGCAGCAGATCATCGTCAGGAACAGGCCCAGCAGCATGGAGTTGCCGGAGACGCCCACGATGGCGCTGATCAGCTTGTTGGCCAGGCCCGTGACGGTGATGCAGCCGCAGATGACGCCCGCGATGCCGCAGGCCACGGCCACGGTGACGCAGCTGCGCCCGCCGGCCTCCAGGGCTTCGAAGATGGTCTTGGGAGTGAAGGACTCTGGGATCTCGCCCGCCGCGCCGGACTGGTTGTTGGCGGCGGCGCGCTTGTAGTAGCCGGTCAGGTTGTTGACAAAGCCCACGACGATGGCCGTGACGATGGCCACCGCGGCGGAGAACTGCATCGTGCGGGTGTTGGAGCACACCAGGTAGATCAGCACGATCAGCGGCAGCAGTAGGTAGGTGTCCTTCAGCAGGGACTTGAACCGGGGCAGCAGCTGCCGGTCGATGCCCTTCAGGCCCAGCTTCTTGGCCTCCAGGTGCACGGCGATGAAGATGCCCAGGAAGTACAGCACCGCGGGCACGATGGCGCGCACGATGATGTTGGAATAGGGGATGCCCAGGTAGTCCGCCATCAGGAAGGCCGCCGCGCCCATGATGGGGGGCATGATCTGTCCGCCGGTGGAGGCGGCCGCCTCCACGGCGCCGGCGAATTCGGACTTATAGCCGGTCTTCTTCATCATCGGGATGGTGACCGAGCCGGTGGTGACGGTGTTGCCCACGGAGGAACCGGACACCATGCCGCACAGCGCGGAGGAGATGACCGCCACCTTCGCCGGACCGCCGGCGAAGCGGCCGGTCAGGCTGTTGGCCAGATTGATGAAGAAGCTGGAGACGCCCGTCTTCTCCAGGAACGCGCCAAAGATGATGAACACGACGATATACTTTGAGCACACGCTGACGGGCGTGCCCAGGATGCCGTTGTCGCCGTAGAACATCTCATAGGCGGTGCGGGAGAGGGTCTTGCCGTTGAAGAAGGTGTAGCCGATGAAGAAGATGGCCACGCACAGGATCGGCACGCCCACGCTGCGTCGGCACAGCTCGCCCAGCACCAGTATGCCCACGACGGCCACCGTGGTGTACAGCGGGTTGGTGAGCAGCTCCTTCAGGCGCATGTTTAGGATCGCGTGGGCGTTGAAGGCGTAGAAGAAGAACGAGCCCGCGCCGAGCAGCATCAGGACGATGTCGTACCAGGGCAGGGTGTTGGGCTTGACGTGGCCCTTCTTGGCGGGGTAGGTCAAAAAGCCCATGATGATCACCAGTCCCATGAAGGAGGTCATGCGCACCTGCTCCAGGAAGTTGGCGAACAGCGTGACGTAAATGCAGAACAGGGAAAACGCCGCCAGGATGACGCCGACGATGAGCTTGGGCGTTCCCGTCCAGATGCGGGTGTTCGATTCGCGGTCATACTTGCGCATGACGGCTTCGACATCCGCCGCGGAGCCGGTGGAGGTGTCGATTTCCGGCGCGTTCAGGTTCGGGTCGCGCAGGTTGGGATCGGCCATGGGGGTGGCCTCCTTTCGGGTGAAATGCGTGGGTCACTGTAGGGACGGCATACATGCCGTGCGTCTCCCGAAAACGGGGAATGGACGCCATGTATGGCGTCCCTACGGTGCGGGTTTGGAACGGGGCTGCGGCAGGTTCCTACCGCAGCCCCGTTTGAATCAGAGTGCCTTTGGGGCGGGAGGCTTAGTCAGCCACCTCGACCTCGATGCCCTTCTCGGCGAAGTACTTGGCGGCGCCGGCATGGTAGGGCAGGCCGCAGGTGGAGGCGTACTCCAGATCCAGGTCCGCGCCCTTGGCATGCGCCTCGGTGATGGCGTCCGCGTTCTCGAAGATGGTGGAGACGATGGTGTAGGCCTCGTCCTCGGTCACGTCTTCGTTGGCGATGATGGTGGCCTTGATGCCCACGGTGGTGACGTCCTCGTCGATGCCGTCATAGGTGCCGGCGGGGATGACGCTCTTGGCGTAGGCGGCGGAGATCTCCTGCAGCTTGGCGACGTGCTCGTCGTCCAGGCCGATCAGGTAGGCACCCTTGGTGGTGCACAGGTCGACCACGGCGGGGGTGGGCGCGCCGGCCACGACGAACGCGGCGTCGATCTTGCCGTCCTTCAGGGCCTCGGCGGAGTCGCCGAAGGAGAGGTACTGGGGATTGATGTCGGCCTCGGTCATGTCATAGGCGGCGAAGAAGTCCATGGCGTTGAAGTACACGCCGGAGCCCTGGGAGCCGATGGACACGTTCTTGCCCTTCAGGTCCGCGACGGACTTGATGTCGGGGTTGCAGGTGACCAGCTGCACGGTCTCGGTGTACAGCGCGCACAGGGCGGTGAAGGTGTCGATGGGGTTGCCCTCGTACTGCTCGAAGCGCACGCCGTTGTAGGCGTAGGCAGCCACGTCGTTCTGCACGAAGCCCAGCTGCGCGTCGCCGATGTCCAGCAGGTCGATGTTGGCGGCGGAGCCGTTGCCGGCCACGGCGGTCACGGCCACGTCAGAATTGTTGGTGATGAACTGGGCCAGCACGTTGCCGTAGGCGTAGTAGGTGCCGGAGGTGCCGCCGGTGGTGAAGGTCAGCTCAGCCAGAGCGGCGGTGCAGGAGAACGCCAGGACCAGCGCGATGATCAGCGATACGATCTTCTTCATTGTGTTTTCCTCCATTTCGCAGCCGGACTTCCGGCCGGTAATGACTGTATTATACAATAAAGCCATTTGAAACGCAACAGAAAACTGCCAACTCGAATGTTAAGAATTGCAATTTTATGCGAAAACGGGGGCACACACACTGTTTTTGCATTTATTTGAAAAATGAAATGCTGAAAAAACTGAGCCGCAATTGCATAAATATACACAATATGCAAAGGCGCATCCTGCAGACCGCTGCTGCCCGTACCTGTCCCCGCCATTCTCGATTCTCAATTCCCAATGCTTGTTCCCGCCTCCCGGCACTCTGACGGTTGCCTGTTCCCTGTTGCCTCTTGTTGCCTCTTGCCTGATTGCCGCTTGATTAATTAACACGAACAGGCTAAGATATATTGTAGACATTTCACGCGACGGAGGCGTTTGCAATTTGAAGTACGATCAGAGCCGAATCCGCAATTTCTGCATCATTGCCCACATCGACCACGGCAAGTCCACGCTGGCGGACCGCATCCTGGAGCTGACGGGCGTGATGAAGCAGCGGGATATGACCGATCAGGTGCTGGACAGCATGGAGCTGGAGCGGGAGCGCGGCATCACCATCAAGTCGAAGGCGGTGCGCATGCCCTACACCGCGAAGGACGGGAAGGAATACGAGCTGAACCTGATCGACACCCCCGGCCACGTGGACTTCACCTACGAGGTGTCCAGGGCGCTGGCGGCCTGCGAGGGCGCGGTGCTGGTGGTGGACGCCAGCCAGGGCATCGAGGCCCAGACGCTGGCCAACGTCTACATGGCGCTGGAGCACGACCTGGAGATTCGGCCGGTGATCAACAAGATCGACCTGCCCTCGGCCCAGCCCGAGGTAGTAAAGCAGGAGATCGAGGACGAGATCGGCATCGACTGCGAGGGCTGCCCGCTGGTTTCGGCCAAGCAGGGCGTCGGCATCGGGGACGTGCTGGAGGACATCGTGGCGAACGTGCCTGCCCCGCAGGACGACGTGGACGCGCCGCTGCAGGCGCTGATCTTCGATTCCTACTACGACAACTACCGCGGGGCCATCTCCTCGGTACGCCTGAAGGCGGGCCGCGTGAAGGTGGGGGACCGCATCCGCATGATGGCGGGCAACCGCGAGTTCGACGTCACCGAGGTGGGCGCCTACCTGCCCCTGGGCTACAGCCCCAAGGACGAGCTGTGCGCCGGCGAGGTGGGCTACATCGCCGCTTCCATCAAGGACATCGCGGACATCCACGTGGGCGATACCATCACCCTGGCGTCCAATCCCGCCGCCGAGCCGCTGCCGGGTTACAAGCCGGTGCTGCCGATGGTGTACTGCGGCATCTATCCCGCCGACGGCGCGGACTACGAGAGCCTGAAGGACGCGCTGGAGAAGCTGCGCCTCAACGACGCGGCGCTGTCCTACGAGCCGGAGACCTCCGTGGCCCTGGGCTACGGCTTCCGCTGCGGCTTTCTGGGCCTTCTGCACATGGAGATCATCCAACAGCGCCTGGAGCGCGAGTTCGACCTGGACCTGGTGACCACCGCGCCCAGCGTGGTGTACAGGGTCGTCAAGACCGACGGCACCGAGCTGATGATCGACAACCCCACCAATCTGCCGCCGGTGCAGGAGATCGACTGGATGGAGGAACCGATGGTGGACGCCCAGGTCATCACGCCCCAGGACTACGTCGGCGCGATCATGGAGCTGTGCCAGGACAAGCGCGGTACCTTCCGGGACATGAAGTACATCGAGGGCGGCCGCGTGCTGCTGAAGTACGACCTGCCTCTGAACGAGGTCATCTACGACTTCTTCGACCAGCTGAAGTCCCGCACCCGGGGCTACGCCTCCTTTGACTATGAACTCAAGGGCTACGAGCGCAGCGACCTGGTGAAGCTGGACATGCTCCTGAACGGCGAGCAGTGCGACGCGCTGTCCATCATCGTGCACCGCGACCGGGCCTATCCCCGGGGACGCTCCATCGCCGAGAAGCTGAAGGACGCCATCCCGCGCCAGCTGTTCGAGATCCCGATCCAGGCGGCCATCGGCGGCAAGGTGATCGCCCGCGAGACCGTCAAGGCCCTGCGCAAGGACGTGCTGGCCAAGTGCTACGGCGGCGACATCTCCCGCAAGAAGAAGCTGCTGGAAAAGCAGAAGGAGGGCAAGAAGCGCATGCGCCAGGTGGGCAGCGTGGCCGTGCCGTCCGAGGCGTTCATGGCGGTCCTGAAAATGGACTGAGGGGGACGCCGTCCCCCCTCAGAACCCCCTGCCAAGGGGAAATTATCCCCTTGGAACCCCTTTTGCTGCCGCAATAAAACGATTAAGGTAAGGGCAAAATGGAGAACAGATTTGTAGTCAAGGCGACGTTCGACCTGGACGCCGCGAAAGCCGTCGACCGCGCCACCAACCGCGCCTTTCATATCCTGCTTTGGCTTGTGACGGCGCTGACGATCGTCCTGGCGGCGGTGATGATATTTGTCTTTAAGGATGAGGACAAGCTGTTCTGGGGGCTGATCTGCGGCTGGTTCGTGGTGCTGTCCCTGGGGTACAGGCTGTTGAACCCACGGCTCATGCTGCGGAGCTACAACAAGAAGGTGGGCGAGGTCACCTACAGCTTTGGCGAGGACGCTTTGCGCCTCGACTGCGCGGTGGAGAATTCCACGGTGCAGTACCCCGCGCTGGTGAAGCTGGTGGAGGCGAAGGACTACTTCCTGGTCTATCCCCAGAAGCGCGCGGCCTTTGCGCTGCCGAAGGCGGGCTTTGTGCAGGGGAACGCGGCGGACTTCCTGCCCTTCATCGAGCAGAAGACGGGCCTGACCGCAAAGCGCGGTTGAGGTGTGACGGATGAGGCCCCTATCGTTGTACATCCACGTTCCCTTCTGCGCCAGCAAGTGCGCCTACTGCGACTTTGCCTCCTGGCCGAACCGGGAGGGGGAGTGGCGGCGGTACTTTGAGGCGCTGTGGCGCGAGCTGGAGGGCTGGCGGGAACGGCTGCGCGGCTATGAGGCCGCCACGGTGTTCTTTGGCGGCGGCACCCCCACGCTGGTGGACGCGGCATACATCGTGGAGACCCTCGAGCGGGCGCGGGCCGTCGTGCCCTTTGCCCGGGACGCCGAAATCACCCTGGAGGGCAATCCCGGCACGCTGACGCCGGAGAAGCTGACGGCCTACCGGAAATCGGGTGTGAACCGGCTGTCCCTCGGAGCCCAGAGCTTTGACGATGGATTGTTGAAATCCCTGGGCCGCATCCACACCGCGGCGCAGGTCGGGGAGGCCGTGGCGATGGCCCGGGAAGCGGGCTTTGCGAACCTGAACCTCGATTTGATGTACGGCCTGCCGGGACAGGCGATGGACCAGTGGAATGAGACCCTGGATGCCGCCGCGGCCCTGGGGGTGGAGCACCTCTCCGCCTACAGCCTGATCGTGGAGGACGGCACGCCCATGGCGGCGCGGGTGGCCTCCGGCGAGGCGGTGATTCCCGACGACGACGCCGTGAACGCCATGCAGCGCGCGGCGGTGGACCGGCTGGCCCGGGCGGGCTACGGCCGGTACGAGATCTCCAATTATGCCAGGCCCGGCCGCGAATGCCGGCACAACCTGGCTTACTGGCTCCGGGGCGACTACCTGGGGCTGGGCTGCGCGGCCCACTCGCTGTTTGAGGGGCGGCGCTTTCACAACCCCGATGGGCTGGAGGACTACCTGGTCGGCGGCGGGGCGGAGGAGGTCCAGGCGCTGACCGAGGCCGACGCCCGGGAGGAGACGGTGATGCTGGCCACCCGCACGGCGCGGGGGCTGGACCTCGAGGACTGGCAGGCGCGCTTCGGCGTTCCCTTTGAGAGGGGACGGGAGGCCGCGCTGGCGCGGCTGGAAGCGGGCGGCCTGGTCGAGCGCCAGGATGGCTTTTTGCGGCTGACCCTGCGGGGCATGGAGCTGCACAACGCCGTGGTGCTGGAGCTGCTCGGGGACGAATGAGAGACAAGCCTTGCCCGCGCGGGGCGGGCGGAAACCTGGAGGCGAAAGAATGAAGAGGATGATCGTGCGGCTGATCGTCGCGCTGTGCCTGTGCGCCGCGTTTGCGGCGGGGTGCGCGCTGGCGGAGGAGGCCGCGGACATCACGTCGAAGTGCAAGTTCAAGGTGTCCGAGGGCGACCGGGGAAACCTGTACGACAAGAACATCCGGTCCTTGTGGAAGTACAGCCGGGCCGACGCCTATGTGGGCATCCACCTGCCGAAGGACGCACGGGCGGGCTGGCTGCGCATCGAGTGGCTCTACGACCCCAAGGGCTTCGAGCTGATTGAGTACGACGCCGACCTGAACGAGCTGCGCACCCGGGACCAGACCTGCACCTTCCCCAACATCTACACCATGCTGGAGCTGCTGCCGGAGACCTCCTACCTCCAGCTGAAGATGACGGCGAAGAACCAGCAGATCGGCAACATGCGGGTATATTCCGCGGGAGACCTGCCCAAGGAGGTCCAGGTGTGGGAACGGCCCGTGGAGAAGGCCGACCTGATGGTGGTCTCCACCCACCAGGACGACGAGCTGATCTTCCTGGGCGGCACGATTCCCTATTACGCCACGGCGCTGAAGAAGCCCACCATCGTGGTCTACATGACCAACTGCTCCCGCTATCGCCGCAACGAGGCGCTGAACGCGCTGTGGGTGATGGGCGTAAGGACCTACCCGGAGTTCATCAACTTCCAGGACAAGAAGGTCGAGAGCATCAATAAGGGCATCGCCCTGTGGGGCGGCAAGGACAACATCCTGTCCGCGCTGGTGGAGCGCATCCGCCGCTACAAGCCGGAGGTCATCGTCACCCAGGACCTGGACGGCGAATACGGCCACATCCAGCACAAGATCACCGCCCGGGCGATGATGTACGCCATCGAGGCTGCGGCGGACCCCGCGCAGTACCCAGAATCCCAGGAGAAGTACGGCGAGTGGCAGGTGAAGAAGCTCTACCACCACCTGTACAAGAAGAACCAGATCCAGATGGACTGGGAGACCAAGCTGGACAGCCTGAACGGCTACAGCCCGCTGAAGGTGGCCCAGATCGGCATGAACGAGCATGCTTCCCAGCTGAAGTATTACGCCGTCAAAAACCACGGCACCTATGACAACTCCAAGTTCGGCCTGTACTTCACCACCGTGGGCGAGGACGTGGCCAAGAACGACTTCCTGGAGCACATCGCCCCCAACGCCTCCGCGGACTACCTGGCGGAGCACGGCGTGCGGGAGCTGGCGGAGCTCTGGGAGGACGTGCCCGAGGTGCCCGAGGATGAGGACGAGGATGCCGGGCAGGGCGACGCGCCGGACGTAGACGGGGCCGCCGTGGTCGTCGAAGCCGACGACGGGGAGGACGTGTTTGCCGTCGCGCACGACGACGAGCCCGGGCAGGACGGCGGGGAACAGCCCGCCGTGGAGCTTGCCGAAGCGGCTTCTGCGGAACAGCCCGCTGCCTCCGAGGCGCCTGACCCGGCCATGGAGACGCCCCAGCCGACGGTCACCCCCGCGCCTCGACCTGCCAACGAGTCCTCCGGCGGCAGCGCCGCGCTGGCGGTGGGCATGATCGTCGCGGGCGTGGCTACGGTGGGCGTGGGCGGCTGGTACGCCTACAGGACGCTGGGCCATCGCCGCCGCCGTCGCCGCAGGTGACGGAGACATCGAATATTTACGCGGTTGTTGGATTGTCGCCATCATATTATAATATATAAAGTGTATTATAATATGGATAAGGTATTGGCACAACTGAACCCCGAAGAGCATGTACGGAGGCAGCTGAGTGGCAAAGCAATCCTCAAATAAGAATAAGAAGATCATCTGGCGTCGGCCCAGGCCCCTGGGCCCGGCCCCCGCGCTCATCGCGCTGGTGGGAGCCGTCGCCATACTGGTCACCTATCTCGCGCAGAACAGCCCCCTCTCCGGCAGCGCCACCCGCGCCGCCGTCCAGGAGGCCTCCGGGCTGCGCATCAGCGAGGTCATGACCGCGAACGCTTCCACCCGCGTGGGCAACGCGGGAGGGATCGTGGACTGGATCGAGCTGCAGAACACTTCCTCAAAGCCGGTGGACCTGACGGGCTACGCCCTGATGCGGGAGACCAAGCCCGCCCAGGCCTTCGCCTTCCCCAGCGGCGTGCTCCAGCCCGGCGAGTACGTGGTGGTCTACGCCGACGGCAGCGGACAGGAGATCCAGGAGGACGGCTATCACGCCCCCTTCGCGCTGCCCGCCTCCGGCGAGAACCTGGCGCTGCTGGACAAGCGGGGCGACGGGGTGGACCTGGTGGAGCTCCCGTCCCTGGCCAGGGACCAGGCCTACTGCCGGGATGCCTCCGGCGCGTGGCAGATCAGCGACTATCCCACCCCGGGCCAGGCGAACCGCGTGGAGCGCTTCAGCGGCACGGAGGGCGAGGAGCGCCCCATCGTCGTGCAGCAGGGGCCGCTGGAGATCAGCGAGGTGATGGCGGACAACGCCACCTTCTTCCCGGATGAGACCGGGGCCTGCCCGGACTACGTGGAGATCCACAATACCTCCGCCTCCGCCGTGAACCTGGAGGGCTGGTATCTGTCCGACCGCTCAGACAAGCTGATGCGGTGGCGCTTCCCCTCGGTGACGCTGCCCGCGGGCGGCTACCTGGCCGTGCACTGCTCCGGCAAGAGCGGCTCGGTGGAGGGTCACCTGCACGCCAATTTCAAGATTTCCAACAAGGGCGATAATGTGTTCCTGACCGACCCGGACGGGGCCACGGTGAGCTACGTGAAGACCCCGGTGATGGAGCCGGACCAGGCCTATTCGCTGCTGGAGACCGGCTGGACCAAGCAGTTCTCGCCGTCTCCGAACTACGCCAACACCCCCGAGGGGGCGGACGCCGCCGCGAGCAGCATCGACAGCGCGAACACGAAGGGCGTCACCATCACCGAGGTGCTGGCCTCCTCCTCCAAGTCCGACGACTGGATCGAGCTGCACAACAACTCCGCCGAGGCGGTGGACCTCTCCGGCTACGGCCTGTCCGACAACGCGGGCCGGCCCCGGAAGTGGCAGTTCCCCTCCGGCACGGTCATCCAGCCGGGCCAGTACCTGGGCGTGTTCGCCAACGGGCTGAACACCTCCACGGCGGACCGCATCCAGACCAACTACAACCTGTCCGCCGACGGCGGCTATTCTGTGGTGCTCTCCGAGCCCAACGGGCACATCATCGACCGGCTGTTCGTGCCCATGCAGTACGAGGACATCTCCTTCGGCCGCATGGAAACCCAGAACGCGGTGCGCTACTTCACCACGGTGACCCCCGGGTCGCCCAACGACAGCTCCAGCTACTACGGCCGCGCGCCGAGGCCCATCTACTCCACGCTGGGCGGGCTGTACAAAACCGGCGACACGCTGTCCGTGGAGCTGTCCGTGCCCTCCGGTTGCCGCGTCTACTACACGCTGGACTACACCGACCCCACCGAGAGCTCCACGCTCTACACCGGGCCGATCACCGTCACGGGAACGACGATCCTGCGCACGCGGGTCTACGGCGAGGGCTACCTGGAGTCCTTCATGGACACCCAGAGCTACCTGTACGACGTGAACAACGGGGGAGGCACCGTGTTCGTGGTCTCCCTGGTGAGCGATCCCTACAACCTCACCAGCGACGAGGCGGGCATCATGGTCAAGGGCCCCAACGCCCTGCCGAACTACCCCTACGGCTCCATGAACAAGGGCGCCAACTTCTGGATGGACTGGGAGCGCGAGGCCCACGTCGAGGTGTTCAATCCCGACGGCAGCACGATGATCTCCCAGGAGTGCGGCATCAAGCTGCACGGCCAGTACAGCCGCGCCGAGAAGCAGAAGGCCTTCAAGGTGATCGCCCGCAGCAAGTACGGCGCGAACCGCTTCAACGCGGCGTTATTCTCCCACAGGCCCTATCCGGACTACCAGTCCTTCCTGCTGCGCTCCTCCAGTGAGGACGGCTACAAGACCCGCTTCCGCGACGCGCTGCTGCAGCGGCTGGCGGAGGGCGGCCACGTGGACTACCAGGAGACCGAGATCGGCGTGCTGTACATCGACGGCCAGTACTGGGGCCACTACAACCTGCGCGAGCGCATCAACACCGCCAACATCTGCCAGTTCGAGGGCTGGGAGGGCGATGAGGACGACCTGGACCTGATCAAGGCCAACACCAACGTGATGCAGGGCTCCAACGACACCATGGTGCAGCTGCTGGATTGGGTCAAGAGCCACGACATGAAGACCGAGGAGGCCTGGAACGTCATCGACAGCGCCATCGACGTGCAGAACTACATCGAATACATGGCGGTGGAGATGTACACCGGCAACACGGACACCCTGAACGTGAAGCGCTACCGGAACCCCAAGACGGACGGCAAGTGGCGCTGGGTGCTGTTTGACCTGGACTGGGCCTTCTACACCGACACCAATTCCCCCAAGCGCTGGCTGACGCCGGGCGGCATGGGCAACAAGAATCGCACCGACAACACGCTGTTCATCGCCTGCATGAAGAACCCGACCTTCTGCGACCGGTTCCTCACCTATCTGGGCGAGCAGATGGCGACCACCTACAGCGCCGACAACATCACGAAGATGGCCGAGGAGTTCTACAACGCCATCGAGCCGCTGATGCCGGACCACTACGCGCGGTGGGACTTCACCGAATCCGAGCACAAGTCGGAGGTGCGCAGGTTCATCCGCTACGCGCAGTCGCGCCCGGGACGCATGCTCCAGTTCATCAAGTACAACGACTATCTGCCGCTTTCAAAGGCCCAGATGGAGCAGTACTTCGGCGCGGTGATGGCGCAGGTGGGCGTGAGCTACGAGGACATCAAGAAACCGTCGTGATCCCGCTTTGCCATTCGGGCCTCGGCCCGGGTCGGCGCGGACATCGGCTATTATAGAGAGGGTTGAGTATGCAGCAGAAGAGAAACGGCCTGCCCGCCCGGCATGAATTGAAGTACTTCATCAATCCGGCGGAGCTGGAGGCCCTGCGGGCGCGGCTTCGCGGCGCGCTGACCCTGGACAGCCACTGCGTGGGCGGCAAGCCCTACGTCATACGGTCGCTGTACTTTGACGACATAGAGGATTCCGCCTTCTACGACAAGCAGTCGGGCGTGATGCACCGCGACAAGTACCGCATCCGCATCTACCGCTACTCGGACAAGGAGATCTTTCTGGAGCGCAAGCGCAAGCTGGGCGATTTGATCCAGAAGTCCTCCGTGCAGATCACCCGGCGGCTGTGCGACCAGCTGATCGAGGGCAACCCGGCGGGTCTGCACAAGTCCTCCAACGCGCTGCTGCAGGACATGTACGTGCAGATGCGCACGCGGCTGCTGCGGCCCAGGGTGATCGTGGAGTACGCCCGGGAGGCCTACCTGCACCCGGCGGAGGACGTGCGGATCACCTTCGACCTGAGCCTGCGGTCCGGGCTGTTCAGCCGGGACCTGTTCAACCCGAACCTGCCCACCGTCTGCCCCCACGACCGCAACGTGGAGATCCTGGAGGTCAAGTTCAACAACTACCTGCCGGACTACATCGCCGCCCTGCTCAGCGGCACCGAGGCGGAGCGCAGCGCCGTGTCCAAGTACATACTCTGCCGGCGCTACGAGCCCCTGGCATAAGCGCAATGTGACCTTTGGATAGACTATCCCTGATATACATTCAGATCAACAGGAGGAAGAAAGCCCATGAACAGCATCTTTGCCAATCTCTTCAGCTCACAGACCATCACCCCCGCGTCCTTTCCCACGATCCTGCTCTCCCTGGTGCTCGCGCTGGCGGCGGGCCTGTTCATCGCGTGGATCTACCGGCGCAACTACCGCGGCGTGATGTACTCCAATAACTTCACGCTGACCCTGGTGATGATGACGCTGATCACCTGCCCGGTGGTCATGTGTATCCGCGAGTCCATCCAGCTCTCCATGGGCATGGTTGGCGCGCTGTCCATCGTTCGCTTCCGCACTGCCGTGAAGGATCCGCTGGACACCGCCTACATGTTCTGGGCGCTGACCATGGGCATCCTGCTGGGCGCGGGCCAGTTCTTCCTGACCGCCTGCGCGGTGGTGGGCATCGGCCTGCTGCTGACCCTGCTGGTGCACATCCAGTCCAAGGGCATCAACAGCTACCTGCTGGTCATCCGCATGGGCGAAGAGGCTGAGCGCCAGGCCAACCAGCTGGTCAACGGCCTGAAGGTGCAGCAGCTGAAGAGCAAGACCGTCACCGGCAACGGCATCGAGGCCACCTATGAGGTGCGCGTGGACAAGCCCGACGCCCTGCTGAACAAGCTGCGCGGCGTGCCCGGCGTCTACGACGCGACCCTGGTCTCCTATCAGGGCGAGGCCGTCTGATCCAACCGGTGACATCTGATAATTGGGAGTGATCCTCTTGACCGATAACAACAGGCCGGTGCGCCCGCAGTCGAGCGGCGGGCAGCCCAGCCGGTTTGGAAGCCTGAACGACAGCCGCCCGGCGCAGCGCACCGCGGCGCCCACGGGGAACAGGGCCTATTCCGGCCAGCGCCCCGCGGCAGGTCCGCGTCCCGCGCAGAGGCCCGCGGCCCAGGCGCCGCGTCCGGCGGCGAATCCGCGGCCGAAGGCCGCGCCCCAGGGCGCGAGCGGCGGCAGGCTGCCCCGGGGCTTTGTGCCCCTGCTGGGCGTATGCGTGGCGATCATCGCGCTGGGACTGGTGCTCCAGGGCCTGATGCCCGGCGGCTTCAGCCTCGGCGGGACCCAGGACAAGGCCGAGCGGCCCGTGGCCGCCCAGGTTTCGGAGATCCACGGCGAGGGCCCGGTGCGCCTGAACGAGATCATGAGCGCCAACGGCGGCGTGCTGGTGGATGCCAACGGCGCCACGCCCGACTGGATCGAGGTGGCCAACGTCGGCAACCGGCCCGTCAACCTCCAGGGCTACATACTGGCCAAGAGCGCCAAGGCGGGCAACGTGTTCGTGTTCCCGGATGTGATTCTCCAGGCCGGCGAATGCGCCATCGTCTACGCCGACAGCACCCTCCACGCGGAGCTGGGAGAGGAGCTGCACGCGCCCTTCCGCCTGTCCTCCGGCGGCGACGTGCTGATGCTGTTCAACACGGCGGACGTGGCTGTGGATACGGTGAACATCCCCGCGCTGGCGGAGAACGAAGCCTATGTGCGCCGGGACCGCAACAGCTGGGCCAAGGACACGCGGACCACGCCGGGCCTTCTGAACACCGATGAGAACTACCAGGCCATGACCAGCGTGGTGCAGTCCGCCAACGTGCAGCTGGCCGAGATCGTGGCCTCCAGCACCCAGTACGGGCTGGACGAGAACGGCGTGGCCCAGGATTACGTGCTGCTGCGCAACACCTCCGGCGCCGACGTGGACATCAGCGGCTGGTATCTGTCGGACAACCCGCAGCTGCCCCGCCTGTGGAAGTTCCCCAGCGGCGTGGTGGTGCCCGCGGGCGGCACCCTGCTGGTGCACTGCTCCGGCATGAACCGCCTGGACAACCCGGCCCACCTGCACACCGGCTTCCGGCTGAGCAGCGAAGGCGAGACCGTCACGCTGAGCAACGCCAACGGCCAGCCGGTGGATACTGCGACCTACGACCTGCTGAGGACCGACGCCGCCTACATTCGCGGCACGGACGGCAGCTGGAGCGTGGGAACGCCCACCGCCTGACGGATGATGAATGAAGGGGCTGCCTTGAAGCGACCGATCGTGATCGCGAATGGGCGGCCCCTTTGGGTTATCATAAAAGCCAAAGATTTCCTCCAAAGCTGCAACCCGAGACGGGGCTGTGCCGTCCAAGGATTGGAAAGAGGGGGCAGAGCTCCCGCGAGAGGAGGAATCCGCATGAAGAGGAAAATACTGGCCTGGGTGTGCGCGCTGATGCTTGCGCTGTCCGCCGTCGGCGCGATGGCGGGCGTGAGCGCCTCGCCCAATCAGGACCTGGCCCTGAGGACGGGTCCGAACACCCGCTATGCGTGGCTGGACATGATGCCCCAGTCCACCCGGATCATCGCCCATGAGTATGAGGAGGGCAACGATGTCACCTGGGTGCTGGTGGAGTACGAGAGCGGCGGGAAGCTCTATCGCGGCTACACAGGCCTGAAGCGCATGGCGGTGAACGGCAGCATTCCCTGGGCGGACCACCTCTGGCAGAGCGCCTCTGTGGCGGAGGACTGCACGGTGTACGCCGCGCCCTCGGAGAAGGGGGCCTGGCGGGCTAAATTGTCAGAGGACGACGCGGTGACGGTGCTGGGCTACGAGAACGGCTACGCCTACATCGAATTCTACGATCGGGACAACCGTGCGGACAGTCGGGGCTACATATTCGACTGGGCGCTGGACGACGGCCTGTACGGCGAGAGCGGCATGCTGGGCGGCTACGGCAGCGAGCAGTACGGCGACGATGACGACGGGGAGTACGGCGAGAGCGGCATGCTCGGCGGCGTCGGCGGCTTCTGGCTGGACGACGGCGCGGGGTACGACGTCATCGAGGGCGTCCCGGCCGTGCCGAACCAGCGCCTGGCGCTTCGGGGCTGCCCGGACCGGTACAGCGTGTGGCTGGGCCACATGCCCCAGTCCACCCGGATCACCGCGCTGGAGTACGAAAAGGGCAACGGCGTCACCTGGGTGCTGATCGAATACTGGGAGGACGGACGCCTGTGCCGCGGTTACACGGGCCTGAAGCGCATGACGGTGCAGGGGGACATCCCCTGGGCGGATCACTTGAGGACCCGCGTCCGGGCGAACTGGTCCGGCACCATCTACGCCGCGCCGGACTGGGCCGCCGCCGAGCGCTTCTGGCTGAACGCCGGCGAGTCCGTCACGCTGCTGGAGTACGACGGGGAGTTCGCGTTCGTCGAATTCTATGACGACGGCGAGCAGCGCAACAGCCGGGGCTATGTGCCCGCGGACATGATCGACTGAGGCGGGAGGTACCGCCGGACTTCAATGCGGGGGAGAGATGACGGACATGGAATACTTCGACGTCTGCGACGCGCAGGGCAATCCCACGGGCGAGATCGTGGCCCGGGATGTCGCCCATCGGGTGGGCATTCGCCACCGCACGGCCCACGTGTGGGTGGTCCGGCGCGTGAACGGGCGCTGGCAGGTGCTGCTGCAAAAGCGTGCCGCCCACAAGGACTCCTTTCCCGGCAAGTACGACACCTCCTCCGCCGGACACATCCAGGCGGGGGACGCGCCGCTGGCGTCCGCCCTGCGGGAGCTGGAGGAGGAGCTGGGCATCCATGCCGAACCGGAACAGCTGCGTCCGGCGGGCACCTTCGACATCCGCTATGAAAAGGTCTTCTACGACAGGCCCTTCCGGGACAACGAGCTGGCCCACGTGTTCGTCTACATGGAGCCGGTGGATATCGACCGGCTGACGCTCCAGGCTGACGAGGTGGAGCGGGTGGACTGGTTCGACCTGGAGACCACCTGGGCCGAGCTGCCGACCCGGCGAGACGTGTACTGCGTGCCGACGCCGGGGATGGAGGTGCTGAGGCAATACCTGGGGAATTGAGAATTGAGAATTGGGAATTGGGAATTGAGTTTGCCGAACGGGCAGGCTGATATGCATATTGGAAACAGAAGGCGGGTGAGCGCGTGAACGCGGCGATTGACATAACGGGCGTCGTGTTGAAGACGGAGCGGCTGGTGCTGAGGCCCTGGCAGGAGACGGACCTGGAGGATTTCTACGCCTATGCCCGGGTGGACGGCGTGGGCCAGATGGCCGGCTGGCTGCCCCACAGGAGCATCGACGAGTCCCGGGAGATCCTCGACATGTTCATCCGCGAGAAAAGGACCTTCGCCCTGGAATATGAGGGAAAGGTGGTCGGATCGCTGGGTATCGAGACCTATGAGGAGGATCGCTACCCGGAGCTGGACCTGGCCCGGAAGCGGGGCAGGGAGATCGGCTATGTGCTGTCCAGGGACTACTGGGGCAGGGGCCTGATGACGGAGGCCGTGCGGGCCGTCATCGACTGGCTGTTCGACGAGGTGAAGCTGGACTTCATCATCGTGGGCCACTTTGTCCGCAACGACCGCTCCCGCCGGGTGATCGAGAAGTGCGGCTTTCGCTATGTCAAGACCATCCCCTGGCAAACCCGCTACGGCAGGACGGAATCGTCGATGGAGTACATACTGGAGCGAAGAGAAAACAGGGAATAATTGGAAATGCCTGCGATCTTCCATAATAAACGGGGCTGTCTCAGAACGACCTGCAACGGTCATTCTGGGACAGCCCCCTTCTTTACCGGTGGCGGGCGCTGTGGAACCCGCCGAAAACCTTTCGGGGAAGGTGGCGGCTTACGCCAGCACGGCCTCGACCTCGTGGGTCGCGGACGCCGCGTCGGCGGGAATGACGCCGCCCTCGACGGCCGCGCCGTCCACGGTCAGGGTCAGCTTGCCCTTCTCGTCGCCGGCTCTGTTGACGATGTGGATGTTGTAGGTGCTGCCGCGGAACTTGCGCACCAGGCGCAGGTCCGTCAGCTCCTTGGGCAGGCACGGGTCGATCCTCAGGCCGTCGTAGTCCGGCTTGACGCCCAGGATGCCCTGGCTGATGGTGTAGAAGCTCCAGGCCGCGGTGCCGGTCAGCCAGCTGTTCTTGGCCTGGCCGAAGTGGGGAGCGTAGGGGCCGGCCACCATCTGGCTGTACACGTAGGGCTCGGTGAAGTGCAGCTCCTGGTCCTCGATCCAGGCGGGGCAGGTGCGGCGGTAGATGTCGAAGGCCGCGCCGCCGTGGCCCAGGCGCGCCTGGGCCAGCGCGATCCAGGGGTTGTTGTGGCAGAAGATGCCGCCGTTCTCCTTGTATCCCGGCGGATAGGAGCTGATCTCGCCCAGCTCCAGGTGATAGCGGGTGTAGGGCGGGGTGAGGATGGCCACGCCGTGCTCGCTGAGCAGGTGCCTGTTGACGGAATCCAGCGCCTTCTGGGCATAGCCCTCCTTGACACCGACGCCGCCCATGACGATGAAGCCCTGGGGCTCGATGTAGATCTTGCCCTCCTCGCACTCGTGGCTGCCCACCTTGTCGCCATGGGCGTCATAGGCGCGCAGGAACCACTCGCCGTCCCAGCCGTGGGTCAGGATGGCCTTTTCCATCTCGTCATACCAGCCGGAGACCTGTTCGGCCTCCTCCGTCCAGCCGTACAGGCGGCAGAGGACTTCGTAGTCCGGGCAGACGCCGGTGAACATGCCGGCGATGAAGGTGGACTCCGCCGCGCCGGATTCGTTGTTCTCGGTGGTCTGGAAGCTCTCGCCGGGGGTGCTGGAGAAGCAGTTCAGGTTCAGGCAGTCGTTCCAGTCGGCGCGGCCGATCAGCGGCAGGCCGTGGGGGCCGCGGTGCTCCAGCGTGTAGTGGAAGCTGCGGCGCAGGTGCTCCATCAGCGGCTGGGCCAGCTTCTCGTCGTTGTCGAAGGGCACCATTTCCCTCAGGATGGAGGTGTCGCCGGTCTCCTTGACATAGGCCGCCACGCCGAAGATCAGCCACAGCGGGTCGTCGTTGAAGCCGGAGCCGATGTCGTTGTTGCCCCGCTTGGTCAGCGGCTGGTACTGGTGGTAGGCGCTGCCGTCCGGGAACTGGGTGGCGGCGATGTCCAGGATGCGCTCCCGGGCGCGGGCGGGGATCAGGTGCACGAAGCCCAGCAGGTCCTGGGTGGAATCGCGGAAGCCCATGCCGCGGCCGATGCCGGACTCGTAGTAGCTGGCGGAGCGGCTCATGTTGAAGGTGACCATGCACTGGTACTGGTTCCACAGGCCCGCCATGCGGTCCACGCGGGCGTCGCCGCTGTTCACCTGGAAGGAGGAGAGCAGCTCGGCCCAGTAGGCGTTCAGCTCCGCGAAGGCGGCGTCGAACTGGGCGTCGGTCTTGAACTGGTCCAGCACCGCGTGGGCGGGGGCCTTGTTGATGACGTTGAGCGCGACGAACTTCCGGTCGTCGGGGTTTTCGCAGTAGGCCAGCACGAAGATCAGGCTGACGGACTCGCCGGCCTTCAGGCTGCGCCTGATCCAGTGGCTGCCGATGGGGGAGAAGCCGCTGGCCACGCTGTTGTTGCTCTTGTTGGCCAGGGGCACCTGGGGCTCGCCGAAGCCGTTGTAGTAGCCGATGAAGGACGCACGGTCGGTGTCGAAGCCGTCGATGTCGGCGTTCACGGCGTACACCGCGAAGTGGTTGCGGCGCTCGCGGTATTCGGTCTTGTGGTAAATGGCGCTGCCCTCGATCTCCACCTCGCCGGTGGAGAAGTTGCGCTGGAAGTTGGTGGAGTCGTCTTGGGCGTTCCACAGGCAAAACTCCACGAAGCTGAACAGGGAGATGTCCTTGGCGGCGTCGGATTCGTTGGTCAGGCGCACGCGGGTCACCAGGGCGTTCACGCCCCGGGGCACGAAGGAGAGCTGCTCGGCCTTCAAGCCGTCTTTCACGCCGGTGATGCGGGTGTAGCCCAGGCCGTGGCGGCACTCATAGCCGTCCAGCTTCGCCTTCACGGGCATCCAGCCGGGAGTCCAGACGCTGCCGTTGTCGTTGATGTAGAAGTACTGTCCGCCGGCGTCGGTGGGCACGTTGTTGTAGCGATAGCGGGTGAGGCGCAGCATGCGGGCGTCCTTGTAGAAGCTGTAGCCGCCGCCGGTGTTGCTCATCAGGGTGAAAAAGGCCTCGCTGCCCAGGTAGTTGATCCAGGGCGAGGGGGTGTCGGGCCGGGTGATGACGTACTCGCGGGCGAGATCCTCGAAGTGTCCGTATTCCATGGAGACTTCCTCCTCCCAATCGCGCCGACTAAAACGGTTTAGTCGCAGCGCAAAAAAATAAAAGATCATAATAATAATATATGGTTTCGGCAGAAAAATCAAGGGGGCAGGACCCTGTTTTTGGTTGTTTGTGAAAGTTTTTGCAACCTTTTCGGGTTGAAAGCGGTCAAACTGTGGCGGGCGCGGGTCAAACGAGGCACTTTTCCGCGAATCCCCCCGCAAAAGCAGGATTTTAACCACAAAGCGAGAATAATACATAGGTTAACGATGTATTATCACGCGCACGGCGCGGCGATGCCGCGAGGCGGCAAGCATAGACTGGAGGCTTATATGAACAGAAAACACCGCATCCCGTGGATTGGACTGGCGCTGGCGATGTGCGCGGCGCTGCTGATGACCGCGCTGCCGGCATTTGCCGAGGGCGGCCAGAAGGTGCTGACCTGCGAAAAGGAGGAGCACACCCACACCGAGGCCTGCTACACCCGGACGCTGATCTGCGGGAAGGAGGAGGCCGAAGCCCACACGCACACCGAGGCGTGCTACACCCGGACGCTGATCTGAGGCAAGGAGGCGGTCGAGGCCCATCACCACACCGACGCCTGTCGCGAGAAGGTTTTGAGCTGCGGCAAGGAGGCGGGCCAGGGGGGCCACACCCACACCGACGCCTGCTATGAGAACGTGCTGAGCTGCGGCAAGGAGGTGGGCGCAGGCGCCCACACCCATACCGATGCCTGCTATACTCTGACGGATAATTACATCTGCGGCCAGGATGAGAGCAGTGGACATCAGCACACCGATGCCTGCCGCGAAAAGGTTTTAAGCTGCAACCAGGAGGAAAACCCCGGTCACCAGCACAGCGACGCCTGCTACTCCCGGCAGCTGACCTGCAAACAGGAGGAAAGCGCGGGGCACCAGCACACGGACGCCTGCTACAGCCTGACGGACAATTACGTTTGCGGCAAGGCGGAGACGGAGGGCCACGCCCACACCGACGCCTGCTATGAGAACACGTTGAGCTGCGGCAAGGCGGAGACGGAGGGCCACACCCACACCGACGCCTGCTATGAGAA
>JAUMVG010000034.1 GCA_030530315.1 Clostridia bacterium | reverse complement strand
GACTCAAGAGGCCGCCTCTTCCATGCAATATATATTCGCCGTTTCGCTTTTTCAACAGCCGCTCTACATCAAAGCTGTAAGCGCCCGGAAGCCCGTGGGTAACGACAGCAATCTCCAGTGCCGTGTCCAGATCGTATCGCCTTCCATTATTGATGCGCTTGATGATGTCCCTCATTCACACTTCCTCCTTTTTGCCGCTCGCAGGGATTCTGCGCGTTTGGCTCTTCGCAAGCTGAAACGACTTCCCGAAGCGTACCCTCATCTGATTGGCGAAAGCACCTCCGCAAGTCTTGCATACGCAACTTTCGCATCACTATCAGGATCCATACAAACCGCCATGTCCTCGCAGCCGCGCAGCTTATCGCTGTATACCTGAAGCTCATCGGCCTTGGCCTTCAGAGCCGCAGGATCATCCATGCCGTGTCGAGGGTCTTTGAAGCGGGCATCTATGCGATCCTGCATGGCACGGACATATTTTTCACGGACGCGGGCGACGGTGTCCGATTGCCACCGATGTACATATACAAGGCATTTGAAGGCATGCTCCTGCCCGCTGTCGAACAGCAGATAGATGGGACGATCTCCGTATACGGCCAGATGATCCCGATAAAAGCTGTTCAGGAAGTACCACCTTATCACTTCCCGCGGCGCGCCGATCCCGCCCAGCGCGTCTGCGACAAAGGCCAGGTTTTCCTCCAGCGTGACCGTGCCGAAGACCGCCTCGAGCCAATTCACAAACAGGGTCACAATGTCATTGGAGAAGCATTCTTCATCACAGATGGGCAGTATCCCGTCCATATCGGGAACAAAGGAAATGTATCTGTACGAATTCCAGTCTCCATCCACGTCAAGCAGGCCGGGCACATCGACGCTATATCGACCAAACATGCAGCCCACGGCGTAGGAAATCAGGCTTCGCACGTCGCGGTTCGGATCAGCAAGACTGATCGCATGCTCTCCTTCCAGAATAAGGGCCAGTCTATTCCGCAAATCGCCATTTATTATAGGAGTGCGACTCAGTACCTCCAAATTGTCCCTGAACCTCTGCACGCGCAGCGCACAGAACTCCTGCCAGAGCGCAAATTGCTCAGCCAGGCGAATGACAGGTTGCGATTCCTCAATGAGCACCGCAAAAAGCTGTGCTTCAATCGATCCCGGCTCCGGCACCAACGGATGCCTTTCAAAATCCGGGTCGGTTTCAAAGAACGCCCGCTCGGAGCGCAGGAGCGCCTCGCACTCATCGATCAGCGTCTCCGGCTCTCTGTTTTCTTCGGAAACAGATATCATACTCAAACGCCCTCCTGTCCGTCCATCGACGATATATGATTGTCTTCAAGCCCGATTCCGGTTTGCGCTGGCAACCACACATTTCCGTTTCACAGCCGCCGTCACGCCTGTTCAAAGTATGCCCTCCAGTTCGCCCTCAGATGGGCGGGCATGGAAACGCTCCTTTTATGCCAGCACTGGGCAAAGGCCCGTCTTCCGATGCTGGTTACGCTGTCAGTGAAGTTTATAAAAAGGACATTCCTGCAGCCGCAGAACGCGAGGGCACCGATGCTTGTCACCCCTGCGTGGATATTCACATGCGTCGGCCTGGGATTGTGGTAGAAAGCCCCCACGCCGATGCGGTCTGCCGTCGGCGGTATGTTAATGATATGCCCGGAGCCTGTGTAGGCCTTCAATACACCGTCCTCAATGATAAAGGATGAATCCTGCTCTTCCTGAACGTCCGGTCGGCTGTGGAAGCCGTCGCCATTGCTGATCCACCACGGGTTCTCAGGATCGACGACGAATTTTGTATGCGGGCAGCAAGCAAAGACCCTCTCCCCGATGTTCCTTACCCCCTTGCCTATGGTTACAGTGCGCAGTCTCTCGCATCCGGCAAACGCGCCGCTGCCGATTTGCGTTACGCTGTCCGGGATCACAATGCTCTCAAGGCATTGGCAGCCATAAAACGCCTCATCGCCAATGATCCTGACATGGTTGGAGAATGTGACGCTTTGCAGGGTCGTACATTTCAAAAACGCGCGCTCCTGGATGATGATGCCGCCCACCTTTGCGCTCAACAGGTTTTTGCAGCGTGAGAAGGCACTGCCCCCGACCACAGAAACGCCATCGGGGATCTCGATGCCCGCCAGGCGATGGCAGTCGTTGAATGCATACACCCCGATCACCGCAACGCTTCCGGGGATCGACACATGATGCACATCGGTTCCCCGAAACGCGTATTCATCGATGGCAAGCACGCCATCCGGAATGTCAACTCCGGGCTCATCGCCCCTGTACTTCCTCAGAATACCGCCTTTGATCTCAAGGCTCATGGTGTCTGTCCTCCCTTGCTCTCTTTTTCATTCAGATGAGCAGCAATGCCGCCGCGATTACGACCGGCACTGTGACGGTGTCGTATTCACCGGGCGAAAACAGTTCCACCACGGTGCCCAGGAGCGTGCCAACACAGGAAGCCAGCAACGCCTTTGGCAGAGGAATCCTCTGTACAAGCAGCAGCAAGCACAGCCCGCCGACGAAGGAAACCGCGAGCATCGCCACACTGCCCTCCCATGACTTTTTGCCATCGGCCCACCTGACCTTGTGCCTGCCAAACGGTATGCCGATCAGCGCGGCTGCCGCGTCGCCGACGCCCCACATCACGATCGCGGTCGCCGCGATTCCCGGTCGACCGAACACGCCTCCGCAAAGCGCGACCAATGCAGCGACCATGCCAAAGTACATCGACAGACTGCGCTTTACCTCGCCTCCTGACTTCTGAACGAGAAGCCGTCCATACCATTCCTCGCCTTCCAGAAAACTCAAAAGCAGAAACGCGGCCACGGCGGCAAGGGCGAAGGTCAGGGCTGCGGCCTGCCAGCTTCCGGCCGTCAGAATCGCCATCGCGACGGTTGAAAAGGCCACAATGTGCATCAGCTTTCGGAAGACAAACGAGGGGATCTGGGTCAAAAACCTGACCGGGGTCAGAATGGCGACACAGGGAATCAGAAACGCGACCATCCCGCCGACGCAGCGCAGCACATCGACGATGAGCGCGCATTTGGACATAGATGGCCAGTTGATCCAAATCAAAGCGACTGCGACAGGCAGCGCAAGGACCAGCGCGCCCGCCAGGCCCAGCGTTCGCCGACCGACGCGCTCCACAAGCCGCTCCGCGCGCCTTCGCGCCTTCCAGCGCCTGATGTAGATGGGGCCGTCACGAAACGCCCCTTTTGTATTTCTCCCTGTTCTGCTCCGCCTGCTCATTGATCTCACCATGGTTGCCGACCGCGCGGCGATCCGCTTTCGATGCTGAATTCGTACCGCCAAGCGCTATTCCAGCCTCAACCACAGCGCCGGGCGGACACAGTTTCCATTGCCGCGAACACCATCGCCCCCGTATCGGATATTGCCGTCCAGGTCGACGCCCGCCGCGTATTTGTTGGACCACCCCGGGGTCCTCAGCCACCACCAGCATCTGTCGCTGAACGTCTCATGATAGGGCCCCCAGGAATTGGCGCCCCGGGACCAGGCGTAGGCAGTAGGGTAACAAAGGCGTGTTCTTCTGGAGCTGAAGTACTGCTCTGCTTCCCGCGCGCTGAGCAGGAACACCTTGTCCTGCGTATCTCTGCCGGGATCCGTGTCAGTTTCCGGGTTGGGATCCGCCGTGACCGTGGTCATTGCGATTCGTTTCCGCTCCGCCGGACGAAAGGCCGTTTCCAGGAAGTAGCCGTTCAGAAAGCGCGTCCTGAGCGTGCAGGTCTCCCAGGTGACACTTCTGCTGCTTTTATGAAACCATTTTAACGTCGAGCCCTTGTTTTGATATTATAAGCGCCTGTCCGTCGCGCACGTCCAGAACAAGCCATTCGATGGCCTTTACGTCTCTGTCCCTGCCTCTGTCTCCCTGCTGAAATCTGCCGAAGTATATTGAAGCGCCCGCGTTCAACGTAACCTTTCCTCCATTCCCTTCCCGTTCACGTCGGTATGTGCAGCCAGATAGTCGTCCAGCGCTTCCGCCAGGTCGGTCTTTCTCTCTGCATCGAACCTTCGGCGCATGACCATCGCCGTCTCCGGCTTCAACAGGCCCTGCTCCATCAGCAGGCGCAAAAGCGTTTCGTTCCGCCAGGCCTTCTTTTCAAAGGCGGCGTACTCCTGCCGGATGTAATCGATATAGCCGTCCTCCCAGGGCTCAAGCTCCGGCATACCGATTTCAAGCGCGGCAAGGAAGCCCTCCGCGGCGATCCGCCGCTGACGCTTGGGCAGGTCGTCCAGCGGACCGAGGTAGACGTTCCTTCCCACCCGGGCTGTGAGGGCAGGGTCGGCGCTCGCGAAACAGGGGCAGTTTTCGATGCCCGACGTATAGGTCGGAATGCACTTCACGCCCTTCGGCGCGAAGACCACCTTCACCGGCGCTCTGTCAAACGCGGATGCCGGGAACTCCATGACACTTCGCGGGATGTCATAGCGCTGGCGACGCCGCCCGGGCGGCCAGGCGATCAGCTGTCGCCCGTCCCGGCTGAATACGACGCCGTCCACCGCGCGATAGTGCCGGGACGCAGGGGATACGATGAAGGTTTCCAGGCTGGTGCATCCCCAGAATACGCTGAAATCCACCACGCTGTCCATGATCGTGACCTGCGCGAGACCCCTGCAATCGTTGAACGCCCATTTGCCGATGTCCTTGATGCTATGGGACAGGACGAGCTCCGTCAAACGCTCGCAGCCGTAAAAGGCGTTTTCGCCGATGCGCGTCAAGCCCTCCGGCAGCGACAGTCCTTCCAACGCCTTGCATCCGGAAAAGCCATCCGCGTCGATTTGCCACAGCCCCTCCGGAAGCGCGGCGGTCTTCAACCGAATACACCAGCCGAACGCCCTGCGGCCGATTCTCCGCATTCCTGTCGGAAGCGTAATGTGCTGCAGGCTGAAGCAGCCCTGGAACGCCTCGTCGTCGATCTCCTCCACACCCGTCTCCAGCGCGACACACTCCAGGTTCTCGCAGTGCCGGAAGGCGCCCTTCCCCACGCGCGTTACGGTGGCGGGGATCATAACCTCCGTCAGCCCCTTGCAATACTGGAATGCCCTGTCGCCGATTTCCGACACGCCCTCCGGAATCTCCACGCTTCCGTCCGGGCCTTCGTACTTTATCAGACGCCCGTTTTCGATGACAAAGCCATTGTGATCTGCCATGTCGCGTCACCTCAAATCGTTTGGACATATCGCGCTTTCCACTCTGCCGCTTCCCCTGCCGTCACGGGGCCTTCCCCGGAATAGAATTCCATGCCGTCCTCCAGCCGGAGGCAGCCCAGCTGCCCGCCATATTCCGGGAACACACAGCCGCAGTCCAGGTCGATCACACCGTCGCCATGGGCGATTCGCATCCTCGGCCAGTCGGCACGCTGCACGTGGCTCGTGGGCGTGTGGCCGATGAGAATCGTCCGATCCCCGAGGGGCGGCGGCGCCAGAGGGATCCGCTGCCACACGGCAAATTCCCTCTCATCCTTCCATCGACCTGCTTCATAGAGCTCCAGCGGAGCCGCGTGGACGAGGCAGTATTGTCGCCTGTTGATGGTCAGCTCCAACTGCACGGGCAAGGATTCCAGATACGAAAGCAATTCTTCCCGCGCCCGGGGGATGAGGTCATAAAACCGCCGGAGGGTTTCCTCGCATCCGTTCTTATACCACTGATACGCGGCCCAATTGTCCTCGGGATGACGCAGCGCATTGATCATCATGTACTCGTGGTTGCCCAGGAGCAAAGTGGCATTGGGCATGCACTGAATGCTTTGGAGCAGTTTGATCCCGTCCGGTCCGCGATCAATCGCGTCGCCAATAATGTACAAATGATCCTCTGAACGCAGATCGATCATGGTGAGAATCGCGTCAAAGGCAGCGCTGTCGCCGTGAATGTCCGACAGAGCGTAATGCATGGCACGGCCCCCTTTCACGTTTCAGTGTTGTACACAATACCAGGTTGACATCCGCATGGCGTCGCGCCATAATAACAACCGGAATAGCACATACCCCTTTGTTGCGGCCCGGGTTCCTGTTTCGGGAGGATATCGATATGGCAGAACCAGATTTGTTCACAATCAAAAGCCACGTGCTCGAGCGCTATCAAGGTTCGGGCGGAGAAGTCGTCGTGCCCGAGGGCGTCTGTGTAATCGGCAGGGAAGCCTTTTACGATTGCGCCACTCTGACCCGCATCATATTGCCCGGCAGTTTACGGCGAATCGGCAAGTTGGCGTTTGCCGGCTGCTCCGGCCTAACGAGCGTTGAACTGCCTGAAGGCCTTGAAAGGATCGATGGAAGCGCTTTTGTCTTCTGCACCGCCCTGACGAATGTCGCGCTGCCGGGAAGCCTTTGGCGGATGGAGGACAACGTCTTTCGAGGCTGTGCGGCATTGGAAGCCGTTGAGGTTTCCCCGCAGAACAGGTATTATTACAGCGTCGACGGCGTGCTGTTTGACGGAAACAACGCGCTGATCTGCTTCCCGCCGGCAAAGGGTCCCGCGTTCTCCATCCCCCCGGGCATAACAGAGATCGGCCCCTATGCCTTCTATGGAAGCGCCGCGCTGGATCGGGTAGAACTTCCCGACGGGCTGTTGAAAATCGGCCCGAACGCCTTTGACGGCTGCATAAGGCTTGTCGGTATCCGCTTTCCGAGTAGCTTGAAAACCATTGGATGGTGCGCTTTCAACAACTGTTCGCGCCTTGAGAGCGTCGCGCTGCCCGACGATCTTGCGGAACTGCACAACGGCGCATTCTGCCGCTGCACGAGATTGAAGCGCATTCTCTTCGGCAATGGCCCGATAGCTATCTCCGACCGGGCCTTTGCCGAGTGCACAGCCCTGATCCAGGCTGATCTGCCCGCCAGACTGACGGAAATCGGCGACGAAGCATTCCAGGGCTGCGCCAACCTGTCGCATGTCATTTGGCCCACAAGCTTGAAAAGGATCGGCGACAGGGCATTCCGCGATTGCATCAGTTTGACCTCGGTATCCCTGCCCGACCATAGTATTGTGGTCGAGGACCACGCGTTTCGAGGGTGTGCGTCACTGGTGCGCGTCGAACTGTCTGTCGCCCAATCGAAGCCCACAGAAAACTGTATTGCAGCATCGTCGGTCGGCAATCACGCCTTCCATGGCTGCGTTCATTTGACGGACATGACACTGCCGATCGATACGGTGCGCATCGAAGGCGCGGCGTTTTCGGGCTGCTCGTCCCTGGAGCAGGTCGTTTTGCCGGACAGCCTGGTCAAGATCGGGGGCGGCGCATTCCGGGGGTGCGTTTCCCTTGCGAGTATCGATCTGCCCGCAAGTCTCAAAACCCTTGGGCGCGACACCTTCCGCGATTGCGTCGCCCTGCGGAGCATCGACATCCCCGGTAGCGTGCGCCAGGTTCAGGACGGCGCGTTTGCACGCTGCACGGCGCTGGAAAGCGTCATCCTGCGCCGGGGAACCACCTGGATTGGGGTTGAATCGTTCTGGGGTTGCAGCGCCCTGACACACGTCAGTTTTTCAAAGGGACTGCGGAGGATCGGAGATCGCGCGTTCAAGAACTGTACGCAACTATCCGGCGCTTACTTGCGCGAAGGCCTGAGGACGATCGGCAAGCGCGCCTTCGCCGGCTGCGCCGCCCTGTCCACCGTCAAGCTGCCCCGATGGTCTGGTTGCCATCGGCAGGCGGGCCTTTTCAGGCTGCGAAGAGCTTGTGAACCTCGAGTTGCCCCACAGCCTGATCGTGTTGATGCGTGACGCCATCCGTGGCTGCCCTCAGATCGACCGTGTCGAATTGCCGGACGGCACCACCAGAATCGGGCTGGCCAGATTCAATTACTGGGGAGCCTTTTTCAGAAACGGATGGGATCCGTTTTACGACAATGGGCGCGACCCGTTCCACGTCATGTAAAGGTCCGTTCGCTCTTCACCATCCTCCACGTGCCATCTCCGTCCGGCACGGCTATGTAATTCAAGCCACGCAGAGGAATGCCCAGCTCCCGGCACGCCAGCGCGTAGACGCGGGGATTCGGCGCGTATCGGCCATGGGTCTTCAAATGATCCACACCGCCGCGTGCTTCAAATATCGCCGTCGCCACCGCCGCCGAGCGAGACGCGCCTTCCCAACAGTGGATGATCAGCCTTTCACCAACAAGTACATCGACAAAGGTCTTCAAGCCTTCGAAATCCCTTTGCTCGGGAAGCAGACGTCCGTAGGGAAAGCCGTCTTCGTCATAGGCCTCCGTCAGGTCATTGAAGCGCAGGCGCAGTATGGCGACTGCGTTTTCATTGGCCGGAAAGGCGACATCCCCGTCCTCCGTCGCGGTGATGGAGATCACGGAAAACCTCTCCCGCGCGTTGGCGACGAGGCTGACTGCCGTCTCCTGACCGCATATCTCGATCATCATTGCCATTCATAGCGGGCAATCGTCTCCTCCAGGGTGCCCGCGCCCTGTTCCGCCAGCAATATGAAGTTGAGCACCTTCTCGCTCCAGCCCGCGATGATGTTGGTTCTCGACCCGGCAAACTGCTGTGTGCCATAGCCCATCAGGTCGATGGCGTGCACCCATAGGTCGATGCCGGACTGCCGCCGGTACTCGTCCGCATAGTTCTGGACAAACGCCTTGTTGTCACCCCAACGATACCTGTTGCACTCGTTGTCGCTGATGATGATGATCCTGTCGGCCCGGATGCCGTCACGGATCATCACCTCAAAGGGCAGGCTCATGCGGGTGCCTCCCCCCGCGCTGGCGTAGCGCATACAGGTCTCGAGAATCGCTGTGTGGCGGGTCAGCGGAAACTTTTCGATTTTATCATCAAAGGTGTAGAACAGGCTGTCCTCGCAGATGCGAGTCGCGATCAGGCCCAGCATCATGCCTACCTCACAGCAGCGCACGCTGGATTTCCGGCTCATGGTGGAGCTCATGGAGCCGGATGTATCCACAGCAATCACCGTCCTGCCGGGCAGTCGGGGCAGGTTTCCCGCGGCGAAGCGCACCGCGTCCTCCAGCGCGTCCAGCGCCTTGCTTCCGGCGACGGGGCTGATCTCCTTGTAGGCAGAAAGAAATCGGAAGGGCAGCTGGCGGGATTTCCTGACCGCATCCTCATCCCCGATGGTTTTCCATACCTTGTTGATGTTCGTCGGCGCGACCTGTATGATGTTGCGCAGGTTGCGCAGCAGGGCCATGTAGCCCACCTTGCCGCTGTCGATCAGCTCCTTCCAGGTCTGTTTGTTGTTGCCCTTTGCCGAAAGCTCGGTTTCCCAGGTCAAGGGCGTTTCCAGCCGGTCCTCCAACAGCCGCTTCCACAGCGCAGCCTGCGCCTCGTCCGCCGGCTTGGGGTGGCACAGCAGCACGATGTCCTTCATCCTGACAGCCTTGCCCGCTCCCTTGTACTTGGCCAGGGTGTATTCGTCGAACGTGACGAAGGCATCGCAGATGCCCTTGCGCAGGGCGTTGGGAATGGGCTTTCCAAAGGTGGACAGGTAAAACGCCATCAGCTCCGTCACATCGTCGCCCCGCCGGACGATGCCCTGGACGGTCTTGCGAACGAAGGGCTTGCCCTCCGGCTCATGGGCCAAGTACGCGGTCAGCACATGGGAAACGGAGCGCATATTAAACTCCCGCCGGGCAAACACAGCCAGGCGAGACACGAAATCCGCGTCCTGCTGGATCACCTTTCGGATCGTCAGTTCCATCTCGGCGCTGTTGTCGCCGTAGAACTTCTGCTCGTTGAAAAACGAGGTCAGCACCTGCGTCACCAGCTTCGCCCTGTCCTTCATGGCAAAGGCTGGCATGCCCTCGCGATTGGTGGTCAGATTGGTCGGCCTGTTGTTGAATTTGCTCATGATAAGCACCTCCCGTCAGCGCCGCTTTCGCGGGCAAAAATGGCTGCCAAAAACCAGAAAGAGCCCCGCCCGCGGCATGGTCGAGAGAACGCGCAAGGCAAAGCTCCAAGGTTCAAGAACGAAGCGGATAAAATCGACAGGAGTATTTTAGCACTCTTCCAATTGAGCTACCCGGCCCCTCAAAGCAGCCGGGACGGGATTCGAACCCGCAGCCTCTCGTTTAAAAGACGAAGTAACCCCCACCTGCAATGCCGCTTCGCCGGTAAAAGGCGCGAACGCCCGATACCCGATGAGAAGGGGACGGATAAAAACGACTGCGGTATTCTATGGGTGTCGCCCTGAACCGCTAGGCCAACGCCCTCTTCGGGCGTGCGGGATTCGAACCCGCCCCTCCACCAGGAAAGCGAAGTAACCGCAGCCTGCAATGCCGTCCCACGCCGGTCTCCCAGCGCAACCTTATAGTAACATATCCATTGCGCATTGTCAATCTCTTGGAACATGTCGCCTGCAAAACCGCTCCACTGCCAGCATCTGCACATCCGTTTCCACCGCGGATGCGCTGTAATTGCGCCAGAGGAAGGGCATCGGCTCCGTTACGCCCAATAGAAACAGCGCGCAGGCGGCCACGTATCCCGTCCGACCATGGCCGCCATGGCAGAACAGGGCGACGCGCTTTCCCCCGCGAATACGTGCGAGAATCGCCGACACCAGCGCCTCCAGCACGTCATCCGGCAGGACCTCCCGGTCCGGGATTGGGAAATAGAGGATCTCCCCGCGAAAGCCCGTCCGCCAGATGCGCCCGGGGAGCCTGTCCAGCGGGGCCAGCACGTCGGGCTGCATCGTCAGCATGGCATCCAAGTCGTCGATTCCGCCCAGGATCAGCCCCGGAACGATCTGCTTTGGTTTCATATTCGCTCCTCCCGTGAAGGGGCGGCCGTTTCGCCGAATTCAGTGGCTGATCTGCCAGTCGATGTATTCGAATTCGTCCATTCCCTCCGGCGGCCCGTCGACATACCGGATCGGTTTCGGCGCACGCCTCTCCTGCCTGTGCTTCGCGAACGCTTCAAGCTGGCGTTCCGCGATCATCCGCGTCTCTCCGGCCAGCTCGGCAATCCCGTCGTCCGGGATGACACCCCGTCCCAGCACGTCGCGAAAGCGCTCCAGATAGAACTCTTCGCTCCAGGCGCCCTCCGAACAGGCGCTCAAAAACACGGCGAGCGCCATGTCATCCGACCCCATCCCCGTCCCCGCCAGGGCGTCCTCGATGAGCTCACTGTATACCATCCAGCGAAGCGTTTCGCTTTGAGCATCGTCCATGCCCTCCGCTTCCGGGAACCGTTCAGTCATCTCATTCGACAGAAGCTGGCGAAAAAGTATGTCTGCCATCCTGTGCTGATGCGGATTGATGCTCTGCCGTTCCTCAAGCGCCTTCACAGCGCGGTCTGCGGCATCCCGTACCGCTCCAAACCATTCCCGCACGATCCTTTCATCCCGCATTGAAGCCAACCTCCAATCGTATGTAACCCGTGAACCCCTTATTTCTTTCCGGCGAAGCATGGGCTGACGTCTGTATGGCCGCAGCCATAGCACTGGTAGGCGAAGGTAAAGTAGTGGTTTTCCATCCCGTCCCAATAGGTGTCCTCGATGGGCCACACCTCGCCGCCGCAGTAGCAGCAGCGCCCGATCGGCGCACAGGCCGGATGACAGTAGCCGTAGATCGCGGCCGTTGTCTCGTCGCGCGGTTCCTCTTCCCATTCATGCTGTCGCTGTCCATTCATGAGTCCTTCTCCTCCAGCCGCTCCGCCTGGCGGTAGTACTGTTTGGCGCGCTTGTCATAGCCGGCATCCTTCAGAAAATCCCCGGTCTCGCGCAAGACCCGCGCGTACGGCCTTCGCGTCTCGCTGTACCTCGTGTCCCTCCACTCGTCCGCTTCGTAGGCCTTTCTCAATACGCCGACCTTTTTCTCCTGCCATCGAAGCGCCTCTTTGAAATTCCTGTGAACCGAATTCCCCGTTGCATAGATACGAACGAGCTCGTCATAGGCGCGCAAATGCCCCCTCCCAGCGGCATCCGCGAGCAGCTTGATCGCCTTGTCCTCGTCCTCATCCACGTCGATGCCGAACCAGCAGGCCATCCACAGAAAGTAGCTGTGCTGGCGGCTTCGCGGGGAAACGGACCAGACGAGGCGGTCGATCTGCTCCGGTGTGAGACCCGGATCCCACCCGCTGCTGCGCTTTATTTCTTCAAGGGCGGCTTCAAAAGACGCGTGCGGCCTGGCTTTCTCGAATCTGCCGGCGAGATAATAAGTCAGTGAATCCTGCGCGGCTTCCCTCAGGACAACACCGCTGCCATTGAAATGATGGCGCTGGTATTTGCGGAAGATGTAGGCGTCGAAGATGGCGAGGAGCTTGTCCTCCAAATCCTCCCGGGCAGTGAGGTTCTTCGCCGGACGCAAGTTCTTCCGAAGCACCTCATCCGGCTCTGAGTCGTATTTTCGCTCTGTCTTCCCGGCTGACCATTCCGCCAGCACATCGTCTGAAAGAGTTGGCAGCTTTTCAAGCCACTCAGCGGCCTCCACGGCAAATTGGCCCTTGGAGGCGATCAGCTCGCGGCAAAAATCCTCGATGTCCTCACGGGACACGACGCTCTTGAGCCCGCAGTCCCAGGTGCGATAGCTGTAGGCGTCGCATTCGTCCCCGGGCCAGCTGTAGCCCGTCAGGCGGCAGAACGCGAATCGACGCATCATGGCGTTGGGCGCTTCCAGAGCCGCGGCCTTCAGCACCCACCAGTCGTCCTCCCGCATCACCTGCTCCCGCAGCATGATGTAGGGCGCGTACATCTCATCCCCCGGATCGTCTACGTTCACGGGCGGCTCGGGGACCTGGTCGAGATTGAACCTTTTCGGTACGCGACTGCGCTGAGAATCCGAACAGTGGCTCAGCATATATTGCAAAAGCCACCTGTCCTTTTCAGGGTCCAGCAGGAAATCCAGAAGCGTATAGGGCCCGCCTTCCCACCGGTCCCAGTTTTCCCTTCTGTATATTTTGATACCCATGACAGATCCCTCACGTTCCATTATTCATCATAATACCCTGGCCCATCCATGATGGGGAAATGCAGTTCCATCGCCACTTTTGCTCCCAGCGCTTCAAATCGCTCTTTACAGAGCAAAGGGCATGACACACGCCCCCATGCGATCGCCTCCCTTGCGCGTCACCATCCGTATACCATGCCCTCATAATGTCCGCTGCGCTTCACGGCAGCGATCAGTGTATCGATGGCCTCCCGGCACTTCTCCATGTCGGGCGCCTCCACCAGGATCCGCACGCTGGGCAGCAGCCCGGAGAAGCGAAACGATATCCGCCCCTTCCCGCCCAGCGCCTCCCTGATTTGATGGGCGGTGCGCCGAATGTCCTCGTCGGCCTTGAACGCATCGATGCTGTCGATCTGGATGTGCCGGGTCAACTGCACGCAGTGCCAGTAGGTCCTGGCGACGTGGCGGTAGCAGAAGAGGCGGACATCCCTCTCCTGCAGCTCCACCGACAACGCCGAGGTGTCCCAGCCCCGCCTGAGATGCTCGATGGGCTCACGGACGCCGCATTGAAAGAGCACGCAGGCTGCCACATACCCCAGCCGTCCGCAGTCCTCTTCGCTGTACAGCGCCACCCTCTGCCGATCCTCCAGCCGCGCGGCCACCTCCACCACCAATCGCTCCAGTACGAAGAAGGGAAGCACCCCGTAGGGCCTGATGGGATAATAGAGGATCTCACCCCTGAAATCCTGCTCCCAGACGTCGCCGGGAAGGCTGTCCAGTGCCACGATGACATCGGGGTTCATCTGCAAGGTCTCATACAGATCCGGGCCTCGCCCGACGATGAGGCCGGGATGGATCTCGCTCGCCCGGCCGTCGTCATCGCTCTCATCACATGGGGCCAGCGTTTGCAACAGTCTGTGCACGGCAGGCAGCTCCACGATGCGAATATCGGACGGCTCTGAGTAGTGGAGGATGAAGAGCACCGAGCGGTCGACCTCGTACCAGGCGGTGCCGGCCGATCCCGATTTGAGCAGGGCGATCACGCAGGCGACGCCCTCACGCTTCAGCAGGTCTCTCGCTGCCGTCCGCTCATCTTCTGTGAAGTCCTCTGCCTCCATCAGCGAGACGCAGACGCACGGGCCATCCGCGCTCAGCTCCTGCCAATGAAAGCCCTCCTGCCAGCCCTTGCAGAGATTCATGGAGATGCCCCGCGCCTGGCATTCGGCATTCAAAAACCCAAACTGCCGCATCAGGCTGATCCAGTCTGTCTCCAGCTCTCTTGGTATGGACATGTAGACATTCAATACGCTTCGCTTCAATGCATCCATAAGAATCAACTCCACAGCACGCCGTGATACAGCAGTATTGTCAAAGGCATTCCGGCGCCTCGATGCCATCGTACCACACATATTCGCAGTAGCGCACATCGTCCATGTCCATATCCGGGAACAAGCGCTGAAACGCAGCGGTATACTTCCTTCGCTCCATCGACGTCAGGCCGCGGCTCCACTGATAAGCATCCGTGGCGCACAGCCCGGGCATGTCACGGTCATACAGCCAGTAATCGAAGTAGAGCCTGTCGCCGCTGTTGGCGAGGGAGCAGGCCATGTGCCCCACCGCGTAATCCAACGCGCCGGGGTGTTCCGCCTCGAACCGCTCATAGGCCGCGCGGCTGTGGATGCCCACCCGGTCGGCGGCGATCCTGAGCACCTTCTGCTTTCGATAACAGGACATGGCGCGCGCCCCTCAATGATTGAAGGAATAGGGGTTGAAGCCGTTCACCGCCATCACAAACCAGGCCGTGGGCGCGATGTGCGGCGCGGTGCCGTATTCCCAGGCAGAGCCGTCGAACAGGCCGAAGCCCGTGGACAGGTTGTCCACCGTGGCTGCGGGAAACAGGCCGTCCTCCAGCTGGATGCCCTCCAGCGCCTCCAGCGCCTCCTCGGCGCGCGCGTCCTCGCCCCTCAGCCGGTACATCAACGCCGTATAGGCGGTGCCCTCCGCCCACCAGCCGCCGTTGGCGTTGGCCGCGCAGAAGGGATATCCGCCCTCCGGGGTGCGCATGGCCGCCACAGCATCAAGCGACGCCTCGTAAGGCGCATATTCATCGTCCAGCGCCAAGCAGGCCCATACCTGAGCATCCAGCACAAGGTTTTCTGTGCTGGGCGTCATGCCGTCGTCCAGCGTGCCGGTATAGAAGATGTGCCTGTCTGAGTCATACATGGAGCGTATGAACGCCAGCGCACTGTCCGCAGCCACTGCATAGCGCGCCTCGCCGGTGCGGGCGTACAGCTGCCTGAACGCCGCCCAGGCGTCGATATTGTGCTCGATGGACTTGTAAGAAAAGGGGTATGTGGTGTCTGCGCCGCCCTCCGGCCAGCCGTCATAGCCCGCCGTGAAGCCCGGCCCGCCGTCGGAGCAGCTGTCGATCACCCAGTCCATCAATGCTCTGGCCGTATTCAGGTATGCTTCACTGCCGTAGATCGCGTCGTACTGCAGAAGCGCCAGCGCCACATAGGCGGTGTTGCCCACGTTGCTGCCTGTCTGATAGCGATCCTCGTACCACTGACCTGTCCCGGCATCGTACCAGCCCGGCAGCCGCGCCGAGTCGTCCCAGCCGGGAAAGGCGGTGATGTCACCGGCGGCGTAGGCGTTGCGCACGCGGCCGGGAAGGTATCGGTCGTGCGTCACGGCGTAGACGAAGCTGTCCAGCAACTCTGCTGCCTCCGCCCTGCGACCCTCGGAGAGGAAGGCCATTGCCGCCAGCGCGTTGTCGTAGGAGAACGCCGCGTTTTTGATGTAGAGGTTGTCCGTTTCATAGGATCGGAGCATCGGATGGGCATCCCGCGCCGAGAAATCCCCCTCGAAGCGGATGTCGTCCAGATAGAACACGTTGTCTCCCACGCCCGAATCCCCGCCGGACAGCACGTAACCGAAGCCGCAGGCGATGGCGCCCATATCAGCATCCGTCAGGTCAATGGCGTACTCCCGCCACTCACTCTCAAGGACGACGTAGCCCAGACTGCGCTTTGGACAGCTGTCCGGGTACTTGACGGTGGGTACGCCCCACTCACCATCGTAGCCGAAGCCGCAGGTGAAGAACTCCACCGTCTCGCCGCCGCGCTCGCCCCGTGCCCAGAAACGCAACGCTTCAGCCCCCGAAAGGTCCAGTCCCTGGCCATCCATGCTTCCATCGTTGAGCCGGGGCACGGTCTCCCCCTCGGCCAGCCAGCCGTTCAAAAACAGCCAGCCGCCCCAGTCCGTCGGCTGGGTGACCTGTCGGCAGCGGATGCAGCTTTCCCCGCTGTGGGGATTCTCCCGCCAGTTTTCGTCCATGTCCAGGACGAGGCTGTCGTCAAAGCCAAACATCTTCGCCTTCTGGGTGAAGTGGTTCTCGGTATCGCCAAAGTCCTTGTAGACATAGACGCTGTTGTACTGGGCCTCCAGCAAGGCATCCAGTGCACCGAGAGCCTGCTTTCCAGCGCTTGCGAAGCGCCCGTAGTCCGCCTCCGCTCCCGCTGAAAGCGTGATAAGCAGCAGGCACGCTACTATCAAAACCGCGAACCTTTCTTTCATATGAACCTCCTCTCATGGGTCCTTTCACGATGGGAAAAACAGATGCAGTTCCGTCGGAATACGCTCGCCAATGTGCCTGACGCCTGGCGGGGTATTGAGCGTCCGATCGGCGCATGGACATCCGCTGTTGAAACGCATTGCTGCGACTCTCATTCCTCTGCACAGGTCAGATCATGTCCCCGGGCATAGTGCGCGGCACAGGAGTCTGCCGGCGCGTGGAGGATGAGTCGGGGGCAGCTGTGGAAGGCCTTCATCTCAATGTACGTGACGCTCGCCGGGATGCGAACGTGCCCGAGGCTCCCGCAGCAGACGAACGCCTCCCAACCGATTCGCTGCAGGCCCTGGGGAAGCGTGATGTTCCGCAGGCTGAAGCAGTAGCCAAACGCGCCGTCGCCGATCTCCGTGACCTTTTCTGGGATCGTCATCTCCAAAAGTCGGCTGCAGCTCTTGAAGGCCTCGCGCTCGATCTTCGTCACTCCCGATGGCAGCTCCACGCTCCGGAGGCTCTTGCAATCCCAAAACATTCGGCTTTTGATGCTGTTCAGGTTGTTCGGCAGCTTCACATTTTGAAGCCGTGTGCAGCGGATAAACAGCGAATCTCCCAGCTTGTCCATCTCCGGCGGGAGCACGATGCTTTGAAGATTACAGCAATCCGCAAAGGCGCCGCCTCCGAGCTCCTTCATGCCGTCCGGAAGCAATACATCACACAGCCTGGTACATTCTCCGAAGGCGGACCAGCCGATGCGCTGCAGGCTCTCCGGCAGTCTTATCCATGTAAGGCCCGTACAGCCGTAAAACGCCCTGGCCCCGATCTCCGTGATTCCTTCGTGGAAGCGCAGCGCTTCAAGGCCGATACATTGCTCGAAGGCGCCGTATTGGATCGCGCGAAGGCTTGAGGGAAACGTCATACTCCGAAGGCTTTTGCAGTGCGCGAACGCATCGACGCCGATCTCCGTGGTATTCTCCCCAAGCGCGCAGTTGGTGAGGTTCTCGCAGCGCTCGAACGCGTACCCGCTGATCCTTCGCACGGACTTCGGCAGTGTCACGTGTCGAAGATTCGCACAGCCCCTGCACAGGGAAGCGCTGACCTCCGCGATGCCCTCCGGAAGGGCGAGGGTCTCAAGCCCCGTGCAGTTTTCAAATGCCCTCTCACCGAGGTATTTCAGGCCCGCAGGCAGGCTTATCTCCCTGAGGTCAGCGCAATTCTGGAACGCGCCAGCCCCGATGTATGCGAGGCTGTCCGGCAGTTGCACGTCCGTCAGCCTGAAGCAGCCTGCAAAGGAACGATTGCCGATGCGCGTGACGCCCTCATGCAGCACGACCTTTTTCAGGTGTCGGCAGTTCAGAAAGGCGGCGTCCGCGATCTCATCGATCCAGGAGGGCAGCACAAACGTCTCGGCGTCGTCGAAGCGTTTGCCGACCCGCGCATTGAATGCCGCCTCCGAAAGGATCGGCACACCCAGTTCCCGCGCCCGTATAGCCGTCTTCCCACCGTCGTCCCCGTCGTCCACGACCAGGAAATCCACCGCCGGGGTGATATCGGCATCCAGCGTCGCGCCATAGCGCGCCAGGTGAGCACGCAGGGCCGCTTCAGAATCCCAGATCCTGGACGGAGCATCGGCAAGGAGAAAGTGAAGGCCGGCAATGCCCCTGTCAAAATCCCAGGCCTTGCTGCGCTCTGACCGGGCACGCAGATAGGCTTCCCGGGCCGCCCGGCGATTTTCCCGCGCAAGCGCCACGTCTTCCTCCATCTCACGGATGGCGCGCGTCAGCAGGCGTTGGGCCTCCCCATTCCCTTGCGCTATCGCTGCGTCCAAGAATGTGTCAAGATCCCTGGCCGATATGAGCCGATGGGCGCAGAGATACCGCAGCAGCGGCAACCGCTCAAGGGCTTCCTTCAAAAGGCGCAGCGCGTTTTCCCGAAGAAAGTCTTGGGCGCGACGCACTTTGTCCGGTGGAAACGCCTGCCCGGTTTCGGAGACGAAGGTATCGATGGCGAGCATCCGAAGCGCATCCGGGACGCTGGTGAGATCGTCGACGTCCAGCTGCCGAAGCGCCTCTCGGTTTACAGCATTCTCCAAACCTTCGGGCCATTGACGCACATGCAGGACCCGCACATCGCAAAACGCCCACGCCTCTACCCGGGCAAGACGGCAGGGCAAGGTGATATCCGTCAGCGCCGCGCAGCCCTCGAACGCCCTCTCCCCCACACTGCTCAGTCCGTCGGGCAGAGACAGCCGCTCCAGGGCGGCGCAGTTGAGGAAAGCCTCGCGGCCAATGCACTCGAGTCCCGCCGGGAAAAGAACCCTCTGCAGATGGCCGCAATCGGCGAAGGCCTTGGCCCCGAGGTACCTCAGTCCATCGGGCAACGACAGCCGCTCCAGGGCAGCGCAGTCGAGGAAAGCCTCGCGGCCAATGCACTCGAGTCCTGCCGGGAAAAGAACCCTATGCAGATGGCCGCAGCCGGCGAAGGCCCTGTCCCCGAGGCGGGCGAGCCCTGCCGGAAGCGCCGCCTCCCCGAGGCTCAGGCAGAACTGAAATGCCTTGGCCGCCAGCGCTTCCAAGCTATCCGGGAGCGTGATCCTGCCCAGTGAAGCGTTGTTTTGAAAGGCGCCGCTGCCAATGCTCCTTACCCCATTCGGAATGTCGATGGCCTCCAGGCTCCTGCATCCGGAAAAGGCATAGTTGCCGATGTGTTCAAGCCCATCGGGAAGCGCAACGCCTCGCAGGGCAGTGCATCCACGAAAAGCATGCTCTCTGATCAGTGAAAGCCCCTCCGGCAGGCGGACGCTCGTGAGCGCTGTGCAGCCGTGGAAGGCCCCGCGCCCGATCTCGCGAACGCCGTCCGGCACGGTCACCTGCCCTCCCGGGCCCGTGTATTCTACCAGCACGCCGTTCAGGATGTGAAACCCTCCGGTATCGCACATGTCGCTTCCTCCTCCGATGCTGTCGTTATCACCAGATCACAGGCTGACGGGCGGCGAAAAACCCCGCCGATCGGACATCTGGCCGTCTCTTTGGGGCCATCTTTCCCGGGCCGGCCGATTCCACAACGATTCGTGCCATCCGCAATCAGCCAGGGATTCCGGTATGGATGGCTCATGGCTTGAACGACAGGGTTATCAGGGGTTTGTCTCCAGCAGTGCGGACAGCAGCAACGCATAGCCCTCTGCGTCCACCATTTCAGTTGCCTCCAGACCGTGGGCCTGCTGTACGCTGTTCAGAGCCGCAATGGACTTGGGGCCAATGTTGCCGTCCGCGACGATGCTCTGACCGAAGGCGATCAGGGTCTGCTGAAGGCCCCTCGCCGCCTCGCCCTTGCTGCCCTTCTGGATGATCTCGCCCGCCAGGAGCGCTTCATAGGTGCCCCGATAGGCCTCTTCCCCCAGCGCATCCAGTACCTGTTCGATGCCGGGTTCGGCGGGAGACTCCGATCCGGTCTGCGTCTGATTTGGTTCCATGGTCGGAGTTGCCGTGGGCTTGGCTGTCGGAGCCATCGTCGGTCTGGTCGTCGGAGTTGACGTGGGTTCAGCCGTCGGCTTTGCCGTTGGGGATGCTGTTGGAACCGCCGTCGGTTTGGCAGTTGGAGCTGCCGTCGGTTCGGCTGTCGAAGCAGTCGTCGGTTCGGCAGTTGGAGCTGCCGTTGGTTTGGCTGTCGGGGCAGTCGTCGGTTCGGCCCTCGTCTCAGCCTTTGGCGTATTCGTCTGTTTGACCGTCGTCTCAGTTTTAGGTGTACTTGTCGGTTTGACCATCGTCGCAGCGATCTCCTTCCCCTTCGGAGTCCGGGTGGGAGCGTCGGTCCTGTCCTCATTAGAGGAAGCGACGGCCATTACAGCCGTCGCCTCCAAGGCATTCTTGGCGCTGTCGTCAGAAGCCTGCGAGCGCTTTTTGACCCTGGTCGTGATCCCCCACACCGCAAGTGCCAGTATGGCCAGCACCAGCAGCGCTGCGATGACCCGTCCGACGGCCGGAACCCTGCCATGACTTCCGCCGCCGCCACCTCCGCCATGGTAGCCGCCACCTCCGCCATACCCGCCGCCGTGCTTTTCCACCTTGCCGAAGGGCTTGTAAAGCGGCGAAAAGGTGTTTTCAGCACTTTTGGTGAAGGAGATATTGAAGTGCTGGATTATGTTGAAGAGCGCCTCTGACTCCTGCTTTGGAACCGCAGGGCCCAGGGCAATCAGGAGCACCATCATGTCGCCCCACTTGCTGCTGCCGTATGCGTTTCTGCGCTGGACATTGTTGGCGCACACGACCAGCATGGCATGCAGGAAGGAGTTCGCCACCTCCCGGAAGGACTTGCCTCCCAGGTCGAAATCCGGCAGGTTGTTGACGTACCAGCTCAGACACATGATGTCCGACTCGGTGAAGCTCTCGTTCTGGATGCGTCCCTGGATCTCGCTCAGGGCCTGCAGGGGCTGGATCTGATCGTCGAACTCGCGCACGGTCTTTTTACCGGCGCCGGGCAGCTTGGTGTCCGCGGGGAGAAAGTCGGCGATGATGTGCATGGTTTCCCTGCCGCAGCTGCTGTGGTTGCTCTGATAGGCGTTGGCGTTGCTCACATAGGTATTGATCAGCACCCTCTGGGCCAGCTCCAGCAGGGTGGTGCCCTGCACCTCGGTGGAGCCCTTCGACCGCGCAAGCTTGGTGATTTCCTTCACAGCGGCGTTCTCTTCCCTGGAGCCCGTGCTCGCGTTGGTGAGCTTCTTGAAGCTCTCCAGCTCGGCCGACCCCTGGATGCTCTTCATCACGTCACCCACAGTCAGTTTTTCACCGCTCGTGGGGACCTGCGTGCTATATTTGAGGAATTGCGCCAGCTTCTTCAGGCAGTTCATCAGCGTCTCGCTCTGGCTGCTCTGGTACTGGTTTGCGCAGCCCACGAACTCATTGAGCAGCACCCTTCGGGCCAGGTCCTCGAAGCTTTCGCCATTGACCCTCTCATCGCCATTCTTTTTGACATAATCCAGTATCTTGTCGACGAGGCTGGGGTATTTCGAGTTGGTGCAACTGGTCTCCGCCAGCTCCTTCAGCAGCTTGACTCCCGGATCACCTTCGATATTCCGGATCAACGCCTCGACTGTCGGGCAATTGGGGTCCTGCAGCGGGGTATTGGCATTGAATTTCCTCAGATACGCCAGTATGATTTCCGGGTCGGCCTTTCGGGAGCCCATGTAGTTGACGGCCCGTGTGACCGCGGCATAGGCGGATTCGTTATAGCCCAGCTTCCTGCACACGGGGATGATCTTCTGGGCAAAGTTGGCTGCACTGGTCGCGTTCAGCTTCGTCAGCATTTTCTTCGCCAAGGCATCGGTAAGGTTGCCAACCAGGATCGGCGCGATGCCGGGCCGATACAGGTCTCCATCGTTGCTCTTTCCGATGAATACATCGTCGGGGAAGTTATCGGCGGCGCAGATGTCGCAGGCGCACTGGAGGATGTCCGCGTCCTCAGATTCCAGCGCAAAGCGGACGTAGTCCGCGCACGCCTCGTACAGGGACTTGGCCTCGATCTTGACCATGACCGCGCCGGCGGTGTAAAGCTTCTTCGCCTCCAGCTTCTCGAGCCACACCGGCACGGCCTTTGCCGGCCCCTTGACCGCCTTTCGACGATTGAGTTCGGCGCCGATGGCCGTCAGCATGGCGATCTCCAGCTCGTGGTCCTCATCGAGCTCCAGCAGGGTCTTGGGGCAGTTCTTATACATCTCCCCGGCCTTATCGAGGGTCGCCGCGGACTTGATGGCGGAGACATAGGGCGCGAAGCCCTCCTTCACTGCCTTGTCGTAGGCGTCCGGAACGATGGCCTTGACCTCCTTGTAGGAGAGCACCTTCAGGCAGGCCTCGGCCGACTTCGTGTTCTGGCGGCTGATGTAATCCCTGCGCCGCGCCACCAGCGCTTCGATCTGGTTTTTCAGGAAGTCGTTCCAGGCCCGGCGGCACGCCTCCCGCGCGTCATCATCCGGGGCGAACTGGAAGGAATAGCTTTCCTCCACGCTCGCCCCGGCGAAGAACTTCTTGTAATACCGGACGGCCGTGTGCCAGAGCTGGCTCGCGCTTTCGGGCTTGCCGGTTTCCGCGTTTTGCGCCATGCGCAGATACTGGGCGGCATAGGCCTGGACCCGCCACGGCTCGGTGACGGCAGAAACTGCCGCCTTATAATCCCTGGATTGCGCCTTCAACGCTGCAAACTCCGACGCGAAGAAGCGATAGGGAATCGGCTCGACGCCCTTGAAGGCGATGGCCTCGCAGAACGCCAGGTACTCCGGATCCTCTTCCTTGGGCATCTTCCTGCCGTAGCGGCAGGTGGTCAGCTCGCTCATGAGCTTGATGTCCATGCGGAAGAGGTCGCGGCTGCAGTTGTTCCGCGTCTCCTCCGGCAGGGACACCTGCATGCGAATGTGCGTCGCCAGGTCCTTCGGCTTCAGCGAAGTCGGTGCGTTCAACAGTTCAAAGAGGTTGTCCGCCATGATCAGCCCTCCTCCGCAAGGTCGTTTTCACGCTGAAACAGATCAACGATGACGTCGTCGCTGAAATACTCCAGGGCCCCCTCAAGCACCCGGGCGGCGGCGGCATGATCCCCGGCCTGGGCGCAGGCTTCGCTCCAGGCCAGGAGGATCTCCCTGTCGTTCGGCCGCAGCCCCGCGGCGCGGCACAGCAGCTCAGCCGCCTCGGCAAAGCGCCGGTGCCGCATCCTCGAAAGAGCCTGGTTGAAAAGCCGGTCCGGCATGTAGCAGACCTGGGCGTACTCCGTCAGGTTCGCGCCGCACTTCGGGCACTGCGTCTCAACCGGCGCGACCATTGCTGAACATACAGGGCAATTCATGGAGACACCTCCTTGTCAATCAGAAGCCTATGTTCTTCGTCGGGATGCCGCTAAGGTTGGCAACCTCGTGCCACTTCTTGTAAAGCTCCACCAGGGGATTCCACATCTCGCAGGTCTCGCGGCAGTCCTTCTTATGCAGCATGCGGCACTCGCCCATGCACTTCTGCATGACACGCCTGAGCGTCTGCTGGTCCCGAGCCACCTGCTGCGGATCGAGGTACTCAGCACAGAACTTCGCGGGCAGTTCGCCCCGGTCGCGCTTCGCGATGGCCTGCTCGATATACTGGCCAGTTTGATACGCAATCGCCCCACACAGCTGCCACTGCTCCGGCTCCGGCGGGTTCCCTCCACCGCCGCCATTGTCCTTCTCCTTCAGCGATTCCTTGAGCTTGTTGAGCCGATCCACGGCTCCCGAGAGCGCTTCCTGGTCGCTGTCCTCATAGGCCCGGCTTCCGGCCGCAGCGGCCTTCCGGATCTCCGCGGCAATTTCCGCGCCGCCCTTGGGGGCGTTGGCGTTGAGCTCCTCCACCTCAGCCACCAGGGCGTTGAAGCGATCCTGATCGGGCTCCAGCCGAACCGTGTCCTGCTGCTTGCCCATCTCCTTGAGCTGCTCCATCAGATTCGTGGCCTTCACGGCGTCGTTCTCCGACATGGCCTCGCGGATGCCGGTGGCGATGCGCTTCGCCTTCTGCTGGTCCCTGATCTGTGCGCCGCGGTTCGGGTTCATGGAAGCCCCGTCCATGGCGGCGTCGTAAGCGTTGGAGATCGCCTTCTCATCGGGCATCTCCGGCGCGGGCGAAGCCTTGAACTCCGCATTCTGCGTCAGCCCCGCGACCTCCGCGCTGACGGAGAAGATGCTCTTCTTGTCGCAGGAGATGGAGAGCTTGATGGGCGTTCCGGGCATGACCGGTGTGTCAAACTCGATGTCGATCTGCTTGAGGAAAGATTTTTCCTCAAAGAAGCGCAGCGTGGCAAAGAAGCGGTTGGTGCTGTTGGTGGTGAATTCGTAATCGCGGGAAATCGGCAGCTCCAGTCCGCTCTCCATCAGCAGCACGTATTCGCTGCGGCCCGTGTTCTCGTTGATGGTCTCTATGTAGTAATTGCGCGAAAGCGTGACCGGCGGGGCGACGGTGCCTATGGGCGTCGCGTCGAATTCCGCCTCGGCCAGCACCTCCTTGCCGGCCACAAATTTGCAGCGGTAGATCTCCGGCTCCTCCTCGGCGGTCAGCTCCTCGAAGGCGAAACTGCCGTCAGCCTGCACGGGATACTCCTCCTCGAAACCGTCGTACACCCGCGTCACCACGGCCACGACGGCGTCCGGCAGGCTGCCGCCGGACACATTCAGCTTGCCCGACACGCTGGAGAGCCCGCCGTAACCCTCGGCGGGGTTGAACTGGGGCGCGTAGGAGGGCTTGCCGGAGGGATTCTCCCCACCCGCTTCTCCTTCGTTCACATATTTGATGCCGAAGTTCGCCGCGGCCATCGCCGCGCCATAGCCCACCGCCATGTCCGGCTCGTCCTTGAGGGGCTTGGGCATCTTCGTGTGAACAGGCAGGCCCGGAGAGGTGAACGCCTCCTCGATGATTTGCGCGATCACCGGCACGTGGGTGCTGCCGCCCACCAGAAGCACGCCGTCGATCTTGTCCAGGGTCACGCCATGCTTCTCCTCCGCGCTGGCCAGGGCCTTCCGGCACTCATCGAGAGTGGAGTCCAGCAGAGGCCGGATGAGCTCCTCGAATTTCGCGCGAGTCACCGTGAGGTTCAGGTTGACGGGCACGCCGGCCTTGTCGGTGAACACGCCGGACTCCTCGACGATGTACTCGTCCTCGTAGCTCAGGCGTTTCTTGATGTTCTCCGCCACCAGCTTCAGCTTCTGGAAGCGGCGCTTGTCCTCCTCGTCGCCATAGATGTCCAGGTCGAGCTCGTAGTCGGAATCCTCGTCGCTCTGGATCTCCTCCAGCAGGTACTTCGCCAGCTCGGCGTCCAGGTTGTCTCCGCCCAGGTAGTTGTTGCCGGCGATGCCCACCACATGGGCGTTGCCCTCGGTAAACTGGACGATGGACACGTCAAAGGTGCCGCCGCCCAGGTCGTAGACCAGGAAGGTACCGTTGTCGATACCGTTCTTGCGGCAGTAGTACAGCGCCGAGGAAGTCGGCTCCGGGAGGGTGATCTCCACCTCCAGCCCGGCCAGCTCGCCCGCCTTGGTGGTGGCCTCGCGGGCCGCCGCCAGGAAGTACGCCGGGATGGTGATGACTGCCCGGTCCACCACGTAGTCCGCGTAATCCGGCATGGCGTTCAGCTGCGCCTGCATCTCCTCCTTCATGGTGCGCAGGATCTCCGCCGAGACCTCGATGGGCGTGAGTACCTTTCCGCCGGTGGTCGCTGTGTAGTTCGGGTCGCCCATGTGGCTCTTGATGGACACGATGGGCTCCTTGGCCGTGCCGCGGGCGTTGAAGGCGAAGCGACCCGAGCGCAGGCGGTCGGACTTTTTATCATAGACGACCACCGACGGGAACGTCTTCTGCCCGGTCTTGTCCGCACGGCAGATGATGGTTTCATTGTCCTTGCCGATCATGGCGATCACGCTGTTGGTCGTGCCCAGATCGATGCCCACAGCCTTGCTGATCTTCATGGTTTGAACCCTCCAATTCTATGATTTCCTGTGTATGTCCTGACGGGCTCATCGCCTGCCGGCCTTCTTCTTCTTTTTGAGGCGCTTCCTGCTGACGCTCCCCAGGTTCTTCGGCGGCGTCTTCGGCGATGTCGAAGCGGAAGTCTCTGCCGCGGAGGGTTCCGGCTCCACAACAGGAGATTCCGGCTCCACAGCCGCCCCGCCCTCCCGGCAGATCAGCCTGGCGCGATGGACGATGGCCTCATCGACGTATATCTCCGGTTCAAAGGCCTCCACCACCCGGTCAAGGGGATCGCCGTTGGGAGGGAGCCACTGAACGATGTTCAGCTCCTCCCGCATCCGGTCTGTGAGATCCTCTCCCTCATAGGTCACGATCCGTACGCCCGCCTTTTCCAGTATCGCGGAGAGACTGCGGAACGAATCGGCATAGGGGTAGTGTCGCTTCCGGTGGATATCCAGCGCCAGCTGGGTCAGCAGCTCGGCGCGGCTCTTCTGCTCAGCCTTGATGCGGGCGATAAGCTTTTCCTCCTGCACTCGTTTCCGCCGAATCAAAAGGGCCATCTGCTCCTCCGGCGTGGTGTTTTCCTCCAGTCCCGGAGGAAGGGTCCTCGGCTTGAATTCCATGGTCGTCACCTCCAGGTCACCGCTTCTTCTTTTCGTAGATCCGGGCCATGCCCGCCTGGCCGCTCTGCAGGTACAGCACCGTGATGGAATCGATGATCCGGTTCCAGGCTGCGCAGTCCCGGGCCGCGAGCCCAGACTGTTCGGCAATGGCCAGCGCCATCCTGGCCTCCGTCAGCGCCTCGTCCGGCTTGTCCAGTCCTTTCAGGGACCGCGAGAGCAGCATGTGGGCGTGGATCCGCTTTTCCTCCGTCTGGTTGGGCTGCTCCGTCAGCGTCCGGGCGATGCGCTCGGCCTCGGCGAAGTCCCGGGCCTTCAGGGCGCGTATACCGGACTTCAGGTCGTCTGTCTCCAGCGCGGCCAGGACCTCCTGCGCCGACTGGAAGCGCATGACCTCAAGGTATTCCAGGCAGCCCTTGAGGACGTTGTCCACCTTCCTGGAGATGTTCGCGCCCTTATAGGCTGCCCCGCCGCGGAACGCGAAGCTGCGCCGCTTTTCCTTCTCCGCCGCCATGCCGCCGGACCCGAAGCGCTCCGCGAAAGGCGAGACGCCCGTGTAGAATTCCAGGAACATCAGCCCCGCCTGGTAGAGATCCGAGGCGACCGTATACCGCCCCTCGAAGTTCTCCGGCGCGTAAATGCTCATCGTGGTCTTGAGCTGTGCCCCTGGGTCGTCCACCCAGGCGCCCATGCCGAAATCCATCACGCGGACGACGCCGTTGTGGAGCATGATGTTGGCACCCTTGATGTCCCGGTGGAGCACCCCTGCCGCGTGGGCGGCCGACAGCGCCGTGAAGAACTGGCGCATGTAGTCGATGATCTCGTCCTCCTGCGGCAGTATGCCCAGGTCCTTGTTGCGCTGGATCTTCTTCTCCAGCGTCGTCCCGCCGCGCACCAGCTCCATCGAGACATAGGCACATTCCCCGGCGGGGGTGTCCAGCGTGCCGAAGCCATATATTTGAACGAAGTGGCGCTTGACCTCGATGGGGGCGTCCGAGCCGAGGATTCGGGCGGGCAGGGTGCAGTCCCGCAGCATGCCCTCCACGTTGCCCGAGGCCGTGGCCTCCGGCGAATAGAGCTTCAGCGCTGCCTCGCGAACGAAGCTGCCGTTCAACAGCTCGTGGGCACGGTAGACCGTTCCAAAGTTGCCGCTGCCCAGCCGCGACAGCAGCTTGTATCGCCCGCCGCCGACAACCTGGCCGCCAAGTTCCGAAACCTTCATACGCATTCCCTCCGTTTGCGCTGCCGGTTCATGTCAGTGGATCGACTGGATCTGCGAAAGCAGGCTGTCCAGCGTCTTGAGCTTGTCCTCGTCCAGTTCGTCGAAGGCGTCGTCCGGCAGGGAGACGATGTCCGCAAAGCGCCGGTTGACGCGGTCCAGCAGGTGAATGCGGCGCTGCTGCATGATCTGCTGCATATCCCCGTCGCTGAACACCGGCACCAGCTCCGTCTTGCTGCCGTTCAGGATGACGCGCACCATCGGCGCGCCCGCGAGCTGCCGGATCTGGGCGGCCAGCTTGTTCGTCACATGCTCGTTCATCATGATGTCCAGCCGTCGCCCGCCGTAGTAGCCGTCGCCCTTGTGGCGTATGGTCTCCTCGTTCTCCTCATAGACCATATGGGCGATCATGTTGATCACCGCGTCGTCGCAGATCAGCTTGCTCTCGTGGACGCCGGAATAATCCCGGGCCACCTTGTCGAACATGTGCCGGGCGATGCCGCGCAGGGCCTCCTCGGACAGCGCGTTGAAGGCCACGATGCCGCCGCGGCGCATGATTCTGCCGATGAACTCCGGTCGGAAGCAACGCTGCCCGGTCTTGAAGTGGACGTGCTCCACGAACTGCTTTTCCACGGTCTGGGAGATCTCGTCCATCGGCCGGCCCTCCCGCAGCATCCGGGTAATGTCGTACTGGCCGATGTTGCTGGTCAGCACGAAGAAGGCCTGGCTGCCCGACGCCGTGACGCCGCGCATGTCGGTGATGACGCCCTCGTCAAACAGGTTCAGGAAGGGGTCCCACACCGCCGGATGGGCCTTTTCGATCTCGTCCAGCAGCACCACGGAATAGGGATCTCGGTTCAGGTCGTTGATCAGCTTGCCGCCCTCCTCATAGCCCACATAGCCCGGGGGCGTGCCGATCATCTGGGACACGGAGTGGCTCTCGCCGAAGTTCGCCATGGCGAAGGTGATCAGCTTTCGGGAGGAGGAATAGATCTGGGCGATCTGCTTGGCCAGCTCGGTCTTGCCCGTGCCGGACAGGCCGGCGAACACGAACACCGCGGCGGGGGCCTTCTTGTCCACCATGCCCTTCTGGATGAGGTCCAGCCGCGCCGCGACCTTGCCCACCGCCACGTCCTGGCCGACCACCGTCTGGCTGAGCAGGTACACGTAGTCCTTGTCCGCACCGGTGCCCAGGATCGTTTCCACCGGCAGGCCCGTCTGGGCGCTCAGCCGCTTGGCGATGTCCTCCTTCTTCACGGTCCGGTCCACGAGCCCCTTCATCTCCGCGTCCGCCGCCACGTCCGCGGCGGTGCGGGTCAGCAGCTCGATGGATTTCTTCGGGAAGCGCTGGGAGATCAGGTAGTCCCCCGCCATGCGGCAGGCCGTCTGCGCCGCGTTCTTCGCGAAGGTGACGCCGTATTCCGCCTCGATGGCCGCCAGCGCGTTCTCCGTCATCTGCACGGCGGTCGCCAGGTTGGGCTCGGTCACCTCGACGGGCTCTATGAAGTCCGAGAGCACCTCGGACATGTTCTGGAGCCGGGTGTAGTCCGCCTTGCTGACGCACACCACCAGGCGGTACTCGTTTCTGGAAAAACGGCGGGCGCAGGAGGCGAAGTGATCGCAGAAATAGGGTCCGAAGCCCTCCAGGAAGCAGATGCGCTCCGGCTCCTCCTCCATGAAGCCCAGCACCTTCTCCACCGCGGACTCGTACTGCTCCGGGGGCGGAGAGGTCAGGTCGAAGCGGATCACGTGGGTCTGGGCCAGGGCGGAGAAGCGGCCCTCGGCCAGCACGCTGGCCAGCATCTCGCCCACGGTGCTCATGCCCACGCCGCTGTCGCCGTAGAGGAGCACATTTCTGTTCTTGCGCCGGAAAAAGGCGCGAATGATCGGCTGAAGGATCGGCTCCCGAATGGTGGGGCTTCCGTGCTTGAGGGTGAGATTTGTGCATTCGCAGGCTTCCCGGGGCAGGCGGGGCTCGATCACCTCCGGCTCGTCGGTGTCGCGCAGGAGCTCTGCAAGCAGGTTCCAATCCATGCGCAGCACGCTGCCCGCCACGTAATTCAGCTTCGGGTCCTCGCAGCCCGAGAGCGCCGACAGCAGTTCCCGCTCGCCGATCTGCGGCCTGCCCGCGGAGGTGCCTGCCTTGGCGGCATCCTCCAGCACGGCGATACTTCGATCGGAAAAGCTCCCGCGGACCGGCTTGAGCGGCACGGCATTTTCGTCGCCGGAGGCGTACAGCGTTCCCAGGTAGTCCTGGAGCGTGATGTCGAAGGCGAGGCCCATCTTCTTGAGCACCAGCCGCGCATAGGTGTCCTTCGCCGCGGCCAGCGAGAGCAGCAGGTGGTAGGGCTGGAGCCGCGCCTCCCCCGTCCTGGCGGCGATGCTCAGGGCCGAGTTCAGCAGGAAGAGAGCCCGCTTGCGGAACTGGCTTTGATCCAGCGCCTCCCTGTCGCCAAACAGGGACACCCGGATCTGGACCTGCGCCAGCGCCTTCAGCAGCGCCCCGCTGTCGAAGAGCCCCTCCAGCAGCGAGCCGTCCTCCAGGCGATCCGCGCTTTCAAACAGGCCGGACAGCAAGGCGGCCACGCCCGCGCCCTCCGGCAGGGCCTCGAGGACCTCCGCCGCGCCGTCCCGCCAGCTCTCCCGGGCGAAGGGATTCAGCTCCACGCGGCCGGACAGGAGCGTTTCAGCAAAGGTATTTCGGCAATCCGATACGGATACGCCCGGGGCGCGGTGATTTTCCAGCATCGCGCGGGCGCTCACGAGGTCGGCCTGTGCGTCTTTGTCGAGGGACTGGAATTCAATACTGTTGTAGTTCAGCGTCAAAAGCGCATGCAGCAGGTTCCCCTCGCCGAGCTGCCTGTATCTGTGCTCCACGGCAGTTTCCGTGACGACCTCCAGAAGATGCCCCAAAGCGGGCGAATAGGCGGCAATGTCCAGCTCCGCTGAATGATTTTTCCACATCATGTTTTCCTCCTGACAGGCCGTTGTCATCCATCGTCCTCGCGCCAGTATCCCTTGAGTTCCTCAACATACTGAGGGTATTGCGTGGCAAACATCGAAAGCGCCAGGGCCACCGCCGCCTCTCCTCCCTCCGCAAGAAGCAGCTTCCGGGCCTGCATGACCAGTCCATAGGAGCCGCTTGTGCGAGGCACGCCCTCCGGATGCCGCGCGTAAGCGAACGCCAGCAGCACCATCGCGCGAAGGATAGCGGCCCCGACCGCCTGTGCAGATTCATCCGAAGGCGGTGTCTTCGTGTCGTATGGGCAGTATTCGGAGAGATACGACGCCATCAGCGAACCCTCCGGGCAGATTGGCAGCGTGCCATAGCGCCAGGAGAGGATGTGTTCGCCGACCCGCCTGACGCTCCCGGGGAAGGATACCTGCCTCAGGCTTTTGCAGAAGGTGAATGCCTCGTCGCCGATCTCCTCGAGACCCTCGGGAAGCTCCAGCGTCTCCAGGGAGGCGCACCCGCAAAAGGCCGCCCTGCCGATTGTCCGAAGAGAGGACGGCAAATCGATCCTCGTCAGTCCGGCACAGCCGAACAGCGCGCGGTCCGCGATGGCCTCCGTCTGTTCGGAAATGGCGATTTCCCGCGCCGCCGCCGGGCACTTGACCAGCGTCTTCCCGTCCGCCGTGTACAGCAGGCCCTCCGCCATCCTGAAACAGGCGTTTCCCTCCGCCAGCGCGATCTCCTCAAGCGCCGTGCAGCCGTACAGCGCCTTCGGGTGGATTTCCCTCAGCTGCCGCGGCAGTTCGATGCGCCGGATGTCCTCCCGCGTCTGGGTGTACAGCGTGGGCTTGTGGTCGGTGGAATCACTTTGAGGATGGGCCTCGACGAACAGATAGGCGCCCAGAGAGACCACCGGCTTATCTTCAACGCTCTGAGGAATGCGAACGGTCCCATCTTCGATCCGGCGACACCGCGTGATCTGGAGCGCCTGCCCGCCGTCCACAGGCATCCAGTCGAACGCTTCCCAGAGCTTCTGATCGGGGGCCAGATAAGTCCGGGCCCCCATGTGGCCCTGGACCGCCGCCTTTTCAAACCACGCCGCCGCTTCCCTGGCATCTGCGTCGACGCCAAGACCCTCCGTCAGGCAGTAGCCCAGGCGAAACTGTGCCTCCGCGCTGCCCGCCTCCGCGGCCCGGCGGAAGTACTGCGCCGCGCGGACATAGTCGCGCTCGTCCGAGCTGAAATAGTACATCCCCAGGCAGCAGGCTGCTTCGGGATCGCCCGAATCAGCGCTGTCCCTGAGGAATTCCACGCCCTTCGGCGCGTCCCGGTCCACACCGGCTCCATAGAACAGGCACAACCCCATGCCCCGCCGAGCCCATTCGCGCCCGTCGCGGGACGAGAATATGCGCCACGCCCGCTCTGCGTCTCCTTCCGCATAGGCACGCAGCGCCGTATCGCGCAGATACGCGTCCATTGCCACGGGCTCTGCCCCGCCGAAGGCGCGCTCCAGGTCCTCCGCCATCTCCGGGGCATCGGCATAGCGATCCTCCGGCGCGTATTGAAGCGCCTTCCGGATGACCGACGCGACCGCGTCCGGCGCCATCACCGGCATAGGGAAGTCGTCTCCGTCACAGCGGCGACGGATCAGCGCATCCTGGCCGCGCGGCCCAAAGGGAAGGAGGCCCTCGTTGTACAGCTGATACATCACCAGGCCGACCGCGTACACGTCCACCCGGAACCAGTCCGTTGCGCAGTCCCTGATGACCTCCGGCGGCGCATAGAGGGGCGTACAGAGATTGCGCACGGTGGCTGTCAGGCTGACGTCGGGCGTCATCACCCGCGAGATTCCGAAATCGCCCACCAGATAGCGCCCCCTGTGGTCGCGAAAGATATTCTGGGGCTTGATGTCCCGATGCGCCACGCCGCTGGCATGGCAGGAGCATATCCCCCTCAAAAGGTCGACCGAGATCTTCTCCGCCTCTTCCGGCGTCACCGCCTCCTCGTCCATGATCTGGGCCAGGGAGACGCATTTTTCCATGCGAATGAGCAGCGCGCACACGTCGCCGTCGTCCAGCAAAATGAATTCCTCCAGATGGAGCAATCCGTCAGCCTCACACAACAGGCGCATGGTTTCGGCCTCCCGACGGATCTCCCCGCTCCGCGCTGCCGGCGAAGGCACATATTTCAGGGCGCACAGAGTCCCGTCATCATCGCGGATCGAAAAAAGCCTCGTGCCCCATTCTCCCTCGCCGACATACAGGGGTTCGACGATGCGCCAGGGCTTCTCAAAGCAGATGCGCAGGAACTCGTTGATCTTTTTATCCGTCATGGACAGCGCCCTCCCATCTTTGCGTTTCGAACCGCGCCTGCGCGGTCGACGGTTCCTTTATCTGTAACCATCATACCGCCGCCATCACGCGTGTTTCCAAAGAAATGTTACATCGGGCAGTATTTTTCAGCCGCGCCGGGCAATTCCCTCTCCAGTTTTTTCAAAACATAGCGCACGAAGCCCGCCAGGTCTCCGTATTCGACGACCTTCGGTTCCCCCGTGCCCCAGATCCTGTCGTAATCCCGGAGGATGCCCTCCGCCCGGCTGCGGATCTCCCGGTTCCGGGCATGGCCGCGCAGGCGCAGCGCAATGTCATATTCCATCACGGGGTTGTAGAGGTGGGCGCTGCGTATGGCGAAGATCAGCGCCATCTCCTCTGGGATCCGCGCGCACAGGGGCTCTCCGCCGCCCAGCGCAAGCATGCGGTCCAGCATCTCCACCGTCATATTGAACCGTATGCCCAGCACGATCAGCATCTCCCGCGGCGGAACCTCTCCGTGCTGCTTCAGGCCGGAAATCAGGTTATTGAACCGGGTGTCGAATACGCCCGATTCCACCAGTGCGTGGATGGACGTATCCCCGCCATCCTGCATATCGATGAAGGTGTCGATCCAGTGCGACAGCTTCTGGTAGGGCGCCCTGGGGAAGGCGCTCAAATTTGACAGCAGGTATTCCTCCAACTCGTCCGTGCTGGTGATTTGTCCGAGCATGTCGGTCACGCGCCAGGTTTCCGCATACCTGCCCGTCCTGTCCTCCGTCGACCAGCGCTCCAGTATCCGGTTCAGGCGTTCATCCAGCGCGCGCACGTATCCGTAGGGGAAGTTGTCGTGGCGGACAGCCTCATCGGTCCGCTTCACCCGACTTTCAATGGCGTAAATGCGCACCGCATCGCGGATATTCCGGGAATACAGCCTGGGATGCAGGCCATACCTTTGCAGCATGTGGTTGGTCTCATCCTGCGTCATTCCAAAGGCCATGGCGATGTTGATGAACTGCTCGCGGCTGCGGGGAAGTATGTTCTGGTTCCTCCAGCGCGAGACGGTCTGCCGCGTGACGCCGCAAAGAGGGACGAGGTCCTGCGTCTTTATTCCCCGGGAGATCATTTCATCCGAGAAAAACCTGGACCACCCGACAGCGTTGCCACGCAGCGCAATCAACAGCTTTCGAAGCTCGCTTATGCTTTCGGCCGCTTCCACGCGCTCCCGCCAGCTCTGCGTCCGCGCTCCGGAGGCTTCACTTGCCATTTTTCATGCCCTCCTCCCGATCACGGTGTCGTGTGATTAATGCCGAAGCACCGCCCGCGCCCCGGGCAGGATCCCGCGTTCCAACCCGTCGCACAAGGTGACCGCGCCCGCGTCAGGATCGGCAGACGTGCCGGAAGCACACCCCGGGATTCCGCCTCTCAAGGCCACAGCAAGACAGGATAGCCAAAGCAAAATCCAGCGCGGCAGATTTAAAAAAAGTATATATCACTACATTATTATATTAGATTCGGCTGCAAATAAACAGTGCCGATGGTCATTCCATTCGGCACTGTATTTCTGCATTTAATTGTCTTTTAGTCAGTCAGGCGGTTATCGGCGGCATAGCGGGCCAGCTGGGCCCGGCTGATGCAGCCGGTCTTGTTGAGCAGCAGGGAGATCATATTCTTGACCGTTCCAGGGCGAAGGTTCAGCCTGTCCGCGATCTCGGCGTTGGTCATGCCGCGGCAGACATAGCCGAGCATCTCCAGCTCCCTGGGCGAAAAGTCCACCTCCGGCCTTTGGCTTAAGTTCATCTTCAGGTGGGACATGGCCTCATCGTCATAGACATTCATTCCGCCCGCGATGGAGAGCAGCGAAGCCCTCAGCTTTTCAGGCGCGATCACCTTCAAAAGGAAGCCGTTGCAGCCGGCCTCCATGGCGTGGGCCACGGTATCAGCGTCGTCGAAGGTGGTCAGCGCCACGGTTCTGACCCCAGGATGATCCCTCCGGATCCGCTCGATTGCCTCTGGGCCAGAGAGCCTGGGCATCTGCATGTCCAGTATGATAAGATCGGGCGACAACGATTGGCACATCTCAACCGCCCGCTGCCCGTCTGTTGCAATGCCGACGACTTCAAATTCGCTCCATGCGCTGATGGTCAGCTTCAATCCCTCTGTCATGATGGGATGATCGTCCGCCAGTAATACCCTGATCCTTTCGCTCATTGTATCAGCCTCCATTCCGCCGAAATCCCAAAGCCCCTGCCTTCCTCCGCTTCAAAGGCAATTGTTCCGCCCGAAGCGCGGACGTTTTCTTCCATCGTCGTCAGCCCAAAACCCTTCTCAAGCGTTCCACGGAAGCAGCCGTTGTCCGTGATGTGTAGCCGCAGGACCTCCGGCGCCATGCAGACCTCAATCGTCAGCTTGTCCGCCAGGGAATGGGAAAGCGTATTGTGATAGGCCTCCCTGCAGACCCTGTCGATAACATCATAGAGCGATGCGGCGAATGCAGGCTCATCCCCATCGATGACCAGTTCGGTAGGAAAGGGACTTTCATCCCGGAAGATCTCCAGCATCTCCCGCAGGGAGGCACACTGGCACTTCTCACGCGCCTTTAGCGCATTCCCGCACAGCGAGATCCCCTCGTCTACCAGCTCCTCATAGCGTTCCGGATCGCTATGACCAAGCTGCAGACACATCTGAGACAGGGTGTTCAGCGCCGTTATGGCGTGCCCGGCGTCGTCGTGTATGGCACGGGCGATGCGTCGCTGCTCCTCGTAGTCCGACAGCGCTTCGGCCTGCCGGACGTATGCCTCCAGCTCGGCGTTGGCCTTCGCCAGGCGCTGGGTCAGCGCCTTCAGCTCCACACTTTTGCGGCGCTGCTGTTCGATCAGGTTTTCTCGGTCGGTGATGTCTGACAGATAGACGGTGTATCCGACGTGCAGGTTCTGCGCGTACACCGGGTTGATGCTGCGCTGGTATATCTTATCGCCACATCGCAGCCTGTCATTGGGAAGCGTCTTGCAGTCCGGCATGACGCGGGTCAGGCTCAATGTCACTAAGATAGGGCAACGAGGGGCACGAACAAGCGAGTTCGTGCTCCT